>DASQOU010000052.1:0-50085 GCA_035644295.1 Bradyrhizobium sp.
CGATCTCGCGACAGCGGTGTTCCTGTCGCTCGCGCTGGGCCGACCGCTCCTGCTCGAGGGCGAGGCGGGCGTCGGGAAGACCGAGGTGGCGCGTACGCTGGCCGGCGCGCTCGGCGCCGAGCTGATCCGGCTGCAGTGCTACGAGGGGCTCGATCAGTCGGCCGCGCTCTATGAATGGAATTACCAGCGGCAACTGCTCTCGATCCAGGCGCATCGCGGCGTCGACGCCGAAACCATCGAGGATCAGATTTTCTCGGAGAAATACCTGCTGGAGCGGCCGCTGTTGGCGGCGATCCGGCGCGACAAGCCGCCGGTGCTGCTGATCGACGAGATCGATCGCGCCGACGACGAGTTCGAGGCGTTCCTGCTCGAATTGTTGTCGGACTTCCAGGTGTCGATCCCGGAACTCGGCACGATTTCGGCGACCACGATCCCGCATGTGGTGCTGACCTCGAACGGCACCCGCGAACTCTCCGACGCGCTGCGCCGCCGCTGTCTCTATCATTACGTCGATTACCCCGACGTCGATCGCGAGGCCCGCATCATCATGGCGCGGATCGACGGCGCGTCCGCGTCGCTGTCGCTGCAGATCGCGCGCATGGTCGAAGGCATCCGCAAAGAAGAACTGCGCAAGGTGCCGGGCGTGGCGGAAACGCTGGACTGGGCCGCCGCGCTGGTCGGGATCGGCGTGCGCGATCTGCGCGAGACCCCGGAGACGGTGCACGAGACCCTGATGTGCCTGCTCAAGACCCATGAGGACAAGTCGCGCGTCACCCGCGAGGTCACCGAACGGCTGTTGGGGAAGGTCGCATGAGCTGCTGCGGCACCAGTCCGGGCTATGACGAGATCGACGGGGTTTCACGGCTCGTCGCCGCAAAGCTTGCCGCGTTTCTCAGGACTTTGCGAGAAGCCGGCTTTGCCGTCGGCCTGCAGGAAGGTCAGGACGCGGCTGCGCTGATGGCGGCCGGCTATGCCGAAAAGCCGGGGCTGTTGCGCGTCGCCCTGAAACACCTGTTCTCGGCGCGCAAATCCGATTGGGACAGGTTCGATGGGCTGTTCGATGCATTCTGGCTTGGCAAGCGCGTGCGATCGCGGTCGCTGGCCCTCGGCTCGGCGAAGGCGGCCAACAGCCCCTCGTTGAAAAGCTTGCAGGGCGGCAAATCAGAGGCGGCCACGGGTGACGCGGCCACCGATCAAATTCCATCTGAAGGCGACGATGCGCCCGAGGGCCGCGCCGGCGAAGGCCGCAAGGAAGGCGCCTCGCGCGCCGACAATTTGGCTGACGTCGATTTCCGCAGGATGGCCGACCCCGAGCAGATCGAGCAGGCCCACGAAGTCGCAGCACGACTTGCCAGGACCATGCGCACGCGATTGACCCGGCGCGATCTGGCGCGGCGGCGCGGTTACCGGCTCGATCTGCGGCGAACGATCCACGGCAATATCAGCCATGGCGGTGTGCCGATCACGCTCGTCAAGCGGCAGCGCAAGGAAAAGCCGCTGCGGCTCGTCGTGCTGCTCGACGCCTCTGGCTCGATGAGCATGTACACCGGCGTATTCCTGCGCTTCATCCACGGTGTGCTCGATGAGTTTCGCGAAGCCGAAGCGTTTCTGTTTCACACCAGGCTCGCTTACGTCTCCGACGCCATGAAGGAAAAGGACGCAGGCCGCGCACTCGACCGATTGTCGATCATGGCCCAAGGCGCCGGCGGCGGCACCAGGATCGGCGAATCCCTGCAGACCTTCAACCGCTGGCACGCCGCGCGCGTGCTGCATTCACGCTCATGCGTGATGATCGTGTCCGACGGTTACGAGACCGGCGACGCCAGGCTGCTCGGCCGCGAAATGGCGGCGCTTGCAAAGCGCTGCCGCCGCATCGTCTGGCTCAATCCGATGATGGCGTGGGAGGGCTATACGCCCTCGGCCGCGGGCATCAAGGCAGCTTTGCCCTACATCGATCTCTATGCACCCGCCAACACGTTGAAAAGCCTGACCGCGCTTGAACCCTATCTGGCGAAGCTGTGAGTTTGGGAGGCACGCCCATGACCAGGCATGTGGAAGTGATGGATCTGGTGGCGCAGCTCAAGGCCGCCGAGGAAGCCTTTGTGCTCGCCACCGTAGTGCGGACGGTGTCGGTAACCGCCGCCAAGGCCGGCGCCAAGGCGATCATCCGCCCGGACGGGACCATTGTGGCGGGCTGGATCGGCGGCGGCTGCGCCCGCGGCGCGGTGCTCAAGGCCGCGCGCGACGCGCTCGCCGATGGCGAGCCGCGCATGGTCTCGGTGCAGCCAGAGAATCTTCTTGCCGAGCTCGGCGTCAAGCCCGGCGAGAATCGCGACGGCGTGCGCTTCGCCGAGAACATGTGCCCGAGCAAGGGCACCATGGACGTGTTTGTCGAGCCGGTGCTGCCGCATCCCTCGCTGGTCGTTCTCGGCGGAAGCCCGGTGGCGCTGTCGCTTGCGACGCAAGCGCGCCAACTCGGCTATCACGTCACGGTTGCTGCGCCGTCTGCCGACCTGACGAGCACGCCCGACGCCGACATGCTGATCGACGGCTATGCGTTGGGAAAGCTTAACCATGCAAAACGCTTCGTCGTGGTCTCGACCCAGGGCAAGGGCGACGAAGCCGCACTTCGGACGGCGGCTGCGACCGAGGCCGCCTATCACGCCTTCGTCGGCAGCCGCCGCAAGATGGCGGCGCTGCGGGCGAAACTGATGGCCGAGGGTATTGAGGCATCCGCCATCGATCGCATCAAGGCGCCCGCCGGTCTCGACCTCGGCGCAATCACGCCGGAAGAAATCGCGATGTCGATCCTGGCCGAGATCACGATCGAGCGGCGGCGCGGACAGCGCGGGGCGGGGAAGTAACGGCCGTCATGCGAGGGGCGAAAGCGGGTAGGTAGCCCGCATGAGTCACCTGAAATTGCCCCGGGGAATGTTCGTTCCGGCGCGGTGTACCATCAGGGGACCTTGCACGGGATTACGCATGAGCAAATTTGCGATAAGGCTTTTGACGCTCGCCATATACGGGACGGCGCTGGTTGTGGTTCCGATGGTCACACCAGGCAAGGCCGAGACGCGCAGCGGCAAGCATATGAAGAAGCATAAAAAACAAAGGAGCCCCGGCTTCAGCGATCCCTGGTCTGCCGGTCAGGCGTGGCCTGTTACCAGGCCTTCCAGTCAGGGAGGCGGGGTCTGCCCGGGCAACGCCCGAAGCTTCGAGTGTGGGACGTGGCCTCCTCCCATGTATGACGATCCTGATCGAAAAGTTTCAGCCACCGATGGCGGTTGAGCGGGCCTAAGCCGTCAGGACGAGGGAGTTCACGGAGTAAAGCGGACCTCACAGTTGCGCGCGTTGATATCCAAAAATGACCCGAACCGGGCATTGAGTGATCCGCGCGAAGGCCGCCGGCCGGAGCCATCAATCGAGACGGCGGGCACGTATCAAATGAGGGCCTGGGCCATCATTGGCTTCCAGCGCAAGATCGCTGAAATAGCGCGCGGCCAGTTCGGGCAGACCTAAATCTTCGATGTCTTCGAACTTCATTTCAAGCAGCTCCATCTGCAATTCACGCGGATCAAAGAAGCTCAGCCAGGGCTCGCCCGCCGACGCCGCATCTGCGGCTCTGGCGGTGACGATGGGGCGGCGAGCGGGTGAATAATTTTCCAAAGGCTCCGAGTAATCGAACACGACTTCCGCCATCGGCATTCCGGCGATAGTCTGCAATGTCGTCGAGACGGTCTCTCGCCTCAAATAGGGCACGACGCCCAGCCAGATGAAGAACGCTGGCCGGTCACACCGAAATCCAGCGGCCGCCAAGCCATCCGTCAGCGTCTGCCGTTCGAAATCAACGGGAGCGAATGCCACGGAAGGAGCGATGTTCAAACCCAACGCCTCCAGATGTCTGCGCTTCCATTGTTGCGTTGACGGGTGATCCACCTCGAATACCCGCAAGCCCAGTTCCGAATGTGGATTGCGAAGCGAAAATGTATCAAGGCCCGCACCCAGAATGACGGCCTGGCGCACGCCGCGTGCAACTGCCGCCGACAAACAATCCTCCGCAACGCGGCTGCGGGTCGCGATAAACAGGCGCATCACCTGATTGGAGGATACCGCAGCTATCTCCTCGATCGCAGCAGCCGCCCTCTCTCCAAGGATAGCCAAGGCGTAAGGATCGTTGAAGATATTGCCCTGATCCACGATTTGATGCGCTGCGCGAAATGCGGCAGCCCCAAACGCCGTACGACTGGGCCTGCCTCGGTCCATCACGCCTCGCTGGATTTCTGCACCAAAATAAATCGGCTTCGGTTTGGATTCAATCACCGCAACAGAGGACGGAATTGCCCGTGACGCATTAGGAGGCGGGCTCATCAATGTCCGCCATCGGTGAAAGAGCGAAACCTCGTAGTTCAAGGCGGTCCCGCTACTTGATAGCTAGAATTTCAGCTTCGCCCTTGCCTGCCTTTATTGTGTCGCCGACGCGCTTGTTGATGAGCGATCGCGCCAGTGGCGAGACGTGAGAAATGGACCCATTTTTCGGATCGGCCTCGTCTTCGCCGACGATCCGGAAGGTCTGTTCCCTGCCGTCGTCGCGTACGATCGTCACCGCGCTTCCGAACTGGACGATATTGGCTTCCGTTGTCGGGCGCATGACGGTCGCACTGGCGCGACGGGCGCTCCAATAACGCAGATCGCGTCCGGCTTTGGCCAGCGCGGCTCGATCTCCGATGGCCTGGGCTTCACCATACGCGCCTCGCGCAGCCGCCAACGCCGCCTCGATCAGTTCCAGCCCTCGCTCTGTGACCAGGTTGGGGTGGTCTGAAACAGGTATGTCGGGAAGCTCCTCGATGAAGCTGTCCTCGTTAACGAACGCTCTGCTCATGAACCCGATATAGGTACGCGCTGCCGCTCTTCACAAGCACTCATCGGGCGGATTCGCGCGACCCGCTGGCCCATGCTTGCTCAAGTTCGCTTGTCAGTAGCACCGCGTGATATTGACGGTGTGTTCCGTGCTGTCATGCCCGCCGGGAACCGTTATGGTCTGCGTGGGGCAACTCGGCACATAGGGTCGCCGAGAGGGTGCGACCACCGGCGGATATCGATGTGCCCAATCCCAGGGAATATCATAGGCCTGTGTGTTCCGGATATCGCCTGGTATCGGCGGCGCAACATCGGCCAGGGGCTCGCCATTCGTTGGCCCGTAGAAGACGTCGCCTACGGCGGGCCAGACAGCGCCGGCGTGGTGTCCGCGATGATGTCGGAACGGTCGGGCGACTGATGGAGTGGAAATCGAACGCGCCGAAGCAAACGCTCCACGATGCGCTGTTCCCGACTTGGCGAATGCTTCGTTCGCGGCAAGCATAAGCGTGATGGCGCTGAGAAACGCGATAAACGCCACATACATTCTATACGTCATGGCACGCACCAATTCGTTGGTTACTGAGCGGCACGCCAATGACGCTAGGCCGGTCATTTCGGGCCCGCAAACGTATAATTAATTATTAGTTAAGGCGTAACATTAACGGGGCACGGTAGCCTGCATTCGGGCGAGGTAGGGTCCTGTGGAACCATGATTTCGCACGTTTGGACACCACCACGCATCGGCAAATGCCAATCACGGGGGCGATGGCAGACGCGGGAGCTCATCTGGCGAGGCGCTGAAGAATGCCCGCGAGAACCCGGCTTGCAAGAATCTTTTCGAGCGGTTTGCCATATCGCTCGGAATAGACACGCAGGGTCATCGCTTCCCGCGCTTCATCGCCAATCAGGCTGACCGCGAACTCGTTGACACCCTTGCGGGCAATGACGGCAGGGCTCTCGACCCCTCCCATGATGAGGGTGGCCGGCGACCCAACCGGGTCTGGTATCTCACCTGCCAAACGCAATCCGCCGGCGGAAATGTCCGTTACGTCGTAGACGTGCGACCGATCGCCGATTTTGATGAGCACTTTTTCTTTGGCGGAGAAACGCTCGTCGGCTCGGCGTCGCGGCTGCTCAACGCAGACGAGGCAGCAAATCGTCAAGACCACGAGATTGTACCAGGCCCAGAACAGGTTGAGCGCTCCACCATCCTCAATAAGGTCTGAGTGGTCGAACGCAAAGACCTTGCCAAGGCCCAGGATCGTGATGAAGGCAATAGCGAGGAAGCGGAAGAGCAGCCGCCATTGAATGTTCAAACCGACAGAGTGAATTCCCTTGGCGGTGACTTTAAACTCATGGCCGCGGGGTTGTATCAGCGTAAAAGCTACGACCCTGATGATCTCGGGGGCGATGAGCATTTGGTAAACGTCCGAAATCAAAGGCAGCATGCGGCCGCCGCCGAGCCACGTCGTAACGGCAATTTGCGTAATCACCATCGGAGCGAAGTGCGCGATCGCATCCGAAAGGTTGGCCTGCACCATGCGAACGTCAAAAAGGAAATAGAACGCGGGGGCCAACATGCAGACCATGCGAAACAAAAAGCTCCCGCCCCAGTAGAAGAACGTTTCTATCAGGCTGATGCGGAACATGAGTGGAAGGCCGTTGCCGAAGCGAAGGGGGCCGGACCGACCTCGGCAGATTTGTATGAGACCGAGACACCAGCGGGTGCGCTGCGTCGCATATTCCTTGATGCCCTCGGGTGCGAGGCCAACCGACAGCTTTTCGTTCAAGTATTGCGTCTTATAGCCCCGTTCCCTCAGACGAACGGTGAGCAGGAAGTCTTCGGTGACGGAATCCGTCGGAAAGCCGCCGATCTCGCGCAGTGCGGCGAACCGAATGACGGACGATGTGCCGCAGCAGAAGGCCAGATCCCAGGCGTCCCTGGAGGGCATGATAATGTCGAAGAAGAAACGCTGCTCGTCCGGAAAAACCTCGGAGATGGCCAGGTTGCTCTGTATCGGGTCGGGGTTGAAGAAATGTTGCGGCGTCTGCACAATTCCGACCGCCGGGTCCTTGAACAAGGAAACTGCGCGCGAGACGAAATTGTAAAAGGGCACGAAATCCGCGTCGAGCACCGCAATGAAGTCTGGCGGCGAGGACAGCTGCGCCAGGTGCTGAGCCGCGTGGTTGATGTTGCCGGCCTTGGCATGCGAGTTGTCCGGCCGGGTGAGATAGTTGCAACCCTTTTGGGCGCAGAGTTCGCTCAACCAGGCACGCCGGCCGTCGTCGAGAACCCAAACCCTGAAATTGGGATAGTGCATCGCCATCGCGCCGATAATGGTGCGCTCCAGGATGGCCCGATCTTCGTTGTAGGTGCAGATCAGGACGTCGACGAGCGGCCTTGTATGCAAGAGCCACGATGTATTCGCTGTGACAGTCGCCGATCGCGAGGAACTCCGTGTCAGCAGGATCCATGTGATGGTTCCGCCAATTCCGGTGATGAGTTCGACGCTCAAGAAGCTGATTCCAAACAGCCAATCGGCAGATATGCCGAATGGCGGGAGGGTTTGTGTGATCCGCCAAAGCAGGTAATTCCAGGTCAGGATCAGGGAGGTTGCAACCAGCGCGGCACGGACCCACGGGTTTTCACGGTTGGCCCAGGGCAGAAACAGGCAAAGAAAGCCGGTCGCCAACAGAGCCGGTGCGATTGGTTCTGACCAGCCGCCGGGCATGGCGATCAAGAACCGGGCAGAAAGAACGAGATCGCGTTTCGAAGCGACTGCAACGTCCCGCCGGAGCCGGCCGAGGGGTTGAACACGACCGTCCCGGTGCGTCCGACTCCGCATTGCGTCGACGAGGCGAGGTCAGGGACCGACACAGCTACGCGATATCCTCCGGATGAAAGCCCCGTGGGTTGAATCGCAAGATTGTCTGGAGGCGCCGCGCTCCCTGACATGCGGACGATCGTGCCGTTGTATCTGTCCGATTGGCTCGAATAGCGGAATTGCGCCTTGTCGCCGATGCGCAATTGATTGAACACGGATTCCCGGACCGTGACGGTAACGAGGGCGCCGGAACAGTCGAGAAGACGCAGGAGGTCTTGACCTTTCCTCACCTCTTCGCCGGGAGATACCAAGACCTCCCAAACCTGTGCGTCGATCGGGGAAGCCAGCACCGCATTGGACAGTTCGGAATATCGGGCAGCTTCGGCGTCCAGCGTGGCGTGAAGCTTGGTGAGCCGCTGGTCGCGGGTACTGAGCTCGGCCTCGGCCTCGGCAATGCGAACCGATAAATCATCGGCATGCTGGAGCGAACTCGGTCGATCATTGTAGGAGTCGCCGACATATTCGCCGCGGCGAGCGGCCTCAAGCTCGACCACAATAGCGAACAGCCGATGATTGAGGGCCTTTTGGTTCTGGGTTGCGACCTTGGCATCCCGTTCTGCCCGCTCCACCGCCACGGTCGTCTGGTATCCGGTCGCCGCCAACGATTTGGTACGCGCCAGCGTCGATGCCGCTTCGAACTCGGAAGCCTCGGTGGCGGAGGCCTGCGCCTTCAGGTCCATCATGCGCTCTTCGAGCTCTCTGATCCGTCCGGCTTGAAAGGCTCGCGCCTGCTGGGAAACCTGTTCGTAGAGTTCCTGTAGCCGCGTGAGGCGCTTGGCGATGGCGGGACGCTCACCCTCCGTTTGATCGATCAGTCTCTGCAGATCATCCAGCCTTGTTCGATCGGCCCGGCTATTGGAAATGTGCAACAGGAGTCTGCCTCTGGGCGTCACCGCGCCGATAGTTGGAGAAAGATTCTCTATCGTGCCATCGATCGGCGCCCGCAGCGAGACGAGACGGGCGTTGACGACCGCTTCCACGCTCGAAAACTCGAGCAAGCGCTGCACCGGACCCACCCCGGCAATGACGACGACCCCGAGCCCGAGCGCCGACTTGAGCGCGCGCGATCCATAGCGCGCAAAAAAGCTGCCGCGTTGGGGTGACGGAGCGGCGGGGTGCAGATCGAGGTCGAGCGGATCCGGCGCTTCGAAAGCCTCCTTCAGCCGCGCCGATTGAGCCCGCACATCCAGACCGGCCGGACGGTCGACGAGCGTTTCGCCCGGTCCGACCGGGGCGTTCGGAGCCGAAGCACCCAATGGAGAGGGTTTTGGCGGCTCTATTTTGCTGTTGGGCGCCTTCCATTGTTTGGCAGCCATTGAAAAAACTCCACCGCTTTCGCGGGGCCATCGCGGCACTGTTAGGAAAATGACCTAGCAACTTCGGTTCTAGTTCAAGTAGGCCAGGACGGGGCCCGCGCAAAATCTAGCTTCAAAATTCTTCTGAGCTTTCTCGTGCAGGAATAAGGTGAAAGCTTTTCCTTGTGTTTACCAGAGCGCAGTCGGATCCGCCCAGTTCAGTGTTTGGTTAAGCAAACGTGAACGGCAGGCTTTTCGGGAGCCCATCACTCCAAATGGTCGCCAGGAACTTCATTCCTGATTCATCACGACGTAAACTTCTCGATCCGTGCATCATTGCCCTAAAGATGTTGGTCATACGCCGCGGTTTAGTTGAGCTATTGCGCGCATGTAGCGACGTGGTCCTGGGAATTTGAGCATGGACGATTGGCAGTTCGGCCCTGCGCAAGAACTGCGGCGGGCATTCATCCTTGATGATGCCAAGTTGGGACCGATCCACTGGTACAGTCCCGGCAGGTCCGCCGCGGTCGTGATGTCCGTCGACGACGTCTTTCCCGGAACTTCGCAAAGCGCGTATGAAGGCGGCGGCGATCTCGAAAAGGGCGCTTTGGGTCGCCTGCTGTGGCTGTTGGAGCGACATCCGCAACTGCAGATAACGCTCTTCGTCACGCCGGACTGGCGACGGATATCTCCGGTCGCCGATCGCTTCTGGCGACATGTGCCCTGGTTTCGCGATCGCGTATATCTCGCAAGCGTATTGCCGAAGGGAACGATGGACCTCCGCAACCATCCGGAGTTCGTCGCTTTTCTCAACGCGATGCCGCGCACTGAAATCGCCCTGCATGGCCTGCACCACATTAATCCGGGTGATTCGGTCTCTGTCGAATTTCAGGACCAGGACCGTGCCGCGTGCGCCGGCATGCTGGCTGAAGCTATCCGAATTTTCGAAGAATCCGGTTTGCGCTATGTGCGGGGGCTTCAACCCCCCGGATGGGATTGCGGCCCAGCCCTGCAACAAGCATGCCGTGATGTCGGAATCGATTGGGTGGCGTCCGCGCGGGATATCCGGACCCCCGTATCGAAGGACGCTAGAACGGCGATGTCGGGATTGAGCGGCGTAAGCATGCTATTTCCGGAGCGGATCGCGCCAAACCTCGTACACATCAGCACCAATTTTCAAGCCACATCGGCGCCGGAGCGCGCCTTCGACATCCTTGACGCCGGGGGCGTCCTGTCGATCAAGGCGCACATCACCAAGAATGTCCCGGGGCACGTCCACCTCGACGGTGTTGACGATCTCTACATGAACTATCTCGATCGCCTGCTAGACGACATCGAACAGCGTTACGGTGATGCGATTGATTGGACTACGTTAGGGCGGTTGGCGACCTCGTTGTCCGGGTCGTCTTCGGCGTTGCTGCCCGAGAAGACCGTCATCGAACCCGTCGCCTATCGCGCCGCATAGGCCGCCGCGGCTGCCTTTTTTGCATCCCTTGAAGTTGGATGTTCCCCGGATGCTCCGCAGCGCGCTCTCGGCGATGCCAACGGGTCGCGCGAATGCGCGCCCGATGACAGGCTCCGCATCGTCCGGACGGTGCGCTGCTGATCCGGGGCCCATCGAAAATAGGTCCCGGCTCTGCGGCGCATCGCTAAGCGCTGCGCCGCGTCCGGGACACGAGATAGGTTTTTGCCCGCAGCCTAATCGAACAAACTCGACACCGACTCTTCGGACGCGGTACGGCCGATGGCCTCCGCGATCAGGGAGGCGATCGACAGCGTGCGGATGTTGGGCGCCTTGCTGACCGCTTCCGTCGGCAGGATCGAATCGGTGATGACGAGTTCTTTCAGCCGGGAGGACGTGATGCGGGCGGCGGCGCCGCCGGACAGCACACCGTGGGTGATGTAGGCGTAGACTTCCTTGGCGCCATTGGCGAGCAGCGCGTCCGCGGCGTTCACCAGGGTGCCACCGGAGTCGACGATGTCGTCGACCAGGATGCAGGTGTATCCGGCGACATCGCCGATCACGTTCATGACTTCGGATTCACCGGCGCGTTCGCGGCGCTTGTCGATGATGGCGAGCGGGGCGTTGATGCGCTTGGCCAGCCCGCGCGCACGCACCACGCCGCCGACATCAGGCGAAACCACCATCACATTGGTGAGGTCGAAGCGTTCGCGGATATCGCGCACCATCACCGGCGAGGCGTAGAGATTGTCGGTCGGGATGTCGAAGAAGCCCTGGATTTGCCCGGCGTGCAGATCGAGCGTCATGACGCGATCGGCGCCGGCATGGGTGATCAGGTTCGCCACCAGCTTCGCCGAAATCGGCGTGCGCGGGCCGGCTTTCCGATCCTGCCGGGCGTAACCGAAATACGGCACCACCGCCGTGATGCGGCGCGCCGAGGCACGACGCAAGGCGTCGATGATGATCAACAGTTCCATCAGATGGTCGTTGGCGGGAAACGACGTCGACTGGATCACGAAGACATCGGAGCCGCGGACATTTTCCTGGATTTCGACGAAGATTTCCATGTCCGCAAAGCGGCGGACGATGGCTTTGGTGGGCGCCAGATGCAGCCAGTCGGCGATTTCCTGCGCCAGCGCAGGATTGGAATTGCCGGCAACCAGCTTGATGGAGCCGTTCTTGGCCGACATCGAGGCTTCTCCCCGCGCCTTGCTGGATACAATGTTCAGCATATCGCAATACCCACGAAATAGCGCGTTTCGATAAGCGAGGTGATATCAAGGGGGTGGCCCGGCTGGCAACCCATGGGCCCGGTTTTCCCGGGCAAAAATGGCGGTTTGTCAGGCGCGTGGCTAATGGCTGGTGTAGCTCAGGGCGCCGACGCGCCATTCGCTGGAAACCGGCGAAGGCCGATCAGCGCTTGCCACCACGGATCCGCGTAGGGCCGGTACAGGGGAGGGCTGAGGCGCATCCGCAGGAGCTGTTCCATTGATCATGCTCGCAAGACCGCTCAATCCGGCTTGGGCAATTTTCCGCAAGACGAGATCGTCGGCCGCGGCCCAGGGGTCGCGCCCGGCCTTGCCGGCCGGTTCCTCGCCGGAAAGGCGCAGCGCCCGCTGCTGGTTCTGGTCATAGACGTCAAAGACCCAGGCGATGGTGGTGCGTCCGCGGCTGACCTGGGCGGAAAGATAGCTTCGCACCCGGTAGGACGCCGCGCCTTCGCGCGAGACGATCGAGAGATTGCGAAGCTTGGCTTCGCTGTCGAGTACGCCGACCATCCGGTCGAACAGATGCGGCGGCGGGCCGTCGATCGATTCGAAGGCGACGGTGGGAGCGCCGCCGCTATTGGCCATGGCAAACGAGCCGCCGACCGCTGCGCCCCCGGCGCAGCCACCAAGCCCGCAAGCGATTGCCAACAGCGCCGCGGCCATCGCGGCGCGTGGCAGGTCCTTGCCGATCCTGAATAGGCTTGTTGACGCGTCCCACATCGCGCCCAGAGCGATATCGTTAAAATGCGTTAAGGTCTAGGGCGGCATCACATAACGTGATGAGCGCGGCGAGGTCGCCCGGCGCGCGAATAATTTTCGTTTCGGTTGAAGGACTTCCGCCGAGGCTAGGCTTCCAGAACAATGGCATGAACATGGCGGCCATAGTCCGGCTCCTCGCGATGCACCGAGCGGCGGTAGCTGAAGAAGCGCTCGTCGGAATAAGTATCGATGCCGATGTCGTCGATGACAAGCACCCCGGCATTTTCGAGTCGGGCGCGGATGAAGCCGGCGAGATCGAACATCGCGTGGCCTTCGCGTGCGGCGGGTAGGAAGAACAGGGTGTTCTCCGCGTCCTCCTCCATAAACCGCTCGACGAATTCATTGCCGACTTCATAAGAAGGCTGGCGGATCAAAGGGCCGATCGCGGCGACGATGCCGGCGCGTTCGGCGCCAAGCTTTTCCATGACTTCGATAGTGGATTCGACAATTCCAGCCAGCGCGCCCTTCCAGCCGGCATGCGCCGCGCCGATCACGCGCGCGTCGGGATCGACCAGCAGCAACGGTCCGCAGTCGGCCGCAGTGATACCGATGGCGAGACCTTCGGTGCGGGTGACGATGGCGTCGGCGCGCGGGCGCGAGGCACCCTGCCATGGCCCGGTCGCGACCACCGCATCGGGTGAATGGATCTGGTGCACGCCGAGAAAATGCGAGGGCGGCACACCCATCTGCTCCGCCATCCGGCGACGATTTTCCGCGACAGCGACGGGATCGTCGTTGGAGCCGAGCCCGCCATTGAGGCCGGCATAAATGCCATCGGAGACGCCGCCTTCGCGGCTGAAGAAAGCGTGACGCAGGCCGGGGATGGCCGAGAGCAGCGGCGATTGCAGCTTCATGGCGCCTCGGCCTTGGCGTCCGGCCTCTCGTCGGCAAATCCCGCGAGCGAAATGAGATTGGGCTCGGAGATCGCCAGCACCTTGAACATCGATCCCATGCCGCCGCGGCCGCCGGTGACCAGCCGCTTCAGCGCGCCCGAAATATCTTCGGAAACCTCAGGAGAGGCCTTTGCCATCAGTGTCATCGCGCGGGGTTCGATGCCGAGCCGCCTGAGAAAATCGCCCTGCGGCACCGGGCCGTGGACGCGCGCACCGAGATCTTCGGCCGCGCGCACCAGCGCCTGGAAATCGACATGCGCCGTCACGTCGGCCTGGCCGGGATTTTTCAGCGGGTCGGTGAAGCTGTGGCGGGCGATGGCCTGGAAGGTATCGCCGGCGTCGCTGCGCAGGTGACCGTAGTCGATAATCAGGGCCGCGCCGTCCTGGTCGCGCACCCGGCTGGCGATTTTCATGATCTCGGCGTCCGGCCGCCACTCGAACACCGCACCGCTAGGGGCGGCGCGCACCAGGGATGGCAGCAGGACGTCGAAGTGCGGGGTTGGCTCGGGGGCGGCGCCGAAAGCCAGTTCGCCGGTGCTGTCGATCTCGACGGTGCGCTCGTGCCAGCCGGTCTCGCGTTTCACCACCTGGTGAATCGGCAGCACGTCGAAATACTCGTTGGCGAGGATGATGGCGGGGCCGTCCGGCACGTCGTCGATCGTGTCGTGCCAGGCGATGTCGCGAGAGCCCGACAGCGCGGCCTTCTGCTTCTCGCGCAGCACTGGATTGATCTCGACGAGGTGGATGCTGAGCGCCTGGTAAAGCGGCGGCAGCACGCGCATCGCGCGCAGCGCATCCGCCATCATGGTGCCGCGCCCGGGTCCAAGCTCGATCAGCCGCAACAGGGGCGGCGAACCGATCGCTTTCCAAACCGACGCCGCCCACAGTCCCAGCAACTCGCCGAACATCTGGCTCACCTCAGGCGCCGTGGTGAAATCGCCCTCGCGCCCCAGCGGATCGCGGGAAAGGTAATAGCCGTGCCTGGGGTGCATCAGGCACAACTCCATGTAACGCCACACCGGCATTGGGCCGGCCGACTTGATCAGTTTCTTGATCTCGAACTGCAGCGGCGAATCTTCAGTCACGACATTCCTTGAACGGGTGGCGCTACCTGCATCACACTCCCGCGGCGCCATGCCACCACAATAATGATTGTTCCTGCAATGATCATAGGGATGGAAAGCAGCATGCCCATGGTCAGCCCGCCCCACAAAAATCCAAGCTGCGGGTCGGGCTCCCTGAAAAATTCGCTGATAATGCGCGCCACGCCATAGATCGTGATGAAGCTGCCGAGGATCAGGCCGGGCCGCTTCAGGGCGCCCATCCGAATCATCACCGCCAAGATCGCAAATAATACGATACCTTCCAGCGTCGCTTCGTAAAGCTGGCTCGGATGGCGCGGAAGCGGCCCGCCATTGGGAAATACCATCGCCCAGGGCACGCTGGCATCCGCCGGCCGGCCCCACAACTCGCTGTTGATGAAATTGGCCAGCCGCCCAAGAAACAATCCGATCGGTGCGACGCCGGTGATGATGTCGCCGAGCGACAAGATAGGGAGGTGGTTGGTGCGGCAGAACAATATCACCGCGGCGACGCAGCCGAGAAAGCCGCCATGAAATGACATGCCGCCCTTCCACAACTCCAAAATCTCGCCGGGATGCTGGGCGAAGAAGGCGGGATTGTAGAACAGTACATAACCGGTTCGGCCGCCGACAATGATTCCGACCGTCACCCACAGGATGAAATCGTCCATTTGCGTGAGCGTGATCGGCGCCGGCCCGCCCCAAAGCTTCTCGTTCTTGAGCAGGGCGCGGGCGTAAAGCCAGCCAAGCACGATGCCGCCGATATAGGCCAGTGCATACCAACGGATCGCGATCGGACCGATCGCGATGGCAACGGGATCGAACACCGGAAAGGCGATGGTGAGGAAAGCCATCGCGCCTTCCTATGACCAGAGGTTGCGGCGGTAGAGCGAAAGCAGCCGTTCCCAATGCCGCTCGGCCGCGTTGCGATCGTAGACCGGCCGCTTCGGAAATGCGAAGCCATGATGGGTGCCGGAATAGATTTCGACTTCGGCACGGGCGCGATCGCGCTCCATCGCCTGTCGTATTTTCTCGACGGTTTCCATCGGCGCGTAGATATCGGTCTCGGCGCAGCCGAAATAGAGTTCGGCCTTTGTCTTGGTGCCGGCGAGGTGCGGGCTGTCGGGCTGGTCGGTCGCAAGATGCGTGCCGTAGATCGATGCCACGGCCTTGACGCGATCCGGAAAATGCGTCGCCGCGTTGATCGCATATCGCCCGCTCATGCAGTAGCCGACGGTGCCGACCTTGTCGGTACGCGCGGCGCCCTGGCTTTCGGCAAACGCGAGCAGGGCGCTTGTATCCTCCATGACCAGGGGAATGTTGATCGATGCCATCAGCTGGAACATGCGCTTGCGCTCGGGCGATTCAGGATCCGCCGGCAATGGGCCGAGCTCCATGACGTTCGAGCGGTAATAGAGATTGGGGAGCATCACGTAATAGCCCGATGTGCCGAGCCGGCGCGCCATGTCGCGCAGTTCCTCGCGGATCGCCGGCGCGTCCATATAGAACAGGATGACGGGGTGCGGCCCGCCGCGCTCGGGATGGGTGATGAAGGTGGTGGTGCGGCCGTCTTTGGTCGGAATTTCGATCTGCTGGTCGATCATGGAGCCCTTCTTCTTGCTTCTCGATGGATGGCTTGATCGCCACGATTGCAAGGAAACTTGCAGATGACAAGGCGACCTGCTCTTTGGGGAACAAAGGCGGTCTTGAACGGCGTCGTCCGGATCGCCATTGTCTTATTCTGCGGACCATGTGCAGCGAAGCGGAGATTTAAAGGATGACCCAGACCAGCAATCGGTTTTTCGACGAGATCGGGCGTCTGATGAACGACGCCGCCGGCGCCGCCCAGGGCGTCAAGCGCGAGGTCGACACCCTGGTCCGCAATCAGGCCGAAAAAATCCTGCGTGACCTCGATATCGTCAAGCGCGAGGAATTCGAGGCGGTCAAGGACATGGCACGTTTGGCGCGCGAGGAAAATGAGGCGCTGAAAGCGCGCATCGCCGCACTGGAAGCCAAGCTCGGCACCTCCCCGTAGAACAGGATAGGTCATGCCCGGACGCCTGTCCCCGACTTGATCGGGGATGATCCGGGCATCCATCAATCCTCGGGAGAGTCTTTGCGAAGGAGATGGTCACCGGGTCAGGCCCCGGTGACGACGGCGGGAGCCCAAAACCGCCAGAAAAATCCCCGCATTTCCTTGTCATTTCGCGCCTTTGGGGCTAGAACGCCGCCACGTCCGCAGCCCCCGCACCCCTGGAGGCTTGCTGCGAGCACCGAACAGGCCGCGATGCGGCCTTTAACTTTTTAGAAAACAAGGACTTAAGACAATGGCGACCGTCAAGGAATTGAAGGCGACCGCACGTCCGAAGAGCGGCAAGGGGGCCGCCCGGGCAGAGCGTCGCGCCGGCAGAGTGCCCGGAGTGATCTACGGCAACAACCAGCCCCCCGTAACCATCTCGGTCGATGATGCCGACCTGCGCCAGCGCATCCTGGCTGGCCGGTTTCTCACCACGATTTACGACGTCGAATTGGAGGGCAAGAAGCACCGCGTGATTCCGCGCGACTTCCATCTCGATCCGGTGCGCGATTTTCCGATCCATGTCGATTTCATGCGGCTCGGCGAAGGCGCGACCATCCGCGTCAGCGTTCCCCTGCACATCCAGAACGCGGAATCGTCGCCCGGCGTGAAGCGCGGCGGCACCGTCAACATCGTCACCCACACCATCGACCTCGAATGCTCGGTCGATAACATTCCGCAATTCGTCGAGGCCGACGTCAGCGGGCTTGAGATCAGCCATTCGCTGCATCTGTCCGACATCGAATTGCCCGCCGGTGTGAAGTCGCTGTTGCGCGAAGACGTGACGCTGGTGACCATCGTGCCGCCGTCCGGCTACGCCGAAGAAATGAAGGCCGCAGCTGCGGCCGCGGCTGCCGGTCCGGCGGTTGTTGCCGGCGCTCCCGCGGCACCCGGTGCGGCTCCGGCGCCCGGCGCTGCCGCTGCTGCGCCAGCGGCGGGTGCTGCTGCCGCTCCCGCAGCCGGTGCCAAGGCGCCCGCGGCCGGCGCCAAGGCGCCTGCCGGCGGCGGCGACAAGAAGAAGTAACCGGGCGCGGGATGCCGCGTCATGCGACTCCTTGTTGGTCTCGGCAATCCCGGCGCGAAATACGCGCATAACCGACACAACATCGGCTTCATGGCCGTTGATGAAATTGCGCGGCGTCATGGTTTCGCACCATGGCGCCGCCGCTTTCAGGGCGAAACCTCAGAAGGCACGCTCGACCATGAGAGGGTTGTCCTGCTGCGGCCGATGACTTTCATGAACGAGTCCGGGCGCGCGGTTCAGGAGGCTGCAAATTTCTTCAAGCTGGGCGCCGGCGAGATCATCGTGTTTCAGGATGAGCTCGAGCTGCCTCCCGCCAAGGTGCGCGTCAAGGTCGGCGGCGGCATTGCCGGCCACAACGGGCTGCGTTCGATCTCCTCGCATATCGGCAACGACTATCGCCGGGTGCGGTTGGGGATCGGTCATCCCGGAGTGAAGGACCTGGTGCACAGCTACGTGTTGTCCGATTTCGCCAAGGACGAACGTCCCTGGGTCGAAGCGTTGTGCGCGGCGATTGCCGATAACGCGGCGCTGCTTGCGGACGGTAAGGATTCGACATTCCAGAACAAGGTGCATCTGGCGATGCAGGCCAAGGGATTTTTCGACACGGACGATGACGGCGCGGCGTAGCGCGGCCGGTCATCAGCAACGACATCAGGACATATTATGGGTTTCAAATGCGGTATCGTCGGCCTGCCCAATGTCGGCAAGTCGACGCTGTTCAATGCGCTGACCGAAACGGCGGCGGCGCAGGCGGCCAATTATCCGTTCTGCACCATCGAGCCGAATGTCGGCGAGGTCGCGGTGCCCGATTCCCGGCTCGACAAATTGGCGGCTATTGCCAAATCCGCGCAAATCATTCCGACGCGGCTGACCTTCGTCGATATCGCGGGCCTGGTGCGCGGCGCCTCGAAGGGCGAGGGCCTCGGCAACCAGTTTCTGGCGACCATCCGCGAGGTCGACGCGGTCGCCCACGTGGTGCGCTGCTTTGAGGATTCCGACATCACCCACGTCGAAGGCAAGATCGCGCCCTTGGCCGACATCGAGACCATCGAGACCGAGCTGATGCTCGCCGATCTCGATAGCCTGGAAAAACGCGTCGATAACCTGACCAAAAAGGCAAAAGGCAACGACAAGGACGCCAAAGAGCAGCTCGACCTCGTCAACCGCGCACTGGTTTTGCTGCGCGAGGGTAAGCCGGCGCGGTTTCTAGAGCGCAAGCCGGAAGAGGAGCGCGCCTTCGGCATGCTCGGCCTGCTGACGTCCAAGCCGGTGCTGTATGTCTGCAATGTCGAGGAAAGTTCCGCCGCCAAGGGCAACAAGTTTTCAGATATCGTCGCCAAGCGCGCCAAAGAGGAGGGTGCGGTTGCGGTGACGATTTCGGCCAAGATCGAATCGGAGATCGCGACGCTGTCGCGCGAGGAGCGCACCGAGTTTCTCGAAACGCTCGGATTGGAGGAAGCAGGGCTCGACCGCCTGATCCGCGCCGGCTATCAGCTACTGGATCTCATCACTTATTTCACCGTCGGCCCGAAGGAAGCCCGCGCCTGGACCATCCATCGTGGCACCAAGGCGCCTGCCGCCGCCGGCGTCATCCACACCGATTTCGAGAAGGGCTTTATCCGTGCCGAGACCATTGCCTGCGCCGACTATGTCGCGCTCGGCGGAGAGGCCGGCGCTCGCGATGCCGGAAAGCTGCGGCTGGAGGGCAAGGAGTACGTCGTTGCCGACGGCGACGTGATGCATTTCAGGTTCAATACCTGATCGACTCGGCTGTCAGCTGATGCGTGAGGCCTAATGCCCCGCCCCCTGGTCGCGGATCGCGCCAAGGTGCTCGTTGATGCGAAACACGATCAGGATGAATTCTGCTGCGATGCGTGAAAAGATAATCCCGACAACGACGCTGGCGATCGACGACAATAGCTGAATAAAACCGCCGAACGGGCTGATCGCCATCGCCGCAAGGCCAGAAAAGATGCCGGCGATGCCGAACAGCCCGATTAGCGCGATGACCAGCCAGTAGAAGGTCTTGATGATCGTGGGCGTGACAAAGCGGTCCCACTGAAACAGATCCTGAAAATCGAACATCGGTGATTCTCCCGGCAAGTCGAAAGTGATTCGCGTCCAAGCTGTGCCCTGTCAGCAAAGGGCTAGCTCCGAATGTCGGCTCGAGCAAGCCGGGGACGAGCCATGCGCGTGGGCGGGTTGAGCTTGCCGCAAAGTGCGGCCACAATCGGGCTTCTCTCCATGATGTCCCCAGTCATGAACACGTTTGTCTTCGAGGACTTCAAGCCTGGCCATTTCGGCCAATTCGGACCGCGCCGCGTCACGCGCGAGGAAATTTTGGCTTTTGCCGCTGAGTTCGATCCGCAGCCCATGCATCTCGATGAAGAGGCGGCTTCGCGGTCAATGTTGAAGGGACTTTCCGGTTCGGGCTGGCACCTCTGTTCAGTCATGATGCGGATGATGTTCGACGGCTTTATTGGCCGCACCGCGTCGCTGGGCTCGCCGGGGGTCAACGAACTGCGCTGGCTCGCGCCGCTTCGGCCGGGCGATGATCTCATGCTCGATGTCGATGTGGCGGAGGCAAGGGTCTCGCGTAGCCGTCCCACCACCGGCATCGTGACGTTCAAGGCGGTGGTGAGCAACGCGGCGGGGCAGGCGCTGTGCGAGATGGTCTCGCCGATCATCGTGCGGCGCCGCGACGACGTCGCTTCGGGGCAGGCGGGCTGATGCGTTTCTTCGAGGACATCGAGGTCGGGCAGCGGCGCAAGCTGGGCTCGTTCACCTTCACCGCCGACGGAATCAAGAAGTTCGCGGCTCAATTCGATCCGCAACGGTTTCATCTCGACGAGGAGGAGGGACGCAAATCGCTGTTCGGCGGCCTCGCCGCGTCGGGCTGGCATGTCGGCTCGGTCTGCATGAAGCTTTTGGTGGCCGACGGCCAGCGTCAGGCCCGGGAAGCGGCGGCGCGCGGCGAAAAGGTCGCGATCTGGGGACCGTCGCCGGGATTTCGCGAGCTGCGCTGGGTCAGGCCGGTTTTGGCCGGCGATACCATCAGCTTCGCCAGTGAGGTCGAATCGCTGCGCTCGTCTTCGAGCCGACCCGAATGGGGTATCCTGGAGGGCCGCAATACCGGCATCAACCAGCGCGGCGAGCTGGTTTTCTCGGTGCTGGCGACGGGCTTTGTGCCACGTCGAAATAGCAATCCCTAACAAAACAGATGGAACCTAATCCTCGCTAACTCATTTTGAACTTGTGCCTGCCAAACAGGACACACGTACAGAACGAGGGACGACCATGGCGGACCGCCGCGGTTTGAAATTTCTGGGCTTTATCTTCGCAACGGTGACGCTTGCGGTCATGCTCGCCACCGGAATGGTGGTGAAGGGTTACGCCGACGGCGCCTACTCGCTGGAGGGCGAGCCGATCGCTGCGCCGTCATTTAAGCTTCGCTAACCATTGCAGCCGAATCCCCGGATGACCGGGGCTGCGATCGTCCCGAAAAATCAGCGGCTCCAGATCAGCGCCAGAGCCACTACCGCGGCGGACAGCAAGCCGACAAAGCGGATCGTGATGGCTGCCATATTGTGCGGCGGGCTCCGCAGCGGAATGGGCTCGCTGGTGTCGGGCCGAGCGCTCTTCATGCAGGTAAATCCCTAGAGTCTGTCGCCGCGCAACGGCGCCTGCACTTGGTCGCGGCCCGGCCCTTGCAGGAAAGCAGATCAGCCGTTGCGAAGGCCGTCGGCGGTACGCTTCCACTGCGAGACGTTGTCGGCGACCATCCGGGTCGATTTCATCGCGGCCTGGCTGAGCTGGGCGTAGCCGGAAATTTCGCGCTGAACACGTTGGCCTTCTTCGTGCAACAGGTTGCGCAGGCTTTCCAGCTCGGCAATCAGGTTCTCGATTTCGGCCAGCGACGTTCCGGCGACCCGCTGAATCAGCGAATTGACACTGTTGGCCTCGCTGCTCGGCTCGATCGCAGCCTCATTGCCGCTCGCCATGTTCGGCGCCGGACGGCGCAAATAGGCGACATCGTTGCGAACGAAATCGCGGATACCGGCCTCGACCTCCGAGACCGCGGAGAGGTCACCATCCCCTTCAGTTGGTTCGATCTTTTCAGAGCGAATGACACTCATCGGCTGTTTTCCCCTGTTTTCGCGTATCTAGCGGGCGTGGGTTTCCCCACGCACGATGAAGCAAAGCAGGGCCATGTGGGCTTCCGATTTTGACCAGATCGCGGCCAATATGAGGCAATCACGGGTTTTGTCGTGGCCGCGATAACGAAAACTACGACGCGATCTTCGGCAGGTGAATCGGCTGCCCGAGCGCCTGCTCCACCAGATCGAAAGTATCGATCAGAATGCGGATGCTGATCAGCCGGCCGGCCTCGAACTGCGCGAATTGGGCGAGCCGCAGGCTGATCGGCTTGTTGGCGTCGAGGGCGGTCAGCGAATAGCGCATCATCGAGGCCGCGGACTCGACGCCCAGCATGATCGCCTCGCGGTCGAAGCGGTGAACCCTGATATTTTCCGCGATCTGCCTGATCACTTCGAGCACGGCGGCCTTGCCGCGGCGCGCGCCGAAAAATGGAAACATGTCGATCGGCCCGTAGATCGCCCAATCGACTTCCTCATCGATCAAGGCTTCGAGGTCTTCGCGCTGGCGCTCGTTGATCGCGCGATGCAACGCGCGAGAGAAACGCCAGAGACTGTGCTCTGTCATGATAGCTGCTTCCTGAACTGGATTTGCGAATCAGCATCCGGCCCTGATGGGCGCCAATTGGCGGCGCCGTGCCTGGAGGCTGCACTAATATTTGAAGCCTCAACTAATAGGACGCGCTCAGAAGGCAATGCGCATTTTTGCATTGCACGGTTGCGCCGGGTTCCGCTTGGCGGTCAACGCCCCGGCTAGATCTTGTCGGGCATATTGTCGGTCAGAGGCGCGACGAGGTCGCGTTCAACCACTTGCTGGACCAGATCGAAGGTGTCGATGATCTCGCGAATCTTGATGATGCGGCCATCGCGCAGGGTATAAAACGCCGCAAAATCGAATTGCACGATCCGGTTGTTGTGCCGCTTGCTGAGGAACGCGCGGATATTGACGGCGACCTGATCGCCTTCGGCGACGATGATGGGGATCTGGTAGCGCAGGCTGGAATAGCGGCAGTGCACCGTCTTCCACATTTCCCTGACCTCGGCCTTGCCGTGGTGGTGGCCGAGATGCGGCAGGATATCGACCGGCGCATTGCAGAAAAAATCGACGTCGTCGCTGCAATGGGACAGCGCGCCCTCGATGTCGCCGCGATAGAATGCCTCGAGCATATGAAGCACACGCTGCCGGTGAAGATCCGCGACCATCGTCTTCTCCGTCGGTGTTGGGCCCGACTCGCATTGTCAACGCAATCGCATAGTGAACCGAATTGCGCCGGGATCAATCGGCAAAAAATTTCGTCCGCCGGGAACCAATTGGCGTGATCCCTCGGCCTACAATCATGGGATGTATCCGCAAAGAAGTTCGCGTAAATGTCGGCCGCAAATCAGACCCTCGCCGGCGCGTGCGCCAGCAGATGTCGCGAGCGGCGGTTGGCATGCGCCGCGAGAAAAAGGCCGCCGTCAGGTCTTCTTGCTGTTGGGGCTTTGACCGGCCGGCGTCTTCCCGGAGGCGAACGGATTGACCGGAGTCATGCCGCCCTTCTTGAGGTTCTTGTCGGCCTTCGGCTTCTTCTTTTCCTTGTTGCTGCGCATCTGACCCTTGGCCATGGCGATCTCCCTTGCGCTCGGTTGAAAAGATTCGGCGCGATCCATCATAGCAAGTCCGCAAGCGTTTGTATGCAGGCTCGCCGTGGCGCCGCCGTTCTTCTTCGCGTTTCGCACCCGGCAAATCATCGCCTGTGGCGATCGCGGGCGCTTCACAGCTCGCGCGCGGGGCTTTATCGTCGGGACTATCGAAGAGGGCGGCCGATCCAATGTCCCTCGATCATGATGGGGAGAAACAGGCGTGAAACGCATCGCATATTCCGTTGCCTTCTTTTGTTTTGCCTTGGCCTTTTGTTGGGGCGCGTTGCTGGCGCTGCCCGCGGCGGCCCATACGCCGCAGCAACCGCCGCACCAGCTCTACAGCGAGGGCGACCTCAAGCTCGAAAGCGGCGAGACGATCAAGGATTTCTCGATCTCCTACGTCACCCACGGCAAGCTCAACGAGAAGAAATCCAACGCCATCCTGATGGTGACGGCGTTGGGCGGCAATCATCACCGCATCGATTTCATGATCGGCCCCGGCAAGGCGCTCGATCCCGACAAATACTTCATCATTTGCACCGATGCGATCGGCAATGGCTTTTCGACCTCGCCGAGCAACTCCAAAGCCCAACCGCGCATGCAGTTTCCGAAGTTCACCATGCGCGACATGGTGGAATCGCAATATCGCCTGCTGAAGGAAAAATTCGGCATCGACCATGTCATCGCCGTGATCGGCCCCTCGATGGGCGGCATGCAGGCGCTGCAATGGGGCGTCAGCCATCCCGACGCCATGGACGCCCTGGTGGCGATGGTGCCGCTGGCGAAGACGCCGGCCTGGAGCGTCGCGGTGGCGGAAGCCTCGCGCAAGGCGATCATGAACGATCCGGCCTGGAAGGACGGCAATTACGAGGCGCCGCCGGAGAAGGGCATCCGGCTGTGGCGCGACATCCTCAATCTGTTGTCGGCGCGCACGCCCGATATGTATGCGGCGCAGTTCAAGAACGGCATGGACGTGCTGCCGTGGATGGAGGCGCAGGAGACCGCGGTCCTCAAGGCGTTCGACGCCAATGACTATATCTACCAGACCTGGGCCTATGAGCGGCACGATGTCGGCACCACGCCGGGCTTCAACGGCGACACCGCCAGGGCGCTGGCCTCGATCAAGGCCAGGACGCTGATCCTCACCGGCACCAAGGATCTGCTCAATCCGGAATTCGAACCGATCGAGGCCGGCAAGAACATCAAGAACGTCAAGATCATGACGATCAGCCCCGGCACCATCACCGGCCACGCCTCGGCCGGCGGCTTCAATCCGGCCGATGTCGAGTTTCTCAACCGCGAGGCGGGGGCCTTTCTGGATGCGGTGACGGAGGGCAAGAAGGTGAATTGAAGTTCGTGTGCCCCGGATGCTGCGCAGCGCGCGCCTGCGCGTGGTGCGCTGCTGATCCGGGGTCCATCTTTGCGAGGGGCATGGGTCCCGGCTTTGCGGTGCATCGTGTAGCACGCTGCACCGCGTCCGGGACACGCAGCCGGTGACCGAGGGCAAGAAGCTGAAGCCTCGCGTTCCCCGGATGCCGCGCAGTGCGCCGCGCTTGCGGCGTGGTGCGCTGCTGATCCGGGGCCCATCGTTACGAGGGGCGTGGGTCCCGGCTCTGCGGAGCAGCGTTACACGCTGCACCGCGTCCGGGACACGTTTCATGCGGCAAGGGGATAATAGCGAGCGCCGCGCACTTTCTCGGTTCAAGATTTCAAACAGCCAAGACAATCGGGTACGCAATGGCCTCGTGGTTCGAGACGCGCGGCGTTGCCGCGCTCCTCACCATGAGGGTCTGGCAGAACTGATCCTGCGCCCGCCCTCGGTGTCGTCCAGACCTCATCCTGAGGAGCCGCGCAAGGCGTCTCGAAGGATGGCCCCAGCACTAAACAAGGACAAACACACGCTTCCGCATCCTCGCGGCGCGATTGCGTCCGAGTCGTGCAAAAATCCTTCGCCTCGAAAACGAGGGCGCAGGGAATGCCGGGTGCCCGCCGCACCCGCAGCCTCGCGTGGGGTAAAAACAAAAACCACACGAGCGTAGTCACCACAGGTCCGCCGGAGACACCCGGCATTTCCCTGCGCAATGGTTTTAACGGTTTCCTTCGGGCTCTCCCTGGTGACCGGGCTTTCTTGCCACCATCGCCAGCGCGATGCGAAGCATCGTCGCCAACTTGACGCCAGCGTCGGGGCGTCAGGACCACACGACTTCGCCGTCCGCGGGCATGCGCTCTCGTCAGTAACGCCGCTCGCGTCCATCGCATCCCGTTCCAACGTCCGTGACGATCGCGAAACGCCCCTCTGCGGGACAGGACGGCAGGGGATGTAAGGTGATTTGGGTTTCGGAAAAACAGAAATATTTTTCCGCGCAGGGGTGGACAACGGAGAAGTACAAGTGTGAGCCGCCAGTGATTTGCCCGGCGGGCGGAGGTCGCTTGCTCTATTCCAGTGGCAAATGATGACGCGCGCGGCGATCGGGCGTCTGCGCATCCCACCTACGCAACTCGTCATTCCGGGATGGTGCGTTAGCACCAGACCCGGAATCTCGAGATTCTCCGATGTGCAATTGCACATCGTAGTTCGATGCTCCGCATCGCCCCGGAATGACGACTATGTTGCGTCGACCGAAGCCAGCAGTAATAACGTTGCCGCCACGAGACGGCCGAAGATGGAGCAGGCGATGGACTTAACTCCGACTGCGAACGCGGAGCTGACGCAGTTCTTCCACCAGTGGCTGGAAACCTTCGCGTTCTATGTCCGCGAGGTCGACTACGCCTCGGCGCGGCCGCTGTTTCATCCGGATGTGTTGGCCTTCGGCACGCACAACGATGTCATCCCCAGCCTCGATCAATGGGTCGCGACGCAATGGGACAATGTCTGGCCGAAGACCACCGACTTCCGTTTCGTCCTCGAGCAGACCTCGGTTCTGGCGTCCCCCGATGGTCGGATGGCGATCGTGATCGCGCCGTGGACGAGCACGGGATATCATCCCGACGGCCAACCGTTTCCGCGTCCCGGCCGCGCCACCATGGTGTTTCTAGGAAATGCCGATGGCTGGCTTTGCACGCATTCCCACATGTCGCTGAACCGCGGCGTGCCGCAGGCGAGCCATGCCAATCGGCCGGTGAAGGGGTAGGGGCGTCGGGCTAAACTTACGCCGTCATTCCGGGGCGCGCTGAAAGCGCGAACCCGGAATCTCGAGATTCCGGGTCTGGTGCTAACGCACCATCCCGGAATGACGACTCACATTTCGTCAACCGAAGCCAGGAATTCTTCCGCCTTCTCGCGTGTCGGAAAACGGCCAAGCTCGCGATAGTCGGGATCATGCTCGGCTGTATCAGGTGAGCGGATAGCGACAAACTCGTCGTCGTCTCGCTCAATAAATTCGGTCACGTCCTCGCTATGGCAGGGCGTCATATCCCGTGCCCCGCAATGCGGGCATTCGTCGTCGCACATGCATGACCATTCATCGGTCCATATCCGCTTGCAGCGGGCGCATCGGTAGATGTTTAAAAACCATGCCATGCGGGTCTCCTGCCTTGTCCGTCATGGCCGGGCTCGTCCCGGCCACCCACGTCTTTCCTGCCGCGATACGCACTAAGTCGTGGATGCCCGGGACAAGCCCGGGCATGACGAGAACTGAACTAGACTCTACCGTCGCAAGCGATAATTACCACGAGACACGAAATCGATAAATCCGCGGTCGCGCAAATATTGAAGTTGCTGACGTACCTTGGGTTTGACGTTCTGGTTGCCGGGATAGAGATCGCCAAGATGCCGTTCGAATCCGTAGACCTCGTCAAGCGTGAAGTCGCGCTTCCCCAGCGACTCCACGCATTTCATGACATCGAGCAGCCAGCCGCGTGTTTCCGGAGATTCATTCCTGAGGAAAAGCGTCCGTCGCCAATCGGCGAGGACTTCTTCTTTCGGACGGATGATCCCGCTCTGCACGATATGAATCTTGCCGGACGCTGGGACGCGGCTGAGCAAGATGTTCGACCCAATCCAGCCTGCGCGCCGCGCGGTTGCAGCGAGCGGCTTTCGTTCCTCGATGATCTCGCGGACGAAGAAGTGCTTCGGCACAATAAAGAGATTGACGACTGCGAGTGACTTGAGGTCGTAGTTCATGAGGAACAGGTTTGGATTGTTACTCGCCGCTAGCCGCTCGCATTTCGTCTTGAATGCGCCGTCGACCACCCTTGTGCCGAATTTGCCTTTCTGGCTTTTGAGTTCGAACTCTTCATTGCAGGAGATGCAGAAGAAATCGGCGAGCGGCCTGTTGTTGGGGAACGGCGAAATCTTGGCGTTGCCGCAGTGTGGGCAATAGGCCCATGCACTTACCCAAGCTTCCGTCCATGTGCGAGCATTTTGCGAGCCGCTCGAATAGGACGATTGGGATTCTTCGAAGCCGAGTTTCATGGCGCCAGCGTAGAAGGCGTTGCTTCAATTTTCTCTTGATAAGCGGATACCGCAATGTATTCGCCGGGCTGGTTCGGCCATTTACGAAGGTGTGCCGGGACATAGCGTCCCATCAAATTTCCCTTTCGTCTTTTCATAGAAGTGTTCCGATGTCTGCGGCAATCGGCTTAGAGACCAATTCGCTCAACAAACAAAAAAAAGGAGGCAGTTATTGGACCGCCTCCCTTTTAACTATCATCCGATCACCAGATGGTAAGCGGAGATAGAAGTCGCCATTTTATTCGGCTGCCTAACAGATGGCAGCCAACTTAAGTATTCGTGCATCTACTTCTCCTTTCATTTTGGAGGTTGGCTGTATTGCCAAGTCCTCTATGCAGCTCTCCATTTCTCTTGTCAGTTGGGTGAGAACTCGAAGAGCTTGTCGTACTTGTTCTCCATAACTACGACCAGAAGTTTGGTGTTCATCATCGAGACGTTCCTTCATCCGGTTTGGAATACGGACATAGAGATGTTCACCCATGTCACTGATAGAATCCGGGTTTGGACCCACGGGACTATCATTGACTTCGCCATCGGGTTCGAAGATTTCGTACGCCTTGAGAGCGCGACGAATAACCTCGGATTCCGTTGACGCTTCCAGCTTTCCTTTAAGCCCTCGCAGTCTCATGAGAGATTCTTTGTCCATCACGATATGCAGCTTGTGCTCGCTGCCACTGCTTTGGCCTTCTACATTTCTCACTGTTCCCTTCGATCCAACGTGTCGCGACGTAACCAACTGAACGCGACCTGTCCGACTAACAGGAACGGTGACATCCTTCTTTCTATTTGCTTTCTTCATGAGCAATACGCTCACCACCTTCCTTGTAACGAGAGCGCCCAATAGCCTGCCCAGAGGAGGCCCATTTTCGCTTCCGAATACGTTGGCGTAATTGCGCGATGACCGGCATTTGATGAGGGCGTAATCAGGCATTTTGCTTCCGATTCGATTTAGCGATCGTGGACCTCCTAAGGGAGGAGGTCATCATTGATCCAACGCCGTATCTTTTTCGGGCACGAGTTCCGAATATTCGTCAGGCGTCAGCTCAACAGTTTCCCCTTTTGCAAGCTTCGCTACTCCTTGCCTCGCCACCTTTCGGCGTATTCCAACCACGGCTTCAAACCCGAAGGCTTCGAACGTGGCCGCTACGCTAAAATCGATGTCGAGATCAATTTTGAGCTTCAGCCTCGGCATGGGAGTTTCTCTCGATGCTTGGCCGACACCGCTGCCAGGCGCCTAGGCTCGACCCCCTCGTGGGATCTCCCAAATTCTTTGGTTAACATGAGGTATGTGGCATAAAGCCACAAATCAAGGAGCTTGAAGGAGGAAAATTTAAGCTTCTTAAAACCGCTAACAGAACAATGGTTTGTGCGTTTGTCGCTTGGGGCTCTAAATCACCGCTTCTTCCACCCACCCCGATGTCCTGGCGCGCCGCCGGTGGAGCGCGGTGCCGGTCCGAATTCGGGGCCGGATTGGCGCGAGTCGGTGGGCTGGAAGATTTTGCTTCCGGCGCGAGGCGCGGTGTCGTCGGGTGAGGGTTTTCGCGTCGGCGCGCGGCCGGGGCGGAAGGGCAGGGACTCGGGGCCGTGCATTTCGTCGAGATGGGGTTTGTGGATTTTGGAGGAGCCACGACTCGTGGACCCCCCACCAGAGGCACTGCCCGTGGGTTGCCCCTCATCCGCCTTCGCCCTCCCGGCTTCGGCGGACGCGCCCCGACCCCCCGATCCAGTCGGGGGCAGGCTCTCTCCCCGCGAAGGGCGGGGCGAGGGGGAAGAGGCGGCGGGGCGCGGGGAGGATGAAGAAAAGCGTTTCTTCATCGCGCCCGCCGGCAGGTTCGCCGACTCGCCGTACTTCTTCATGCCGGCATAGGCGCCGGCCTTGCCTTGCACCACGCGTTGTTTCGCGGTGGGGTCGTCGACTACGGCGAGCTCGGTGGCGCGGAGGCGTTTGACTTCGTCGCGGAGGCGGGCGGCTTCTTCGAAGTTCAAATCGGCGGCGGCTTCGCGCATCCGGGTTTCCAAGTCGTTCAGCACGGTCTCGAAATTGTGCCCGATCGAGATGACATCGTCGGCCATGCCGCCGTCGCCGATCTCCACCAGCACATGGTCGCGCTCGTAGACCGAGTTCATGATGTCGCCGATGGATTTCTTGATGCTCTCCGGCGTGATGCCGTTGGCGGTGTTGTATTCGACCTGCTTCTCGCGGCGGCGGTCGGTTTCGGCGATCGCGCGCTCCATCGAGCCGGTGACCTGGTCGGCGTAGAGGATCACCTTGCCGTCGACATTGCGCGCGGCGCGGCCGATGGTCTGGATCAGCGAGGTCTCGCTGCGCAGAAAACCTTCCTTGTCGGCATCGAGGATCGCCACCAGCGCGCATTCGGGAATGTCGAGGCCTTCGCGCAACAGATTGATGCCGACCAGCGCGTCGAACGCGCCGAGGCGCAAATCGCGGATGATCTCGATGCGCTCGATGGTGTCGATGTCGCTGTGCATGTAGCGCACGCGGATGCCCTGCTCGCGCAGATATTCGGTCAGGTCTTCCGCCATCCGTTTTGTCAAAACGGTGACGAGCGAGCGATAGCCGGCTTGCGCGGTGGCGCGGACCTCGCCGACGAGGTCGTCGACCTGGGTGCGCGCCGGGCGGATCTCGACCGGCGGATCGATCAAGCCGGTGGGGCGGATCACCTGCTCGACGAACACGCCGCCGGATTCGTTCAGCTCCCAACCGCTCGGCGTCGCCGACACCGCGACCGATTGCGGGCGCATCATGTCCCACTCTTCAAACCGCAGTGGGCGATTGTCCATGCAGGAGGGCAGGCGGAAGCCGTATTCGGCCAGGGTCGCCTTGCGCCTGAAGTCGCCGCGGAACATGCCGCCGATCTGCGGAATGGTGACGTGGCTCTCGTCGGCGAACACCAGGGCGTTGTCGGGCACATATTCGAACAGCGTCGGCGGCGGCTCGCCGGGGCGGCGGCCGGTGAGATAGCGCGAATAGTTTTCGATGCCGGCGCAGCTTCCGGTGGCTTCCATCATCTCCAGGTCGAAGGTGGTGCGCTGCTCCAACCGCTGCGCTTCCAACAGCCGGCCCTGGTTGTTGAGCTGATCGAGCCGCAGCTTCAATTCGCCCTTGATCGATTTGATCGCCTGCACCAGCGTCGGCCGCGGCGTCACATAGTGCGAGTTGGCGTAGATCTTGATGAATTCGAGTTCGTCCTGCTTGTGGCCGGTGAGCGGATCGAACTCCTCGATGTTCTCCACGGTGTCGCCGAACAAATTGACGCGCCAGGCGCGGTCTTCGTAGTGCGCCGGGAAGATGTCGATGACGTCGCCGCGCACCCGAAAGGTGCCGCGGGTAAAATCGGCCTGGGTGCGCTTGTATTGCAGGGCGACGAGATCGGCGATCAATTGCCGCTGGTCGATGCGCTCGCCCTTCTTCAGCGCAAACGTCATCGCGGTGTAGGTCTCGACCGAACCGATACCGTAGATGCACGACACGGACGCCACGATGATGACGTCGTCGCGCTCGAGCAGCGCCCGCGTCGCCGAATGGCGCATGCGGTCGATCTGCTCGTTGATGGAAGAATCCTTCTCGATATAGGTGTCGGTCCGCGGCACATAGGCCTCGGGCTGGTAGTAGTCGTAATAACTGACGAAATATTCCACCGCGTTGTCGGGGAAGAAGCTCTTGAACTCGCCATAGAGCTGCGCGGCCAGCGTCTTGTTCGGCGCCAGGATGAGCGCGGGGCGCTGCGTCGCCTCGATCACCTTGGCCATGGTGTAGGTCTTGCCGCTTCCGGTGACGCCGAGCAGCACCTGCGTGCGGTCGTTGCGCGTGATGCCCTCGACCAGGTCGGCGATCGCGGTCGGCTGGTCGCCCTTCGGCTCGTATTCGGATTTGATCACGAAGCGCACGCCGCCTTCGGATTTTTCCGGACGCGGCGGACGATGCGGCGTCCAGATTTTCAGCTGGCCGTCTTCGCCGCGGAATTCGGGGCGGCCGTCACGGATCAACGCCTCCAGCGCGTCCGCGGTGGCGGCGACGCCGAGCGCCTCCATCTTGTTGCGCGGAGGGCGCGCCAGCGCGGCGGCGTCTTCTTCCTCGGTGGTGAAGCCGAGTTGCTTTGCCAGCTCCGGATCGAGCGCCGGAATGGTGGCGGAGGTGCCGTAATTGGCCGGCCCGAATTCGCGCTGCGCTTCGTTGAAACCGGGTCTTTCTTCTCCCCTCCCCCCGCGAAGCGGTGGGGTCCGAGGCGAGCGAAGCTCGCTCTCGAGGTCGGGGGGTGGCTCAGCAAAATCGCTGCTAGAGGAGCTCGCGGCACCGCCCCCCACCCCTGACCCCTCCCCACCACGCGCTGCGCGCGCGGGGGGAGGGGAGGAGAGAGAAGCATCCCGTTTCGCCACCTCATCGCTGGTGCCGCGCGTCGATGCTCGCGCGCGGTGGGCGGCGGCTTCGCCGCCGGCGCGGCGATCCCACGAATTATCCGGCGGCGGTTGCAAACCGGTGGAAGAACCGACGCCGCTTTCGCCGCGATTGATCGCGGGATTGAGCAGTTCCGCCAGCGCCGGCCCGATCGGCGGCACATCGGGGCGATGTGCCTTCGATTTCGGAGTTTTGCCGGGCTTTTTGGGATGGTCGGGAGTCTTCGCCATGGCGAGGAATATGGGATGAGTCCGGCGCTGAGAAAAGGGCAAATGCCGTCGTGAGGCGATCGCTGTGTGATTGCCGCGGAACCGGTGACGAAGCGCCCCGTTCGTTGTCAGCACATGTCAGCATGTTGGCCTCATGGTTCTCAAGGCGATGCGAAGCATCGTCCGGAGACGGCGCGAAGCGCCTCCTCACCATGAGGGTCAACTTCGTGCCGCATATGAAGGCCTCATCCTGAGAGACCGTGAAGCAATGCCTCCCGTGTCCCGGACGCGGTGCAGCGTTCTTCACGGTGCACCGCAGAGCCGGGACCCCGGGCGACAATGGACCCCGGATCAGCAGCGCACCGCCACAGCGCGTCGAAGACGCGCGTGAACGCGCTTACGGCGCTGCGCAGCATCCGGGGCACGCATCCTTCATCCAGAGGAGCGGCCGAGAGGCCGCGTCTCGAAGGATAGGCCACGACAAGAACACCGAAGTCCAGCGCGCGAAGGCGGAAGCAATCCATCTTCCGTCATTCCGGGATGGTGCGTTAGCACCAGACCCGGAATCTCGAGATTCCGGGTCTGGTCCTTCGGACCATCCCGGAATGACGGAGGGTATGGATTGCTTCGCTGGCGCTCGCAATGACGACTATTTACAGTGAAGCGGGTGCGAAGCTTTTCAAGGAAACCTCATGTCTCCCCAAATCAATCCGCTGGCCGGCAAGCCCGCCACGCCTTCGATGCTGGCGAATATTCCGCGGCTGGTGACGGCTTATTTTGCGGATAGGCCCGACCCGAAGGTCGCGGCCCAACGGGTGGCGTTCGGCACGTCGGGGCATCGCGGCTCCGCGTTCAACAACGCCTTCAACGAAGCGCATATTCTCGCGATCAGCCAGGCGCTGTGCGAGCATCGCCGCAACGTCAATCTTTCCGGCCCGCTGTTCGTCGGGATCGACACCCACGCGCTGGCCGAACCGGCGCTGGCGAGCGCGCTCGAGGTATTCGCGGCCAACGGCGTCGAGGCGATGATCGACGCGGAGGACGGCTACACACCGACGCCGGCGATCTCGCATGCGATCCTCACCTACAATAAAGGCCGCACCGACGGCCTCGCCGATGGCGTCGTGATCACGCCGTCGCACAATCCGCCCGAGGATGGCGGGTTCAAATATAACCCGCCGAACGGCGGTCCGGCGGATACCGATATCACCGCTGCCATCGAGCGCGCCGCCAACCATTATCTGGAAGACGGCCTTAACGGCGTCAAACGCATCCCCTATGAGCGCGCGCGCAAAGCATCCTGCGTTCACCGCCATGATTACATCACGCCTTATGTCGCCGACCTCGCCAATGTCGTCGACATGGCGGCGATCCGCGCCGCCGGCGTGAAGATCGGGATCGATCCCTTGGGGGGAGCGGCCGTGCGCTACTGGCAGCCGATCATCGAGCGCTATGGCGTTGCCGCGACCATTATCAGCGACACCGTCGATCCGACGTTCCGCTTCATGACGGTCGACTGGGATGGAAAAATCCGCATGGATTGTTCATCGCCTTACGCGATGGCGCGGCTGATCGGGATGCGCGACCGTTTCGACGTCGCCTTTGCCAATGATACCGACGCCGACCGGCACGGCATCGTGACGCGCTCGAACGGCCTGATGAATCCGAACCATTATCTGGCCGCTGCGATCGCCTATCTGTTCGAGCACCGCCCGCAATGGCGCAGGGACAGCGCGGTCGGCAAGACCATCGTCTCCAGCGCGATCATCGACCGCGTCGCGACAAAACTCGGCCGCAGGCTGGTCGAAACGCCGGTGGGATTCAAATGGTTCGTCGATGGCCTGATCGGCGGCTCCTTCGGTTTCGCCGGCGAGGAAAGCGCCGGCGCCTCGTTCCTGCGGCGCGACGGATCGGTATGGACCACCGACAAGGATGGCCTCATCCTGGGACTTTTGGCCGCCGAGATGACGGCGCGCACCAAGCGCGACCCGAGCCAGTTGTTCGATTCCTTGACGGGTGAACTCGGCGTGCCCTTCTATGAGCGGATCGACGCGCCGGCGACACCGCAGCAGAAGAATCTCCTGAAGGCGCTGTCGCCCGAAAAGCTTGCCATGAAGGAATTGGCCGGCGAGCCGGTGCGCGCGACGCTCACCGCGGCGCCGGGCAACGGCCAGCCGTTCGGCGGCATCAAGGTCACATCAGACAATGGATGGTTTGCCGCGCGGCCTTCGGGCACCGAAGACGTCTACAAGATCTATGCGGAGAGCTTTCGCAGCGAAACTCACCTGAAGCAGATCCAGCAGGAAGCCCAATCCGCGATCACGCAGGCGTTCGGGGGGTAATCACCTCTCCCGCTTGCGGGGGAGAGCAAGCGGGAGAGCGCCGCTACGCCGCTGGCGACGGCGAAGGCGACGAGCCCTTGACGATGTCGAGATGAATTCCGCCGCACCGCGTGCATCGCATGGTCCAATATTCGGACCCCGCGCGCCCGCCGATCACCCGCAGCACCCTCAGTTGGCCATCGCATTGCGGGCAATTGGACCGCACCGAAGCGGGCGATGTGGCTTCAGAGTCATGCATGGGCGGCGTTCCGCCTCGGTTCGACATTGTCGCAGCGCAGGTTGAGATAGTCGATCCGGCTCTTCGCATCGGCGACCGCCGCATCGGCATCGGACCAGGCGAAACCGACCTCGAGTTCGGGAAACGAAACGCCGTCGATGACGACAGGCTCTAAATCCGCCCGCTTGATCCGGGCGTGCCAAAGGCCCCTGCCAGCCTCGAAAGTCTCGATTTGAAAGCCGCTATAGTTCATGTCGCGTCCCCGGCAATCGTGGATGCCAAAAGGAAAACACGGCTGGGTCCGAACCTTTGTGAACTGGTTCACAACCTCCGGCATTTCTTTCGGGCCGGGCCGGCTGCCGCCGCCGGGACCGGCATGCGCGATCGGCTGTTTTGCGAGTGTTCGAATCAGAAGACCGCTGGCAAAACTGAGAATCTGGTGGAATCGTGGGATTTCACCAGCGGAGAGCAAAATGACGCCGTTGATGATGGCTGCGCTGGGTCTGTTGATGGTCGGGACATCTTTCCTGTCCGGCCTGTTCGGCATGGCCGGCGGGCTGATCCTGATCGGCGTGCTGTTGACCCTGATGCCGTTGCCGACGGCGATGGTGTTGCACGCAATTACGCAGATGGCCTCGAATGGCTGGCGCGCCTTCCTGTGGCGACGCCATATCAGGTGGCGGCCGGTTCTCGTCTATCTGATCGGATGCGCGCTGGCACTGGGCGCCTGGTCGATCACCCGCTACGTGCCGGACAAGCCGATCGCGCTATTGCTGCTCGGCGTGACGCCATTCATGGCGCGGCTCTTGCCATCGGGCCTGAAACCCAACCCCGAGAGCGTTGGGCAGGGCAGTTTCTACGGCTTCATCTGCATGGGGCTGATGCTGATGACCGGCGTTTCCGGGCCGTTGCTCGACACCTTCTTTCTCGGCGGCAAGTTCGATCGCCGCGCCATCGTCGCCACCAAGGCCACCTGCCAGGTCGCCAGTCATTTCGTGAAGCTGATCTATTTCGGCGGCATCATCGATTCTGCCGCAACGCTCGATCCGGTGCTGGCGGCGGTCGCCATCGCGGCGTCGATGCTGGGCACCACGCTGGCGCGGCGCATTCTCGATGCCATGACCGATCTGCAGTTTCGCACCTGGGCCAACCGGCTGATCACCACCGTTGCCGGCTACTACATCATCTACGGAAGCTGGCTGCTGGCGGCGCCCCATCTCCGAAGCTCGTAATCCCTCGCGGCGAGAGATCGCGGCGCGTATGCCGCTTCGGATGATCACGGGACACACGAGAAGCTCTCGCGCGGCGTCTGCGATCACATTCTCAGCAGGCAATGGTAACACCATTGACTTGCATCCGTACTACCAACACATTCATGCATCAGCATCCATTCGCGATGCGCCGGAATTTCCGTCACCACAGGAACGCGCCCATGATCGACCTTCATTACTGGACCACGCCGAACGGCCACAAGATAACGATGTTTCTCGAAGAGACCGGGTTGAAGTATAAAATTTTCCCGGTGAACATCGGCAAGGGCGATCAGTTCAAGCCGGAGTTTTTGGCGATCGCGCCGAACAACCGGATTCCGGCGCTGGTCGATCACGAGCCCAAAGGCGGCGGCAAGCCGATCTCGATCTTCGAATCCGGCGCGATGCTGCTCTATCTCGCCGAGAAGACCGGTCAATTCCTTCCCGCCGATCTCTACGGCCGTTATGACGCGATCCAGTGGACGTTCTGGCAGATGGGTGGGCTCGGGCCGATGGCGGGGCAGAACCATCACTTCTCGAACTATGCCCAGGAAAAAATCAAATACGCCATCGATCGTTACGTGAACGAGACCAACCGTCTCTACGGCGTGCTCAACAAGCGGCTGTCGAACCGTGAATTCATCGCCGGCGAATATTCGATCGCGGACATGGCGAGCTATCCATGGATCGTACCGTACAAGAACCAGAGCCAGAACATCGACGATTTTCCGCATCTCAAGCGCTGGCTCGAGACCATCCGCGAGCGGCCGGCCACGGTGCGCGCCTACGCGCTCGCCAAGGAAGTCAATCCGAACTACGGGCAACCCGCGATCCGCACCGAGGAAGAGCGCAAGCTGTTGTTCGGGCAGACTGCGGCGGTGGTGAAATAGCTTTTTAATAGCCAAACGCGATGGCGCTCCGTGGCGCCATCGTGCGGTCGCGTTCCATCAGGTGACTGCGGCCTGAACTGCAAAATTTGCAGCGGCTACGGGAGTGGGTTGTTTCAGCCCGCGCAGCCTTTTCCGGTGACGCGTTCATCCTTGATGACGGCCACGACCAGCTTGCGTGCGACGGGTTCAAAATCGGCTGGCTTCAAGTAGCCGCGGGTGTAAGCCTCCTGAGTAAGGCGTTCGATGCGCCGGTCGTCGGTAGTAGCCCATTGCTTTGCGATGTAATCGGCGCCTGCCTTGCCGAAACTCTCGGGGTAGCGTTCGGTCTGATTTTGACGATGATAGTAATAATGATTGAGTCCACTGATGAATTGCTTGCGCTCCTCGCCGACGCAGCGGCTTCCCCAAGGTTGCTCCAGCGACTTGAAAGCATCTTGTCGGAGACCGACTCTTGATCCTACATGGATGTCCTCATTGTCGCCGAAGGCCTTGCCCCGGTTGACCTCGGGTATTTGCGGTGGCGTGTCCTCCGGCGCGAATGTCCAGGCTGCAATCTGCAAGATCACGAGCGCCCACAGCACAAACCATGCCCGGTTCATCGCGCGGTTCCGGCGGCGCGCATCCGCGGCAGACATACCGGGGATTCGTCGAACCAAAGGCCGGGGCCGGCAAATTGCAACATGTCATGGCGAAGATCTTCGGGAAAATCGGCCTTGACGATGCCGCGCTGCTCGAAAGCTTCGTGGAGAGCGGCCTTGACGCGAACGTCGAGCGGTGTCGAAAAAGTGTCGGCGACTTCTTTCAGCTTCTTGTCGCTGCAGTACATCAGCATGTTTTGCGGCCTCGGGCAGTCCATTTTCTTCTGCCAAGCCCGCGTATAGGCCGTCACGGCGGCGATGAGATTCAATTTCGTCGTCTCGCCGCAAGGCGACAATGTGTAGGCATTGCCGGCCTGCAGGGCCTCGAGCCGTATCTTGTCGAGCTTGGAATCGCCGTCGCTTTGCGCGGTGTGCTCGGCCGCCCACATCTTCCGTTCGTAGTCTTTGGCGCTTTGATCGCCGAACGTCGCGGTGACTGTCGGTTGCATCGGGCGGGTGAATTCGAAAGAGAGAAACGGAAAGCCGCGCGCCGCCCATGACACGCCGACGAAGGCAGTGGCGAAGGCCATGCATACGAATAGAACGAAGCGGATCATCAGAACACTCAAAGGTTGTGATGCCGCAAGTTACCCTTCGCTGGTTAACGGGTCGAGGTGCTTCGCTTCTCGACGCAAGGGAAGGTAACGGGAACGTAAATTTTTGTTGCGATTTCCTCGGAAAGATTGACGGGACCTGCGGATCCGCAGTGCCCATCCTTGTCGTTTATGGCGTGTTCGCGATGGCTTGCGCCGCAGCCTTGCGTAGGCATTCGCGGCAAAGGCAATCCTCGCCATCGAGCGGCATCGGCAGGCGCGCGGTTTCCTCGGCACACCAGCACGGGCCTGCCAGGCTGCAGGTGAATTCCGTTCCGCATCGGGAACAGGCGAGGCGGCGTGAGGGTTGAATTTCTAAACGATTTGTCATGAATCGAACCGAACCTTCGCCGTGTTTTTCATGTCTGGTTCATCGCCTGCGGCGGTATAGTTCCCGCGCAATATACGCGCTCCACCGTTCGAGTCTCTAGAGGTAATTCGATGGCCCGCGATTCGCATGCAGCTCTGGTCGCGCTCAATCGTTTCGGATTTGGTGCGCGCGGCGGGGCGTCGGGCGATCTGATCAATGCGGCGTCCGATCCTCGCGGCTTCGTCAAAGCCGATCTGAACCGTGCGGGCGGCGTCATGCTGGAGATGCCGGGATTGCAGCCGACCCCGGCATTGGCCCAGGCCGTGTTTGCCTATCAGGACGAGGTCAACCGCGCGCGCGAGATCGCCGCGAAGGCGGACGCTGCTGCATCCGAGGCCAGGTCGCCGGCGACGGACGCCAAGCCGCCGCGGCGAGATCCTTCGCTCGACGGCGCGGCGACCGAGATGTCGGCAAAAATGCCCGCCACGGAGGCGGCGGAAAAGGGCATTGCGACTGCGCCGTTGCCAGCCACCGATGCGATGCAGCCCACCGCCGCGAAACCGCAAGTCCAGCAACCTGCCCAGCCGCTCAACGTCATTCAGAAAACCTTCCGCGCCGAGGCACTGGCGCGGCTGCAGCGCGCGATGATTACCGAATGCGGATTTATCGAGCGGTTGGTGGTGTTCTGGTCCAACCACTTTTGCATCTCCGCCGGCAAGGGCGAGCTTGGCCGGATGTGGGCCGGCTCGTTCGAGCGCGAGGCGATCCGGCCTCATGTGCTCGGGCGCTTCGCCGACATGCTCAAGGCGGTCGAGCAGCACCCCGCGATGCTGTTCTTTCTCGACAATCAGCAATCGCTGGGTCCGGACTCCCGCGCCGGGCAAAACCGCAAGCGCGGCCTGAACGAAAACCTCGCACGCGAGATCATGGAGCTGCATACGCTCGGCGTGGGCGGCGGCTATACCCAGGACGACGTGACGTCACTGGCGCGCATCATCACCGGCTGGACCTTCGCTGGACGGCAGGGACAGTTGGGACCGCCCGGCAATTTCGTGTTCAACGCCAATGCCCATCAGCCGGGCCCGCAGGTTCTGCTCGGCAAGACTTACGCCGACACCGGCGTCGCGCAAGGCGAAGCGGCGCTCGCCGACATTGCGCGCCACCCCTCCACGGCGAAATTCATCGCCACCAAATTCGCCCGGCACTTCGTCGCCGACGAGCCGCCACCCGCCTTGGTGGCACGGCTGCAGGCCGTGTTCCGCAAATCCGACGGCGACCTCAGGGCGCTGGCCACGACGCTGGTGGATTCCGACGAGGCCTGGCAGGCGCCGCAAACCAAGTTGCGCAGCCCTTACGAATTTCTGGTCGCGACCGGCCGTCTGCTCGCGCAAATTCCGGATGATCCGAGCCGCTATCTCGGCGGCCTCAACCTCTTGGGCCAGCCCTTGTGGTCTCCGGCCGGACCGAACGGATTTCCCGACACCAATGCGGCCTGGGCCGCGCCCGAGGGGATGAAGCTTCGCCTCGACATCGCAGCACAAGTTGCTTCGCGCCTTGGCGACAATGTCGATCCGCGCGACCTGCTGGAGCTTGTGGCCGCCGATGCGGCGTCGGGCGAGACGCGGCACGCCGTCGAGCGCGCGGAATCGCGGCAGCAGGCGCTGGCGCTCTTATTGATGTCGCCGGAATTCCAGAGGAGATGACGATGGATTGCTGCGAAAGTCGGACGCCATTCACAGCGTCGCGGCGTGCGCTCTTGCTCGGCGGCGCGTCGTTCGCCGCTTGGGCCTACTTGCCGAAATTCGCGCGCGCCGCCGATGGCCGCGACCCGCGCCTGATCGTCGTCATCCTGCGCGGCGCGCTCGATGGCCTTGCCACCGTCGCTCCAACGGGCGATCCCGATTATGCCGGCCTGCACGGGTCGATCGCGCTGACACAAGACGGCCCGCACGCCGCGACCATGCTGGATTCGTTCTTCGCGTTGCATCCTTCGATGCCGGAATTCGCGCGGATGTATCGCGAGAAGCAGGCCGCCGTGATCCACGCGGTGTCGACGCCTTATCGCGACCGGTCGCATTTCGATGGACAGGATGTGCTCGAAAGCGGCTTTGCCGGTCCCGGCCGGGTGCAATCAGGCTGGCTCAATCGCGCGCTCGAAGCGCTGCCAAAGGGCGGGCGCGTGATGGGTGGCCTGGCTGTCGGCGCAACCACGCCGCTGGTGTTGCGCGGCGCGGCGCCGACCGTCGGTTGGGCGCCGGTCACGTTACCTCGGGCAGACGACGATACCGCGGCGCGCCTCATCGACCTCTATAACCATCGCGATCCCGCGTTGGCCTCGGCGTTGTCGCAGGGCCTGCGTCTCGACAAGACGGCGCTCGGCGACGACATGAAACCAAAGCCGGGCACCAACAACGCCGGTGCGATGCGGCTGGTGGCGCGCGGCGCCGCCAAGCTGATGGCGGCCGATGACGGCCCGCGGATCGCCGCGCTCGCTTTCGACGGTTGGGATACCCACGCCAATGAAGGCGGCCCGGTGGGTCGCCTGGCGCAGTTGCTGTCAGGCCTTGACGGCGCGCTCGGCGAATTTGAAAGCGGGCTGGCTGCGCGCTGGCGCGACACCGTCGTCGTGGTCGCGACCGAGTTCGGCCGCACCGCGCGGATCAACGGCACCGAGGGCACCGATCACGGCACCGGCACCATCGCATTGCTCGCCGGCGGCACGGTGAAAGGCGGTCGGGTGATTTCCGAATGGCCGGGGCTTAAGCCCGCCAACCTCTATGAGGGCCGCGACCTCGCGCCGACCACCGATCTGCGCGCGGTCATCAAGGGCGTCTTGCGCGATCATCTCGGCATCGCCGAGCGCGTACTTGCGGAGACCGTGTTTCCCGACAGCGCACAGGTCAAGGGCATGCAGGGATTGGTGGGGTGATTTTGCCTTAACCTCTCCCCGCTTCGCCAGCATCGTCATGCCCGGGCTTGTCCCGGGCATCCACGTCTCACAGTGTGGCGGCACCAAAGACGTGGATGGCCGGGACAAGCCCGGCCATGACGGAATAATTGAGCTAAGAACAGGGAGAGGGAGCGAGAGAGCGTGCCACTTGCCCCTTCGTGATCCCATCAATCTCCTTAAGCTTCCTCCGCACTGAGCGCCCAGTCGATCGCCTTGACGTTCTGCTCGACCTGGTCGACGCGCGTAGCGCCGGTGATGACGCCCTAACCGGACATGCCGCGAGCATGCGAAAATTGACGCGAATGACCCCAATGAGACATCACGTGTCAGTCATAATGCGTGCCGTCCCTGATACCCTTATTGAACTGCCCGCGATCTCGCTAATCTCCGCTCGGATCAGCGATCGCATTCCCATGTCTTCTCCCTGCACGATATTAATGACACCGGCGTGTGGCCAGCCTATGTCGCGCAAGTATCCCGCAAACGCAGCGGCGGCTGCACCTGTTGCCGGGTCCTCCAACACGCCACCGGCTGCAAACGCATTGCGGACATGGAATAATTGCGGGTTCTCTGTCGTAACAAGCGCGACCGTAACTATTCCGGATTTTCCCATCAGCTCTCGGCCAAGCTTGAGGTCATAGCTCATGCGAGCAAGCGCGTTACGCGTTTTCAGAGCCAGGACGACATGGTCGGCACCACCGTGAATCTTCGCGGGCGGAATTTTCAAGTCGAGATCGTCGATCGAGTAGTCGAGAAGTTGCAGCAAATCCGCTTGTAGCAGGGGATCAATAGGTGCGCTGCGTGTAGGTGGTGATTGAAGCGCCGCTGCGATTGTCTGGCCGTCTCGGCGGCCGGTGACCGAAATATCTGCGCGATTCAGCTTCAGTTCAAAGGTTCGGTCGCCCTGTTGGAGTGCAAGAGCTGCACCGAGAGCGATGGTGGCATGCCCGCAAAACGGTACCTCACAGAGTGGCGAAAAATATCGAACGCGCCATGCGTCACCCTCGGGAGCCGCGAAGGCTGTTTCCGAGAACCCAACATCCACGGCGATCGCTTGCATCTTCGATGCAGGCGGCAAGTCGTCGCCGATCCAAATACCGGCAGGATTGCCGCCTTGATTGCCGTCCGAAAATGCGGCGATACGAAGGACGGTCATGCTCGTGGTCCTGTTTCCTGTTCACCTGCTGTAGCCGGTTCTTGTCGACTCGGGGAGACGGTCGCTTCTTCAGGTCGTGGCGAGAGAGAAGAGGCATCACCCCTTCGTCATCCGATCGACCTCGGAAAGCTCCTCCGCACTGAGCGCCCAATCGATCGCCTTGACGTTCTGCTCGACCTGCTCGACGCGCGTGGCGCCGGCGATGACGCTGGCCACTTGCGGCCGCGACGCCAGCCACGAGAACGCCAGTTCGAGCATGCTGTGGCCGCGCGCCTGGGCGAAGGCCTGCAGTTTCTCGACGATGTCCTCGTTGCGTGGCGTGACGTAGCGTTCGCGCAAGCCGGGTGCCAGGGCAAAGCGGGTATCTTCCGGCGCCGCGGCGCCGCGCTTGTATTTGCCGGTGAGCAGACCGCTGGCGAGCGGGAAGAACGGCAATAGCCCGAGATTGTATTGCCGCGCCGCCGGCAGCAGATCCTTCTCGATGTCGCGCACCACCAGGCTGTACTCGTCCTGGCAGGAGATGAAATGACTGACGTTGATCGCGCGCGCGACGTACTCGGCTTCCGCGATGCGCCAGGCCGGAAAGTTCGAATTGCCGACGTAGCGCACCTTGCCCTGCCGGATAAGGTCGTCCAGTGCCCGCAAGGTTTCTTCGATCGGTGTCAGCGAATCATAATCGTGCTGCTGGTAGAGATCGATGTAGTCGGTCTTCAGCCGCCGCAGGCTGGCCTCGACAGCCGACATGATGTAGCGCCGCGAGGCGCCTTGTTTGGTGCCGTCGCTGCTCATCGGTTTGGAAAATTTCGTCGCCAGCACGATGTCCTTGCGCCGGTCGCCGAGCACCTCTCCCAGCACCGTCTCCGAACCGCCCATGCCCGCATAGATGTCGGCGGTATCGAACAGCGTGATGCCGAGGTCGATCGCCTTGTGGATCACCTTGCGCGAGGCTTCGAGGTCGGTGCGCTGGCCGAAATTGTTGCAGCCGAGGCCGACGGCGGAAACGCGTAAGCCCGAGCCGCCGAGGTTGCGAATTTGCATGGATCAATCCTGTGAGAAGCTGTTCCGAGGGAAATGGATGTTGGACCGCGCGCCAGTGGGGCGCAAGGCGCGGGTTATGTTCGATGCAATTGGGGATATGACAAAAAAAGCGCGGCCCCGGTCAGACGCGGCGACTGACGGGGACCGCTTGGGGGCGCATGATCGATGACGGGGGCCTGATCAGACGCAGACGCAAGCTAGCCTTGCTTTGTAACGCAGCCGTGACAGGTGTATTTATCCACAGGCCGTCTGGCGCTAATGCGTATTCCACTCCGATGGAACCATGAGGCTCTTCACATGGCCTCGTGGTTCGAGACGCGCGGCGTTGCCGCGCTCCTCACCATGAGGGTCTGAGACCTCATCCCCGGGATGAACGCAATTGCGTTCACCCGTGGGAGCGCGCACTTGCGCGCGTCTCGAAGGATGAAGCCCATGAATTGGAAAATGCTCTGGCACCGCTATCCGCGCTGCGCAGCATCCGGGGAACGCGCGTCAGAACAGCTTGCGATAGACCACAAATCCGGAGTGCTCAGCTACCTTGTTGTAAAGTTGCTGCGCCGTTTGGTTGGTCTCGTGGGTTTGCCAATACACGCGGGGTGAGCCGGCGCGCCTGGCCTGTTCATAGACGCCGTTGATAAGCGCCCGGCCGATGCCTTTACCGCGCGCGGCCTCGTCTGTGAACAGATCCTGCAGATAGCAGACCGGATCGATCGCCGTGGTACTCCGGTGAAACAAATAGTGCGTCAGGCCGAGCAATCGTCCGCCGCTCTCAGCGACAAGACCATGGACGGGCTCATACGCGTCGAAGAAGCGCGCCCACGTCATCCGGGTAATCTCGGGGGCGAGCGCGGTCGCGCCGGATCGGCCGTAGAACGCATTATACCCGTCCCACAAGACAAGCCATTGGTCGTAGTCCTGCCGGGTCACAAAGCGGATGGTGAGCTCGTCAGACATTTCTTCGTTCGTGAAGCGAGGGTTGATCAGGCGGCCCACCTGGTGGGTACCTCATTGTTAGGCACGGAGGTCGGAGGGATCAATCTGATTTCGGGACTTGCTGGCGGAAAGACTATTCGGCCGCGCGCAAATTTCGGCCCGGGCCGTAGCCGCCGCGCAGCGACCGGTAGTAGTCGGCGTAGGCGGGATCGTCGGTGTGCCGGACCAGATCGGTCACCGGTGTGTAGCTCAGCATGCGCCCGCCGTCAGGCAATGCCGTGCAACTGAAACGCAGTACCTGCCCGTCCCTGAGGTTGATGTTGATCGGCGTGGAATCGCCAACCCGCATCATCTCGGTGCGTTGCGCTATGAAAGCGCTCAATTCTTCTTCCGGCAGTTCATAGGCGCCGTTATCGCGGCCGTGATACATCAGGGCGATGAACGGCGGTTTGCTCTCGGCCTTCTCGTCGGACAGCGAAAAATAGTGGCGAAAGGCGTGGTTGATGAATTCGGCGCGGGTGTCGGAATCCAGAAGCACGATGCCGATGTCGACCTGATCGAGCGCCGCCGAAAGCCGCTCGGCGGTGGCATGGTGCCTGCTTTCGCCGGCGAACGTGTCCACCAATCTTTTCCGCAGCAGGCCGGTGATGGCCGCCGTGCCTAGCGCGGTGGCTGCAAGCATCGACAGGCGAACCAGATCCGAGGCGTCGTAACCGGGCGTCATACGGTGGTCGAGGAAAAACAGCGCCGAGGCACCGAACGCAATGGCGGCGCTGATCATGCCCGAGGCGAGACCGGAAAGGGAGCCCGCGAAGGCCACGATGCAAACAAACAGCGGTGCGGGATTGGGGACGGCAATAAAGGCGCGATCGACAATGAGCGCAATCAGCGCCGTCGCGGTGGTCAGAGCGGGCCCGGAGATCGCGCGCCAGTCGAACTGCATGCCTATTCTCGTTTCCCCACGAGAATAAAGGCCGTAGCTTGACGGATCGTTGCGCGGGCTTCGGACTTTCGTGCGCTATCCCTAAGAAATGGTTGATAGGGCAGGGCGTGGCTTGCCGTTCCCTTTGGATCGAATGATATCGATCGGGAACGGAACCCGGCGCCTCCCCTCCGTTAGCGCCGAAAATTTCGAGAGGATGTCCATGCCGACCATACCGCCGCAGGTCTTGCCGTTCCTGATGTTGTTTGGCTCCAACGTCTTCATGACCTTCGCCTGGTACGGCCATCTGAAGTTCAAAACCAGCTGGCTGCCGTCCGCGGTGGTGGTGAGCTGGGGAATCGCGTTCTTCGAATACTGGCTGGCGGTCCCCGCCAATCGCTGGGGCAGCGCGGTCTACACCGCAGCGCAGCTCAAGACCATGCAGGAAGTGATTACGCTGATCGTGTTCGCCGGGTTTTCGGTTTTGTATCTCAAAGAGCCGTTGGGATGGAATCACGCGCTCGGATTTGCATTGATCGCGCTCGGCGCGTTTTTTATTTTCCACAAATGGTCGTAGCAGGGGTTCGCACGCCGTCACCCCTGGCCGTTGCACTTCGCGAAGACCGGACTTTCTTGAAGACCCCCTCACAAGCTGGCGAGGTCTGTGCTGTCTGCACGGGATTGTCGGCGGCCGGCGGTGCGCCTTCGCCGCGCGTTCCCGTGGCGATCAGGCATATCGCCGTCAGCAGGATCGCCGCCGTCAGCGCTGCCGTGACAAGTGCGGCGGGTGTCTTCATCGATATCCCATCGCGATGCTGACCACCGCGCGTTGTCGCGAAAATTGCGAATGATCCAGGGAAATGATTTTTGGTTAGGCCGGAATCGGCATCGCCATGCCGACCTTGATCGAAAGCACCGTGAGGGAGACGATCAGGCAAAGCGACAGCGAGCCGATCGCCAGCGAGGCCGCAACGGCGTCGTGCAATCGGGAAGAAGCGACGGGCGCGGAGCGAGTGTGAAAGCCCTGTGCGCCTGGAGACCGGATCATGGCCTAAATCCTTCAAAGCGCGAGCGAATCACCTTCGCGCCAAAGGATTTTTTTTGCAGAAATCGCCGGCAATATTGCGGCGAGGGATGTTGGAAAACGGCGAAATGACGGCAGGCGGCCCCGTTATGCCCGCTATTCTTCCGGTTTTACCCGCTATACCCGCTATCCAGAGCTTCGGTTCCCTTCAGAACCGAAGCTCTCGTTTCTGTTTTGACGCGTTTTGGCGCGGACCGGTCTCCACCCCGCGTCAAGTGCGGGGCAAGCTTTCGCTCGAAAACGCTTAGGCGTCGGCAGCAAATCCTGCCGTCTGATCGGCATCAACATCGGGCCGCCAGTCCATGGACACGAAGCCGGGGATTTGCTCGACCCGCCGTAACCAGCTTCGAACCGCCGGGAAAGTCGAAAGGTCATAATCGCACTGGTCGGCGACGTGGGTGTAGCCGTAGAGCGCGATATCCGCGATGGTGAACTGGCCGGCGGCAAAATACTCCCGGCCCTTGAGGTGATTTTCCATCACCTGCAGCGCGGCATAGCCACGCTCCATCCAGTCTTCCAGCGCGTGGGTTTGCAGGTCGCGGCCGCCCTTGACCAGTGCGAGCCAGAAATAGGCGGCGCCGATATTCGGTTCCAGCGCATGTTGCTCGAAGAACATCCACTGCAACGCTTCGGCGCGTTCGACGCGAGATTCAGGCGCAAGCGGGGTGCCGCCGGCAACGTACCAGAGAATGGCATTTGATTCGGCGAGGAAGCGTCCTTCGGCGACTTCCAGCAGCGGAACCTGGCCGCTCGGATTCTTCGCGAGAAAATCCGGTGTGCGGCTCTCGCCGCGCAGGATGTCGATCTCGATCGCGTGATAGGGCGCATTGAGCAGCGCCAGCGCAAGGCGGACCTTGTAGCTGTTGCCGGAGCGCTGCATTGAATAAAGTTTGTACATTCTGGATTGTTCGACTGGTTCGACGGGGTGGCGCGGCGCGCAGAGGGGAACTCGTCTTGTCCCCCCGCAACACGGCCAAACAATGATACCGACACCGATGGGTCGCAAGGGCCGGAGGTGGAAAAGGTCCAAAACCTCTACCGCACTGCAACCATGCAGAAGATCATGCCAACGCGAAGGTCGATCCGATCACGCTTGCGCGAGTCGCCGATCGCCGATCGTGAGGCTTTTGTGATCGCGCGCCGCTCGCCGCAATATGAAAACGTAAAGCGCCAGCAGCACCAGCAATCCCAGGGGTATGGTGGTGAGCGCTGCAAGACCGCGCGACAATAGCGGGACGATCCACGCGGCGGCCAGCAGGCTGATCTCGCAAGGGCGGAAACCCTGGCGCAGTCCAAGTCGCGCAAAATACGCGATCGCGATTGCCAACACGACCAGATCGTAGTCGAGCACGTAAGGGGTCGCGAGCAGGCTTCCCACCGCCAGCGCCGCGGCCTTCTACTCGAATGCGGCATCGCTGTGCCACAGCCAGGCCAGACTTGCGGCAAGCAACGCCGCCAGTGCGATCTGCACCGCATAGGCGAACTGAATGCTGCCGCCCCACACCCGCACGGCCGAGAAGATCGACTGGATTTTCTCCCAGCCGGTGCCGCCCTGCTCGAGCACCACCGTTTGCGTGAAGCTCATGGAGTTTGCAAAGCCGTGCCACACCTCGCCGCCCAGTGTGACGAAGCTGAGCGCAACCAGGCCGGCAATGGTGGTCACGGCGGCGCCGATCGTGCGCCATCGTCCACCGGCGAGTAACGCGATCGGAATCAGCACGCCGAATTGCGGCTTGTAGGCGAGCAGGCCGATCAGCACGCCCGCCAGCCACGGCCGGCGATCGAGCAGGTGCAGCGCGCCGCCGAGCAGCGCGGTGGTGAGAAACCCGTTCTGGCCGTGGCCGACATTGACGAACACGGCGGGGAAGGCGGCCGCGATCAACAGCGTCTCCGGACGCGGCAGGATCGCGCGCATCGCTGCGAGGTAGGCCAGAAGGCTGGTCGCGAGCCAGATCGAAAGTCCCCACCCATAGGGAGTGGCGGCCACGGTCACCGCGACCGCAAAGAAAAACGGCGGATAGTGCCAGCCGTAGAACGGCACCTCGCGGCCGCCGAACACGGCTTTTTCGGCGGCGTGGTGAAGCGCGGGTTCGTAGGCCTCGGCGGCGTGGTGCTGCCAGGTCAGTTCGCCCGCGGCGTAGACATTGGAGAAATCGGTACCGAGCGGTTTGCCGTTGCGATCGATGAGGCCATCCGACGACGCGATCCAGCCGGCCACGGCAACGACGTAGAGGCCGAGCAGGATCAGGCTGTAGCCGCGCGCACGCGCGGGCGTCAGCCATTCGCCGGATCGCAGGCCTTGCCAGAAATGAGCCATTTCGCCGCTGAATTTTAGGAATGTTGCGCGAATCTAGCGGCGGCCTTTTAACGATCTCTAAAGTTTCGCACTGTCCTGCCAAGCTTCTTGCGATGCCGCGTGCCTCGCCTTAGGGTGATGCGATCCCATCCAGATAGAGTCGTGGATATTTGTCCACGACGTTTGCCAGGAGATGATGATGCCGTTCTTGTCCGCTGCGCTCGACCGTGTGAAGCCGTCCGCGACGATCGCGGTCACGGATAAAGCACGCGAGCTCAAAGCGGCCGGCCGCAATGTCATCGGTCTCGGCGCGGGCGAACCCGACTTCGACACGCCTGCCAACATCAAGCTGGCGGCGATCCACGCCATCGAAGCCGGCAAGACCAAATACACCGCGGTGGATGGTATTCCCGAACTGAAGCAGGCGATCATCGCCAAGTTTGCCCGCGAGAACGGCCTCACCTACAAGCCGAACCAGGTCATTGTCGGTACCGGCGGCAAGCAGGTGCTTTACAACGCGCTGATGGCCACCATCAATCCGGGCGACGAGGTCATCATTCCCGCACCCTATTGGGTCAGCTATCCGGAAATGGTGGCGCTCGCCGGCGGTGAATCGGTGCCGGTGGTCTGCACGGCGGCGCAGGGCTTTAAGCTGCAGCCGGATGCACTCGAGAAGGCGATCACGCCCAAGACAAAATGGATCATCTTGAACTCGCCGTCGAACCCGACCGGCTCCGCCTATTCGCGCGCCGAGTTGAAGGCGATCACCGACGTTCTGGTGAAGCATCCCCATGTCTGGGTGATGACCGACGATATGTACGAGCATCTGGTCTATGACGACTTCGCGTTCACGACGCCGGCGCAGGTCGAGCCGAAATTGTACGACCGTACGCTGACCGTGAACGGCGTCTCGAAAGCCTATTGCATGACCGGCTGGCGCATCGGCTATGCCGGCGGGCCTTCGCAACTGATCAAGGCGATGGCGACGATCCAGTCGCAATCGACCTC
>DASQOU010000053.1:0-2514 GCA_035644295.1 Bradyrhizobium sp.
GGTGGTCGACTTGCCGCAGCCGGATTCGCCGACGATCCCGACGGTTTCGCCCTTGGCGATGTCGAACGACACGTCATCGACCGCGCGAACCGTCTTGCGCTTCGCAAACAGGTCGCCGCGCACCGGAAAATGTTTTGTCAGCCCGTTGACCTGCAGCAATGGCTGCGCCGCGCCGCCGCGATCCTCGACCGGCTCGAGCATATCAATGGGCGTCTCGGTCGAATTCATCTTACCTCTCCCATTGGGAGAGGTCGGCGCGAAGCGCCGGGTGAGGGGCTCAGGTCCCAAGAGAGAGCACACCCCCTCACCCGGATTGCATCTAACGATGCAATCCGACCTCTCCCCGACGGGGAGAGGTGGACCGTCGACGCCGAAACATTTCGAGCCAATCTCACCATGAGCTAATTCCGGATGTCCATGGCGCTGCGCATGCCGTCGCTGAGCAGGTTGAAGCAGATCGACACCGCGAAGATCATGGCGCCGGGCAAGGCCGCCACCCATGGATTGATGTAGATCGCGGTGCGCAGCGTGTTGAGCATCAAACCCCATTCCGGCTCCGGCGGTTTTGTCCCGAGTCCGAGGAACGACAGGCCCGCCGCCAGGATCATCGACACCGAGATCAACCCGGTGGCGTAAACGAAAATCGGCCCCAGCACGTTGCCGAGCATATGCACGCGCATGATGGTGAAAGGGCCGGCGCCGGAGGCCCGCGCCGCCTCGACGAAATCCATGTTGCGGACGCCGGTGGTGACGCTCTCGGCCACGCGGGTAATCTGCGGCACGAATACCACCGTCAATGAGACGATCGAGTTGACGATGCCCGCGCCCAGCGCTCCGGAAATCGCGATCGCCAGCAGCACCGAGGGAAAGGCGTAGAACACGTCGACGGTGCGCATGATCGCGGTGTTGATCTTGCCGCCGACATAGCCGGCGACAAGGCCGAGCGAGGTCCCGATCACGAAGGCAAAGATGACAGGGAGAATGCCGACCACCAGCGACAAGCGCCCGCCATAGATCAGGCGCGCCAGCATGTCGCGGCCGAGTTCGTCGGTGCCGAGCGGATAGTTTGGCGTGCCGATATGGCGCAGCCGGCGGATCATCGAGCCCTGATAGGGATCGGCGAGGCCGAGCCACGGCGCGCACAGCGCGGAAAGAAAAATCAGCGCCAGAATGAACGCGCAGACCATGCTGACCTTGTCGCGCATGATGCGGCGACCGACCGTTGTCCAGTAACCACGCGCCTTGTCGGCGGGCGCGGCCTGCAGGGCTGCATCTGTTATCGCGCTCATGGGCGGATACTCACTTCGCTCAGCTCCGCTTGATACGAGGGTCGATCGCGGCCTGCGCGATATCGACCATCAGATTGAGGAATACGAAGAACAAGGCCAGCACCAGGATCGTGCCCTGCAGCAACGGCAGATCGCGCTGGAAGATTGCGGAATTGAGCAACAGCCCCGAGCCCGGCCAGGAGAACACGGTTTCGATCAGGATCGAACCGCCAAGCATGTATCCCAACTGCAGTCCCATCACCGCCATCGCCGTCGGTGCAGCGTTCTTGATGACGTGACCGAACACCCGGGTTTCGCGCAAACCCTTGGCGCGCAACGCTTCGACGAAATCCTGGCTCAGGATGTCGCCGGTCAGCGCGCGCACGGTGCGGGTGACAATCCCCATCGGAATCACCGAAGTCGTGATCGCGGGCAGGATCAAATAGCGGATGTGCTCCCAGTCCCATCCCCATGCGCCGGAGCCACCGGGCCCGGCGCCGACCGCGGGCAGCCAGTTAAGCTGCACCGAGAAGATGATCACCAGCACCATGCCGAGCCAGTAATGCGGCACCGAGACGCCGGCGATCGCGATCGAGGTCGCGACCTTGTCGATCCAGGTATCGCGGAAATAGCCGGCGATCAGGCCAAAGAATAATCCAAGCGTGAATCCGATCGACGCTGCCGCGATCGCCAGGGTGACGGTGTTGCCGACCGCGCGCATGACTTCGCTCAGCACCGGGCGTCCGGTGGCGATGGAATGGCCGAGATCGCCATTGACCGCCTTCCATAGCCACAAGCCGAACTGGACCGGCAGCGGACGATCGAAGCCGTAGGCGACGCGCAACTGCGCCGCCAGTTCCTGCGACGCATCTGCGGGGAGGATCGCGACCAGCGGATCGCCGGGCGTGATGTGCACCAGCAGAAAGCACACCAGCGCCACGCTGATGACGATCGGGATCACATAGACGATACGCCGGGCGATATAGACGAGCACAGAATTACCTTCGGTCTTCTTCCCCTCTCCCCTTGTGGGAGAGGGTGGCCGTAGGCGGCCTTAGGCCGCCGATCTCAAGTAGGACGCCGATGCTCTGCATCGGCTATGCGCAGTCCGTGACGGGTGAGGGGTTACGGCCTATCGATAGACCGAGACCCCTCACCCGCCTTCGATGCTTTGCATCGAAGGCGACCTCTCCCACAAGGGGAGAGGTAAAAAGAAGCGCGGCCCTCGCGCTTCAGCACGCCCGCC
>DASQOU010000054.1:0-3714 GCA_035644295.1 Bradyrhizobium sp.
TCGCCGCCACGCTATCGGGCTGGACGTCCTGCTCGGGATGATGCCGCGGCAGGAAAATGCGGAACGAAGAGCCCTTGCCGGGTTCGGAGTCCACATAGATGAAGCCACCGGTCTGCTTGACGATGCCGTACACCGTCGACAGGCCAAGCCCGGTGCCCTTGCCGACTTCCTTGGTCGAAAAAAACGGCTCGAAGATCTTGTCGACGATTTCGGGCGAAATGCCGGTGCCGGTATCGGATATGTCGATCCGGACGTAATCCGCCGCCGGCATGCCCTTGTAGGCGAGATGACCGGCCTCCGCCGTGGAGAGGTTGGCGGTTCGCACCGTCAGCGTCCCCCCTTCGGGCATCGCATCGCGGGCGTTGACGGCCAGGTTGACGATCACCTGTTCGAATTGCGACACGTCGACCTTCACCGGCCAGAGATCGCGGCCATGCACCAGGTCGAGCTTGACCTTCTCGCCGATCAGGCGGCGCAGCAGCATGGTGAGATCCGACAACGCGTCCCCGAGGTCGAGGACCTGGGGCCGCAGGGTCTGGCGGCGTGAGAACGCCAGCAGTTGGCGCACCAGCGTCGCCGCCCGGGTCGCGTTCTGCTTGATCTGCATGATATCCTGGAACGAGGGATCGGTCGGCTTGTGGGCGTTCAGCAGGAAGTCGTTCGCCATCATGATGGCTGAAAGCACGTTGTTGAAATCGTGGGCGATGCCGCCGGCGAGCTGGCCGACCATATCCATCTTCTGCGACTGGTTGATCTGGTTCTCCAGCGTCCGCCGTTCGGTCGTCTCCAGCATGTAGACGATCGCTGCCTCGGTCTCGCGTTCGTCTTCCTCGACCGCGGTGACGAAGAACTGCCCCCAACGCTCCCTGGTGCTGTCGAGCATGGCCTCGACCGGCGCAATATCGCCCTGCCCCTCGGCCGCCTGGTTGATCGCCGCGATCAAGAGGTGGCGATCGCGCGCGGTGACGGACCTGAAGATCGATTTGTTGGCCGCGCCGTCTGGGCTCAGGCTTTGCGCCAGCTTGGCAAAACGCGCATTGGCGCGGACCACCGCGCCCGCCCGGTCCACGGTGGCAATCGCCATCGGGGTATGGTCGAAGAAGCGCATGAAGCGCACCTCGGCCGCCCGCTGCGGATCGGAGCGCTCGTCCCGGGCGCGGCTGATCACCAGCGTGCGTGAGGCACCGGCCGCTCCGTCGGCCCCGAAGGCGAGCTTATGGTAGAGACGGACCGGCATGGTCCTGCCGCCGCGCATGCGCAGGTCGATGTCGAACACCTCGGTCTTGACCTCGCCGGGCACTGGCGTGATCGACGTCAAGAGCGACGCGCCGTCGCCCGACACGACATCGGTCAGCTTCAAACCGCCCGACCCTATCTCGGCCAGATCGTAGTCCAGCCAGTTGGCGAGCGTCGCGTTGACATAGGCGATGTCGCCGGCCGGATTGACCGAGAAGAAGCCGCAAGGCGCATGATCAAGATATTCGATGGCGTGTTGCAGCTCCTGGAATACGTCCTCCTGACGTTCGCGGTCACGGGTGATGTCGGCAATCGACCATACCGCGTATTTTGCCTCGCGCTTGGCCTGGCCGAGCGGCCGAACCCGCATCCGCAGCCAGCGGCCGTGGCTGCCATCGGTGCCGGCAATCCGGACTTCCTCCTGCTGCCGCTTGCCCTCACGCGCCGCCTTGAGGAGCCGGAATACCGCCTCCGATACGTCGGGATTGCCGATGAAGACCCGTTCCACCGGGCGGACGTCGTGCGGGCTCGCCGCTCCCGTGAGTGCCAGATAGGCGGCGTTGGAATAGGCCACATGGCCGCGCGGGTCGGTGACCGCGATGCCGTCATAGGCGAGATCGGCGATGCGGCGAACCACCGGATCGTCGGTCGAGCGATCGGTGAAGCGAATGATTCCGGCCGCGAAGGCAAACAGATTGAACAAGCCGACCATCGCCAGCAGCGCAAGCAGCCCGAGAATATAGGGTTGCGCCTGCGCGCGACCGATGGTCGTGAGCGCGAGCGCAACTGCTACGATCGCGCCAGCCACCAGCAGCACCAGGACGATGCTGCCGCTGCGTCGCGCCGGTTCGTGAGCGCTCATCGGCTCTCGCGACGAATCATGATCAAGTTGGGCGGTCATACCAGGGGACGCGGCCTGTCGACATGGATTGACGCGCTTGCGCGCGCTGGATTTGGCGCGCTGTCCGCACGCCTGCTCCTGAGTGCCTGAATCGGCCCCGCAAGCGCAAGTCCAAGGCGCAGTTATTTCGTCCGCCGCGCTCATTCGGGAACATTAAGGCAGTCCCCTTTGGGGGGCATTATACCCGCCGGCCGGAAAGCCCCCGTCTCAGACCCATCACGTAGCCGATAATTTCGGCAACCGCATGGTAGTGCTCCACCGGTATCTCGTCGTCGATTTCCACGGTCGCGTAGAGCGCCCTTGCCAACGGCACGTTCTCGACGATGGGGATATCGTGCTCGCGCGCGACCTCTCTGATCTTGAGCGCGATCCTGTCGGCGCCCTTGGCCACGCACACCGGCGCCGACATGCCGCGTTCGTAGGAAAGCGCAACGGAATAGTGCGTCGGGTTGGTGATAATGACGGAGGCCTTGGGAACCGCGGCCATCATGCGCTTTTTCATGCGCGCATTCCGTAACTGCCGGATCCGGCCTTTGACGTGCGGGTCGCCTTCGGACTGCTTGAACTCCTCCTTCATCTCCCGCAGCGACATCTTCTGCCGCTCGTACCATTGCCGGTACTGAAAGAAATAGTCCGCGATCGCGACAATAGCGAGCAGCGCCACGACGGCGCCCATCAAATGCAGCGTCAGGCTTGTGACTACGCCGAAGATCGCGGCCGCATCGAACCGCAACATCGCCTCCAGGCGATGCCGCTCCGGCCACAGGATTGCCGTCATCACGGCGCCGAGCGCCACCAGCTTGAAGACGCCTTTGGCAAAGTTCGCCGCCGCCTGCTTGCCGAAAATCCGCTTGGCTCCGGCCGCCGGCGAAATCTTGCTGAGTTTGGGCTTTAAGGATTCGCCGGACCAGACCAGCCGATGCTGCAGCATGTTGCCCGCGATCGCCGCAAGCATCAGCATCAGCAACGGCACGCCGAGCGCCACGATCAGCGCATATTCGAGATGCTGCGCCAACGCCAGCAAGCTGGGGCCGTCGGTGCGAATCATCCATGAATTGGCGATCAGATTGCGCAGCGGCGTCTGAATCCCGCCGATCGATCCGGAAAATGTCGAGAATACCAGCGTGGCGCCGGCAATCATGAACCAGGTATTGACCTCCTGGCTTTTCGCAACGTCGCCGCGGTCATGGGCATCGTCGAGACGTTTTTGCGTGGGGTCTTCTGAGCGTTCTGTTGCGTCGTCTTGGTCCGCCATCGTTTTAGGCCTTCAGCGGAGCGGTATCATGCCGTGCATGACGGCGATGAAGTAATCGAGGAAGGTTCCCATCATCGCCGCGATGACGACCGCGAAGATCAGGAAGCCCAACAAGATCGAAAGCGGCACGCCGACGAAATAGACCTGCATCTGCGGCATCAGCCGCGCCAGCACGCCGAGCCCGATGTTGAAGACGAGGCCAAACACCAAAAACGGCGCCGCCAGCTGCATGCCGATCCTGAAGGCCGCGGCGAACGCACGGGTGGCCAGTGCAGCGACATCCCCGCTCGGCATCGGCTCGCCCGGCGAAAAAATCGAATAG
>DASQOU010000055.1:0-2713 GCA_035644295.1 Bradyrhizobium sp.
CGACAGGATCAGCGCCACCGGCGCCTGCGTGGTGATGGCCTGCTTGATCGATCGATCGACGATGAATTCGAACTCATCGAGCCGGGTCGCGGTGTGATGCTCCATCGCCAGCGAGTTGAGCACCGGCCGCATGGTGCGGCAAACCAGCGACTGGCCATAATTGAATTCGCCGAGGGTTCCGCGTTCAGACACGAACATGATCAATGGAATCTGATAGGGGATCGCCAGCGAAGCCAGCACATTGGCCAGCGTGGCGAAGCCGCTGGTCTGCATCAACACGGCGCCGCGCATGCCGCCCATCCACGCCCCGGAGACGATGCCGACCGCTTCTTCCTCGCGCGCGGTGGGGAATGTGGTGAAAAACGGATCGGCGTGAATATTCTTGATCAGCGTCGTCAGCACGCGATCCGGAACATATGGCACAAGCCTGATCTCGTTGCGCTTGAGCGTTTGCAGCACCACCTCGTGCCAGGCCTTCTCTTGAAAGGCCTGAGGCAAGTTTTGTCCGTCGGCAGCCGCCATCGAATTCTCCTTGTCTCGCGACGATTTTTCGTTCGCGACGTGATCGCGGCCGTGTTGTCGAGGCGCGGAAACTTGACGCGATCTGCGGGATTGTCAACATGTTCGGATCGTACCGGTGATCTGCGCCTCACGGTGGTGCCAACGGTACGCCGGCGTGCGATAAAATAAACGAAAATATCGGGAGGGGCATGCCATGGGCAGCTGGTTTCGGATCGTTGCCGCGGCAGTGGCGATGTCTGCCGCGGGTGGTGTGGCGGTTGCTCAGTCGCCATTCCCGTCCAAACCGGTGCATATTTTCGTGCCCTATGCAGCCGGGGGCGGCGTCGACATCCTGGCGCGCACGCTGGGTGATGTGGTCTCCCGGCAATGGGGCCAAACCGTCGTGGTTGAAAACCGGCCGGGGGCGGGCGGGGTGGTCGCGTCGCAAGCGCTGGTGGCGTCGCCGCCGGATGGCTACACCCTCATTGTCGTGGCGAGCGGTCACGCCACCAATGCGTTCTTGTACCCCAAAATTCCCTACGACACCTTCAAGGACTTCACGCCGATCTCGCTGCTGGCGTCGTCTCCCAATATCCTGCTGGTGCGCACCGATTCTCCGTTCAAGACATTGGGCGACATGATCGCGCAGGCGCGCTCGAAACCGGGCAGCCTGTCCTTCGGCCATGCCGGGACCGGAACATCGACGCATCTCGCCGGCGAGTTGTTGAAAAATCTCGCCAAGATCGATCTCAATGCGATTCCCTATAAGGGCGGTGCGCCCTCGATCAACGATCTGTTGGGCGGGCAAATTCCGATGTCCTTCAACAACGGCCCGGAATCGGTCGGACAGCTCGAAGCCGGCACCGTCCGCGCGCTCGCCGTCACGACCGCCTCGCGGGCATCGTTTCTGCCTAATGTGCCCAGCATGGCCGAGGCCGTATCGGGCTACGACACGGAAGTGTGGTGGGGCCTGCTCGGCCCGGCCGGCATGCCTGCCGACCTGATCGCGAAACTCTCGCATGATTTCGTTGCGGCCTTGAACACTGACCCGGTGAAGGAACGTCTGGGCAAGCTCGGCGCGTCGCCGATTGGCAGTTCGCCTTCGGAATTCGATGCCAAGATTCGTGCCGATGCCAGCAAATGGGGGCCCATCATAGAGGCCGCCGGCATGAAAGCCGAATGACGCCGATGATTCCCGCCTGTCTGCCACCGCGCGATGTAAGCCGGCCGAAAGCGCCGCCGCCGCCGAACGCCTGTGACACGCATGCCCACGTGTTCGGGCCGGCGGAGCGGTTTCGCTATGCGGATGATCGCAGCTACACGCCGCCGGACGCGCCGCTCGAAAAATATCTTGATATGCTCGACAGCATCGGCTTTGCGCGCGGCGTGCTGGTGCAGGGCAGCGCGCACGGCCGCGACAATTCCGCCATGCTCGACGCGCTGGCGCATCGACCGGACCGCCCGCGGCCATTTCACGAAGCGCTGGTGCGAGCTAATCCGGAACGTCTGGTGTGGGGCGGCGACTGGCCGCATCCGCGCGTCGAAGGCGAGCTGCCCGATGCCGGACACCTGTTCGAATTGTTTCAACTGTGGACGCCGGACCAGGCAACGCAGCACCGCATCCTCGTGACCAATCCGGCCAAACTCTATGGATTCCCGAACTGAAGGCTCGCAATAAATGTCCGTCAACAACAAGCGTGTGTTCTACGTCAAATATCTGGCGCATGAGATCTATGCCGACATCCTGCGGAAGCGGCCCGATGTGCGGCTGGACCGACTCGAGAATGAGAGCGCCGAGGCGATCTCGGTGCCGATCCTGGCCGCAGCGCATGCCTATCAGGTCGGTGCGGCGCGCGATGAACTCGCACCCCAGTTCCATGTCGACCGCGACCTGCTGCGGCGCGCGCCGAACCTGCTGATCGTCTCGAGCAATGGCGCGGGCTACGATCCTGTCGATGTCGAGGCCTGCACCGAAGCAGGCGTGGTGGTCGTCAATCAGTCCGGCGGCAATGCCCGCTCGGTGGCCGAACACGCGCTCGGGATGCTGCTGACCTTGTCGAAGCGCATTCTTGAGGCCGACCGCGCGTTGCGGCGCGACCCCAACGTCAATCGCAACGCCTTGATCGGCACCGAGGCGCAGGGCAAGACCATCGGCATTGTCGGGCTCGGTAATGTCGGCCGCCGCATCGCCGAACTCTGCAAGGGCCTGCTC
>DASQOU010000056.1:0-3599 GCA_035644295.1 Bradyrhizobium sp.
GCACTCGTCACTGAAGTGGAGCAGGGGTCCTAGAGCGTGAAGGTCGACAAGACACTGGTTGCGTCTGTGGCCCTGCACGTCGTCGTGATCGGGTGGGGACTGGTGTCGTTCTCCTCCAAGGTGTTCGAGTCGGTTCCGGAAGATACCTTGCCCGTCGACATCATCTCCGCCGATCAGCTCGCCAAGATCGCCGCCGGCATGAAGTCCGGCAAAAAGGAAAATCCGAAGCCGCTGGTGGAGAAAGTCGCTGAAGCCAAGCCCGTCGAGGATGCCGTCGGCAAGATCACCGAGAAGGCGCCGGTCGTGACCGACACGACACCACCTCCGCAGCCGAAGCCGGTGGAAAAGCCGGTCGAGAAAAAGCCCGATCCACCAAAGCCGGTTGCCGAGAGCAAGCCCAAGGAAGAGCCGAAACCGATCGAGAAGAAGCCCGATCCGCCCACGATCGATCCGATCGCGGAAGCCTTGAAGAAGGAAGAGAAGAAGCCGCCGAAACCGCAAGTCCAGGCCACGACGCCACCGCCGCCGCAGCCGCAAAAGCCGAAGGAGCGCACCTTCGATCAGTCGAAGATCGCAGCACTTCTCGACAAGCGCGATCCGGCCCGGCAGGCCACCACCGGTGAGACGTTGAATTCCAACGCCGCGCTTGGTCTTTCCAAGGGGAAGGCTGCCGACAATTCCGCCACCTGGGGCGCGCTGTTTCAGTCCCAGGTGGAGCGCTGCTGGAAAAAACCCTATGGCGGTATCGAGAGCCAGAATCCAGAGGCAGCCTTCTCGATCAGGCTGAAGCGCGACGGCACGCTTGAAGGGATGCCGATACCGGAGGGTACGCCGGCGACGCCGTATCTGCGCGTCTACCAGGAGAGTGCGCTCCGCGCGATCATCGAATGCCAGCCGTATAATCTGCCCGCCGCCTATTTCGACGAGTGGAAATATTTTGCGCCGGTGTTCACCGAACGAAAGATCTAAAGGCGGTCGTCCCGAAGCGATCGCGAACATGAAATGAAGCCCCCGCAAATGACCAACAAAGATCAGTCGCGTGAGATGCCGTTTCGCCTGAGCCGCCGGCAGCTGGTTTCCGGAATGGCCTCGCTCGGCGCACTGGCGGGTGGTCCTATCCGTCATGCCTTCGCGCAGGCGCCGAAACGCATCATCGTGCCCGAGGGCGACTTCGCCCCGTTACCGATCGCCATACCCAACTTCGTCGCCGGCACGCCGTCGGACGGCGAGGTCGGGGTCGGCGTCACCCAGGTCATCACCAATAACCTCAAGCGCAGCGGGCTGTTCGCGCCGATCGATCAGGCCGCCTATATCGAGAAGGTCGTCAACATCGACGCGCCGCCGCAATTCCAGAATTGGAAGACCATCAACGCCCAGGCACTGGTGACCGGCCGCATGACCCGCCAGCCCGACGGACGGCTGAAAGCGGAATTCCGCCTCTGGGACGTCAACACGGCGCAACAGCTTGCGGGCCAGCAATACTCCACCTCGCCGGAATACTGGCGCAGGATCGCGCATATCGTTTCCGACCAGATCTACGAGCGCCTCACCAGCGAGAAGGGCTATTTCGACAGCCGCGTGGTGTTCGTCGACGAAACCGGCACCAAGGAACGGCGCGTCAAGCGGTTGGCGCTGATGGATCAGGATGGCGCCAATGTCCGCTATCTGACGCGGGGCAGCGATTTGGTGCTGACGCCGCGATTTTCGCCCTCGACCCAGGAAATCACCTATATGGAATTCGGCCAGGGCGACCCGCGGGTCTATCTGCTCAATATCGAGACCGGACAACGCGAGATCGTCGGCAATTTTCCGGGCATGTCGTTCTCCCCGCGCTTTTCCCCTGACGGGCAGCGGGTGATCATGAGCCTGCAACAGGGCGGCAATTCGAACCTGTTCGTGATGGACCTGCGGTCCAAATCGACCATGCGCCTTACCGATACTCCCGCGATCGATACCTCGCCATCCTATGCGCCCGACGGGGCGCGCCTGTGTTTCGAATCCGACCGTGGCGGCAAGCCGCAGATTTACGTGATGCCGGCGGCAGGCGGACCCGCCCAACGCATTTCCTTTGGCGAAGGCAGCTATTCGACGCCGGTTTGGTCGCCCCGCGGCGACTACATCGCCTTCACCAAGCAGGGCAGCGGACAATTTTCCATCGGCATCATGAAGCCCGATGGCTCGGGCGAGCGAATTCTCACCTCGGGATTCCATAACGAAGGACCGACGTTTGCACCCAACGGACGGGTGCTGATGTTCTTCCGCGACCCGGGCGGCAATGCTGGGCCATCCCTGTTCACCGTGGATATTTCCGGGCGCAACGAACAGCGCGTTCCCACCCCCGGCTTCGCGTCCGATCCGGCGTGGTCACCACTGCTGTCGTAGGTCGGCATTATGGTTACGGACGCTATTGCCGAGTTTTACCGGCAATCCTTGCCTAGCCTGCTGATTTGGCAGGCAGATTCTCGTTCTTCCGGGCAAAAAAGAACGCCTCGGTAACGATGTTCCCTCAGAAAGACTTCATCTGCCGCAAGTAACACTTCGGCCAGCAAGGACGTGCCCGCACGATGCAGTTGGCGAACCAACCAAGAGACACCGACCAGAACCTATCGCCGGAGCTTTATGCGGCGCTGGTCGATTCGATGTGCCAGAATTTCTGGCCCATGCTGATTGGTTCGATCTGCGCCGCCGCAGCGGCGCTGATGACCGCGCTGAAGACCGGAAACGAACTGCTTTGGCCCTGCGCGGTCCTGATCATTGTGATCGGCACAGCCCGCGCGTTTCAGATGCGCGCCTACGAACGCCGGACCTCGGTACTGACATTCGAGCAGGCGCGGGACTTGGAGCCGCGCTACCGGCTCGGCGCGGTCGTTCATGCGGCGGCACTAGGTCTTTGGTGTTTCTTGACCATTTCCGGGAGCGATGATCCGGTTGCTCATATGCTCTGCGTGGCCGTGACGGTCGGCTACACCGCAGGAGGCGCCGCGCGAAATTATGGACGTCCGCTGATCGTCCAACTGCATGTCCTGTTCGCGTGCGGACCGATGTCGCTGGCGCTGGCCTTGCACGGCGGTTTCTACTACATCGGCCTTGCGGTGCTGCTTGCGCTGTTCTTTATCGGCCTCAGGGGCATCAATCTCAGTCTCCACGCCATCTTCGTCAAGGCGCTGACGTCAAGCTTTCGCGAAGCGGCTTTGGCGGGCCAATTCGATACCGCTCTGAACAACATGCCGCACGGCCTGTGCATGTTCACCGCCGACGGGCGTCTGGCGGTCATGAATCATCGTTTCAGTTCGATGATGAATCTCCCGGACGGTCTCGTGCACAGCGGCGCGAGCGCGTCCGACATCGTTGCCGCCTGCGTCAGCGCCGGCTCGATCTCGGCGGCGAGTGGAAAGATCATTTTCTCGGAAATCGAGAATTCGCGGGCAAAGGATATCGTCACCACCGATCCAAACGCCGTCAGAGGCCGCTCGCTGTCATGGACATTCCAGCCGATGGCCGGTGGCGGCGCCGTCGTGCTGGTCGAGGACATCACCGAACGGCGCAACGCGGAAGCCAGAATTACCCATTTGGCGCGTTACGACGAACTGACCGGGCTC
>DASQOU010000057.1:0-2276 GCA_035644295.1 Bradyrhizobium sp.
AACCGGGCGCGTCACGCTGATGAAAGACCGCAGTTTCGGGCTGATGCCGCCGGGCCTCGCCTGGATCATGGTGCGGCTCGACATCCATTTTCGCGCCGAGCTGCGCTGGCCGGGCACCATTGAGATGGGGCTTGGCGTCACCAAGTTCGGTCGAACCTCGGTGACCTTCGATCAGGTGGTGTTTTCGGAAGGGCGATGCGTGGCATCGGCGCAATCGGTGACGGTGCTGATCGACGAGGGCACGCGTAAACCGACGCCGCTGACCGCCGAGATCATCGAGAAGCTGCAGCGCTGGCGTCGCCGCGGAATCGACGGACAATGAAGCGCGCCGCGATCGCGATATTGGCTGCGCGGGCTGTTTAAGCCTGCCGTTCCGGCGTCGAGACCACGAGGCCGTCGAGCGCGTCGCTCACCTTGATCTGGCACGACAGCCGCGAATTCGGCCGCACATCGAAGCCAAAGTCCAGCATGTCCTCTTCCATCGGGGACGGCGCGCCGACCTTTTCGCGCCAGGCCTCATCGACATAGACGTGGCAGGTCGCGCAGGCACAGGCGCCGCCGCATTCGGCTTCGATGCCCGGAATGGCGTTGCGGATCGCGGCTTCCATCACTGTCGCGCCGTTTTCGACTTCAATGGTACGGGTTTCGCCGCTGTGGTCGACAAAGTGAATCTTGGCCATGATTGCTCGTGCTGCCGGATGAGAGAGGTCCGGGCTGTCCTATAACGGGTCGATCCGCTCTGCGCCAGCGCTCGGGACGAAAACCTGTGGCGCTGTTTTGCAAGGCTTTTTGCTGGCCCAAGTTGATGGCCCAGGATCAGGACCGGCGCAGGATCGCGTCGATGGCCGTGCGCGCCTGCTCCACGGCGTCATCGAGCTCGGCGAGCGCCTCGGCCGGATCGTCACCCTTCAGCACTGCGGTTTCCAGCCGTCCGGCGGCTTCAGCCACTTGAAATGCGCCGATCGCGCGCGCCGAGCCCTTTAGCTTATGCGCCAGTTCGCCTGCAGCGGCGGGCAACATGGCAAGCGCGCTCATCAGGCTGACGGCCTGGGCCGAGAACATCGCCAGCACCTCGTGCTCGAGGATGGCATCGCCAAGCGTCATGCGCCCGAGATGCTCAAAATCGATGGGACCGTCATCGGGAGCGAGCGGCGGCGATGGCATCCAGTCAATCCGTTGCAGATGATACGCCATGGCGATAACCCGATTCTCCCGCCCCATCGATCCGACAGCGGGGTTTTCCGAGAGCCAATCATACCAGTGGTTAACGCAAGGTTTTGCTTGACCGCCGCAAGTTCGCCTTGTTTTTGGCGAAGAGTCGCCCAATTGGTGGACGCGCAAAATATTTTGTGGACCGGCAAGACCTTACGCCGCCGTCCTGTTAACGATGATTAAGATTGTATTAACCGTAGCCATTTCATTCGCATCGCCCAGCCCATAGGATGTCAGCGGGGCATGAGACCGGAATCGAGCTTGCGAGGGACGTTCGCCGAGCTCTCCGGACGCGTGAAGTAAATCGAGGGGTCTAGACTGAACATGGCGAACAATCCCAAGAAGGTCAAAGACCCCACCGAAGTCGCACTTTCCGCCATTCAGGAAGCCTTGAACATCAGCGACGCGCCTATCGACAGCAGCAGGGATTCGATCCGCAGCGATGTGACGCCGGCGAACTCTTCCTCCAGTCAGGATTACCATCCGAGCGCCTTCGACACCCGGCCGAGCGCCGATCGGCAGAGCTTTGAACCGATCGACGAGATGCGCCCGAGCCGCCGCGCCGCCAACGACGACCGCGAAACCATCGGACAGATTCTGCAGGCCATTCAGAAGGGCCGGCCCGCCCGCAACGTCTACACGCTCGCCTCGCTTTTCGCCGCGGTCTGGGTTCTCGGCGCCGGACTGCTGACGGTCGCCTTCCTTCCTTCGCTGCAGGCTGCCGTCGGACAGGGCAGCGGCGCGCTGGTGCTGGCCGGCCTGGCGGCCATGTTCTTTGCGCCGGTGCTGCTGTTCTATTTCCTGGCCAGCCTTTCCTGGCGCGGCCAGGAGTTGCGGATGATCGCGCAGTCGATGGCGCAGGTTGCGATCCGTTTTTCGGAGCCCGAGGGCGCGACAAGCGACTCGATGGTAACGGTTGGCCAGGCGATCCGCCGCGAAGTCGCGGCGATGGGCGACGGCGTCGAACGCGCCATTGCGCGCGCCGGCGAACTTGAAACCCTGGTCGCCAATGAAGTCTCGGCGCTTGAACGCGCCTACAGCGACAACGAGGTGCGAATCCGCGC
>DASQOU010000058.1:0-44273 GCA_035644295.1 Bradyrhizobium sp.
TCTAGGGCGGCCACCGGATTGGATCTGTCATCATATGAGATAAAGCGTACCTTTCGGCCGCCGATCCCGCCGCGCTCGTTGATCATCTCAAAATACGCTGCTTCGGCTTTCCCAATCGCCCCGAAGACCTCCAAATTTCCACTATAAGGCATGAGATTGCCGATACGAATTTCAGTGTCGGTCACGCCTTGTTCGTGCACTCGCTCGGAGATCGCGCTCAATGCAGTGAGCGCTAAGACAATCGCAACGAGCGTTCGGACCCACGTTTGCATCGGATTGACTCAATTACAAAAACCCATCGCTCCTGACGATGGAATGGTCCGGCTCGCGCGCGACGCGCGGTAACGCACAGCCGCTACACCGCAGAGAAGCATGATGAACTCACGCCGCCGCATGTGCCCCCGAATGACCACGCTTGTTCAATGCCTAAAGCGTAGCACTTTGCGACCGGGCAACGAATGAAAAATGGCCACAAACAAAATGGCCACGAACGGTGTCAAAAGATGATCAAGCTCAACGCCCGGTTCGGGTCAAAAGCGCCGTCTTGCCTCCGCATTGGGGCCTACGGATGTGCGCTCGCATGCGATGACGCAGGCGTTGGCACGGGCTTACGCGTACCAATGGAAACCTGTGGCTGGGGCGCCGATGTCTTGGGCCGAAGGTTTTGTTCAGAAGCCCTAGCGATAAGTTGTGCCACCTGCTCCTGGCTCGCTTTGAGGAGCTCGACGTTCCTTGCAATGTCGTGGGCCGCTTGTTCCTGGCTGGTCGTGATCTGCTCTATGGCCCTTGCATTGTCGCTGGCCAATTGTTGCTGGCTCGCCTTCAGCTGCTCGATCTCTCGTTCCACGTTGGCGAGATCGCGTGCCATCGTTTGGAGTACCTTCGCCGGCTCGGGAGACACCGGGACGGCTGTCGACGTGACGTCATGCGGCGCGATCTGAGCCGGAGGTGCCGGCTCCGCTGCGGCCAACTGACCGGAAGATGGGTTCGGTTGCCTGAAAAGCACCAGTTTTTCCAACGGCAGCGTTAAAGCTGAAACAAGCCGCGGCGACCACCGCGCCACCGTACCGCCAGAGGACGACTGCGAAACGAAGGCAGCGGCAACGATGTACGCTGCAAGCAGCAAGCCTACGATGCCACGCAGCCACGGCCGTTCCCGCGACCGCCGAGAATGAGAACGCGGGGCCTCGCGCTCCCGTCTGGACACCTGAGCTTCGAGGCTCGCGAGCTGCTCATCCGCGCTCTTGATTTGTTCATGAACGTGCGCGAGCCGTTCGTCGACGCGTGAGATCAAGGCATCGCGCATTTGCTTGATGTCCGTCGTGGGATTCATGGATGCCCCAGCCCGATCATCTCTGATTTCCGCCAAGAGACTCCCCAATCCTGTGATCAAAGCAAGGCCGTAAGATGGAAAGATGGAGTCATTTAACGCCACACTTTCAGGAACCCGCCCATTGGCGAGCGCTCAGCTCCAATAGCTGCTGCCTCACCTTTTTCCTCCGCGCGCGCTCTGCCATACGTCCGAATTGGGTCAATTGCGTCGTTCTGACCGCCCGCCGACCACTTCTGGTCTACCCCGATGAGCAGACATGCTCAGCAGCCGCCAGTATGTCTCAAGGGTGCCACAAGAGTCATGCACCGCAGCAAAAGCTGCATTTGGCTGTGTGCTAACGAGTCCGCGCCGTAGCTCACGGGCGCACCGCCGGAGTCTCGATCGGCATTCCCTGCGCGCGCGACATCAAATAGAGTTCGAGCTCGACCAATCCCGGCGCGCCGTAATCATAGCTCTGGGCCCGCATCCCCGTGATGCAATTGCGCAAGCGCCGCTGCAGCGATCCCACCGATTGCCATTCCAGCCGGTAGATCGGGTAGCCGGTCGGCAGCGCCTGCGTCACCGCCGACCCGGCGAGGTGTTTGTCCCAATTGTCGTCGTGACAATTGGTGCATCCGAGATTGAGCTGGCCCTGTCGCCGCATGAAGAAGTCGCGTCCCTTGGCGACGAACGGCGCCAGTTCGGAGGTGGCATCAGGTGCGATTGCCATGCCGCGTGACTGTTCCGCGACAAAGGCGGTCAGCGCGAGCAGGTCGCGGCTTTCATAGGCTAGCGGGGAGGCTTCTTGATGCCGCGCGCGGCACAGATTGACGCGCTGTTCCAGATTGACCGGGCGTCCAAGCACCTTATCGAATGCAGGATAGCGCGCCGCGACGCCCTTCATGGTGGCGCTTGCGTCATTGTGGCAATCGGCGCAGGCCTTGCCCGCCGCGCCCGCCTTGCGCTTCCACAACGCTTCGCCGTCGAGCACCCACAGCATGCCGGGATTGGCGGTGTCGTCATCCTGGATCGCCTGGGTGTCCGGCGCCATGAAGGTGTAGCCGGATCGGCGCTCGTTCGGCGGGATTTCCGTGGCGGCGAGGGGAGGGATGGCCATGGCGGCCGCGACCAGTAGCGCCACGACGTTTATCGTGCCGGTAAGCTTCATTCGACCGCGATCGTCGCCGAGGCGGTTTCGGTAAATCCGTTGTCGCCGATCCATTCGAAGTCGAATTTTCCGCTTTCGGTCGCCACCGTGAAGAACGAGACGAACGGGTTCGCCGCAATCGCCGGAAACAGGTCGGCGCGGAAAATCTCGGCGCCGTTGAAGCGGCAGGCAAAACTCGTGATGATGTCGCGCGGCACCAGTTGGCCCGATGCGGTGTGGCGGTAGCCGGTCTCCATGATGTGCGACATCAAGGTCTTGATCTCGATGATGTCGCCACGCTTGGCCTTCTTGGGGACGTTGATCAGGGCGGACGCCATCACATCACCTCTTCGGTGCAGGCAGCCAATGTCACCACCACATCGGCGCTGACGGACCAGAAGGAGCCGTCTGAAAGCCGCGCGATCGCGATGATCTTTTGGCTGTCGGCAAGGCGCACGCGGGTGGAAATCTGGGCCCGGCCGGCCTTGGGTCCAAGATAAAAGTTGCCCATGTTGGGCTGCGGGTTCTTTTCGTTGAAAACATGGATGCTCTTGACGTAGTCGTCGGCCGACATCGGGCTGGTGACACTCACGGTCATCGGCACGGTGTTGCCGTTCTCGACCAGCGGCGGAATGTCGAGTTTTACTTTTCCGGTTTGCACCACCGCGCCGCCGACAACCGTCCTGATCGCGGCGGCCATGGTCTCGGGCGTGGCCTCAGCCGGGTGCAAACTGACGATCGGGATCACGCTGATCGTCGCGGCGCTGCCCGCGAGACCCAGGAACCGGCGACGTGTAGGAGCTAATCTCTTGCGCATCTTGAATCGTGCCTTCTCATTCGCGCAGCGTTGCGAGATACGCCACAATATCCTCGATCTGTTCGGCCGACAGGATCGGTTTGCCGCGCCATGTCGGGGCCACGCGATCGAGGCCGTCCACGCGATAATAGGACGGCATGATCGTTGCTGGGTTGAGGCGCGACGCGCTGACCAGCCGGAGCCGGAGCTGGCCTTGGGACCAGCGGCTGCCCGAACCTGCAAGGTTAGGCGCGAGATCGCCCTGAAACTTCTCCTCCGGAAACGGACCGTTGTGGCAAAGAATGCAGGTACTGGTTCGCTCCAGCACCAGCGCGCGGCCTCGCGCGGCATCGCCCGGCGCGCCGGTCAGCGATTCTGCAATGGAATCCCCGGTAATGATATATGGCCGCAATTCCTGCGCGGTGACCGAACAGGGCATTGCGAGCGCTGCCGCCGCCACGAGCCAGGTAGCGGCCATGTGGATCATCGACCTAGCCAAAGGTTTCCACCGTGATCGCTTTGTACCAGGATTGCGCCTGCTCGGCTTCACGCATCCGCACCTCGCGCGGCGCGTCGAGCGGGCTGGTGAAGCCGCTGCCTTCAACCTCGGCAAAAATGTCGTCCCTCGGCTGATAGATGCCCGAGAGCGAGAAGGCATAGCCGGGCGCGACGGTGTTGTAACAGGCGCCGTCCAGTTTCGGCATCGCCGGTGCCGCGCCGGCGATCAGGCTTGCGACGATACTCGCGCATGCCTTGGCCTCGGCGTTGGCGGCTGATGCGGATTTTGGAATGGCGCCACCCATGCAGGCATCGCCAATGACGTGAATATTGGGCACAAGCTTCGAGGTAAACGTGACCGGGTCGATCGGGCACCAGCCGGTGTTGTCGACCGCGCCTGCGATGCTGGCGATGCGGCCGGCTTTTTGCGGCGGGATGACGTTTGCAACCTGCGCATCGTAATTGCCGAAATCAGTGACGAGCGTGTTGGTCGAGGGGTCGACGGAGACGACCCGGCCGCCCTGCGACAGCGAAACCCGCTCGATCATGCCGGGATACAATTCCCTCCAGGCGTTCTCGAACAAGCGCTGTTGCGGGATGGCATCCTTGGCATCGAGAATGATCACTTTGGAGCGTGGCTTCTTCGCTTTCAGGTAATGGGCGATCAGGCTGGCGCGTTCATAGGGCGCTGGCGGACACCGCAACGGAGCCGCGGGCGCCGCCAGCGCAACCAGGCCACCGTCGTCCATCGCCTCGATTTGCCGGCGCAGCAACAGGGTCTGCTCGCCCGCCTTCCAGGCATGGGGCATTTTTGCAGAAATCGCCTCATCATAGCCCGGCAACGCGTCGAAGCGAAGGTCGATGCCCGGCGCAAGCACGAGACGGTCGTAGCCGAGCGAGGTGCCGTCGGCGAGACCGACCGTCCGCGCTTGCGGATCGACCTTGATTGCGGCCTGCGCGATGACGGTTACGCCATCGGCCGCAATTTTGTCATAGCTGAATTGCTGTGCTTCGATATTGCGTAAACCGGCAATCACCTCGTTGCTGAAGGGACAGGCCGTAAACGTCCGGTTCGGTTCGACCAGCGTCACCTGTAGTTTGGGATTGATCTTCCGCAAGGCGCGGGCGCAAGCCGCGCCGCCAAAGCCGCCGCCGATCACGACGACGCGTGCTGCGGATTGGGCGTGGGACGGGCAGGGGAAGGCAAACGTGACTGCCGTCGTCGCGACGCCACGAACGACGTTCCTCCGCGTCGTCCTCAGCCGCAGCGTGTCCATGAACACGATCCGAAAAATGATGCGGCGGCCGCGAAGGCCGCCGCTTTAGGGTTCAGGCGAAGGTGATGTTTTGATCCTTCAGCGGCACCGAGCGGATGCGTTTTCCGGTTGCTGCGAAATATGCATTCAGCACGGCAGGCGCTGCGACGCAGATCGTCGGCTCGCCGACGCCGCCCCAGAAGCCGCCGCTCGGCATGATGATCGATTCCACCTTCGGCATCGCGGCCATCCGCATCGAATCGTAGGTATCGAAGTTTGCCTGTTCGATGCGGCCGTCCTTGACGGTGCACCCGCCGTAGAACAGTCCTGAGAGGCCATAGACGAACGAGCCGGCAACCTGGCGTTCGATTTGCGCCGGATTGACCGCATAGCCCGGATCGGTGGCGGCAACGATGCGCTGCACCTTGATCTTGTTGCCGTCGGTGACGGAAATCTCCGCTGCGCCCGCCACATAACTGCCAAATCCCATGTACTGCGAGAGGCCGCGATAAACGCCCTGCGGCGCGGGTTTGCCCCAGCCGATTTTCTCGGCCACGGCGTTGAGCACGGCAAGGTGCTTTGGATGCTTGGTCATCAGCTTACGCCGGAACTCGAGCGGATCCTGGCCGACGGAATGGGCCAGCTCATCCATGAAGCATTCGAGATAGATGGCGTTGTGGTTGACATTGACGCCGCGCCAGAACCCCGGCGGGACGTGCGGATTGCGCATCGAATGCTCGATCAGGAGGTTGGGAACCGAATACCCGATCGCCGTCTCGCCGGTCGCATTGAGGCCCTGGAAGGTGACGGGATCCTTGCCATTGACGAGGGCCTCCGGGCGCAGGCTGAACAGAATGGATTGCCCGGATATCCGCATATGCAGTGCGGTCAGATTATTGTTGGCATCGAAGGCGCCGGTCATCTTGCATTGCGTGACCGGATGATATGCGCCGTGCTGCATGTCCTCTTCGCGCGACCACAATAGTTTGATCGGGATGCCCGGCATTTGCTTGGCGATAGCCACCGCCTGCCGGACGTAGTCGGTCTGACCACGACGCCCGAAGCCTCCGCCGAGCATCAGCTTGTTAACGTCGCATTTGTCGGCCGGCAGCCCTGACACTTCTACCGCCGCGGCGAAGGCAGCTTCGCCGTTTTGCGTGCCGCACCAGACCTCGCATTTGTCCGCGGTATAGAGCGCGGTCGCATTCATCGGCTCCATCGGGGCGTGGTTCTGGTAGGGATAATTGTACACCGCCTCGACTTTCTTGGCGGCGCCGGCGAGAGCGGCCTTGGCGTCGCCGTTCTCGTTGCCGATATAGGCCGGCTGCGAGTTGTCGAGACCTTCCTCAAGCCACTTCGCAATCGATGCGCTCGAAACCTTGGCGTTGGCACCTTCGTCCCACACGATCGGAAGGGCATCCAGCGCGGTCTTGGCGTGCCACCAGGTGTCGGCAACCACGGCCACCGCGTAGTCGTCGACCTTGACGACCTTCTTGACGCCCTTCATGCCCATGATTTTGGCTTCGTCGAAGCTTTTCACCTTGCCGCCGAACACCGGGCAGGCCTTGATCGCGGCGTTGAGCATTCCCGGCAGCTTGACGTCGATGCCGTAGGTCATCTTGCCGGTGGTCTTGTCGACCGTATCGAGGCGCTTGACGCCCTTGCCAATCAGTTTCCAGTCCTTCGGATCCTTCAGCTTGACGTCGGCCGGCGGCTCAAGTTTGGCGGCGGCTTCCACCACCTTGCCGTAGGTCGTGGTGCGTCCCGAAGGCGTGTGGGTGATGATGCTGTTGGCAGCGGTGCATTCCGAGGCCGGCACCTTCCATTCGTTTGCGGCGGCCTGGATCAGCATGACGCGCGCGGTCGCGCCACCCTTGCGCACATAGTCGGCCGAGGCCCGGATGCCCCGGCTGCCGCCGGTCGAGAAGTCGCCCCATGCGCGCTTGCGGGCCACGCTCTGCCCTGGTGTCGGGTATTCGGTCGTGACCTTCGACCAATCGCATTCGAGTTCTTCGGCAACCAGCTGGGCGAGGCCGGTCAGGCTCCCCTGGCCCATTTCCGATCGCGCGATGCGGATGACGACGGTGTCGTCAGGCCGGATCACGACCCAGGCGTTAATTTCGGGCGAGCCGTCGGCGGCGCGCACCACGGTGGGACCGCCAAAGGGAATATCGAGGCCAAGCGCGAGGCCGGAGCCGACAGCAGCGCTGCCGATGACGAAGGCGCGGCGGTTCAGTTTGGGCATATGGTTCATGATGGCCTCCTCAAGCGTTCGCGGCGGCGTGAATAGCCTCGCGCACCTGCTGGAAGGTGCCGCAACGGCAGATATTGGTGATGGCTTCGTCGATGTCCTTGTCGGTCGGCTTCGGCTTCTCCTTGAGAAGCGCTGCCACCGCCATGATCATTCCGCTCTGGCAATAGCCGCATTGCGGAACGTCGTTGGCGACCCAGGCCTGCTGAACCTTATGGAGGGCGCCGTTGCCGGCCAGCCCTTCGATGGTGGTGATTTGCTTGCCAACGGCTTCACTGACCACCACGCCGCAGGAGCGCATCGCGACGCCGTCAATGTGGACGGTGCAGGCTCCGCATTGTGCAATGCCGCAACCGTATTTCGTTCCCGTCAGGCCGATATTCTCCCGAATCGCCCAAAGTAGCGGCGTATCCGGCTCGACATCCACGTCGATCGATTTTCCGTTGATTGTGAGGTTTGCCATCGCGATCCCCTGGTTAGCTCAATCCATCGATTGAACTTCGGGGGGGAATTTGTACCGGAACCTGGAACAGTTCAAATCAATATTCCGCGCTTGCGGTGCATCAAATTCGCTTGGGAGGCCTGTTGTTTTGCGCTATTGCCGCAGATCGACCTGCTCCCTTCGCGGCGCCGGCGTATCGCGATAAGGACGGTCTTCTTGTGATTGACCGCAGTTTTGGGGCGAGAATTCATGATGCGCATTGTCGTTTTGCCGGGCGACGGCATCGGGCCGGAGATCGCCGCCGCGACAACCTGTGTCCTGCAAGCCGCCTCTGAGCGCTTCCAGTTGAACGTTCAGATCGAAGAGTACCCCGTTGGGCATCAAAGCCTGCAGCAGTTCGGCTCAACCGTTCGGCCCGGCCTCCTCGAGATCGTGCGGTCCGCGGATGGCCTGATACTTGGCCCCACCGCCACTTTTGATTTCAAGGACGAGCAAAGCGGTGAAATCAATCCCTCCAAATTCTTCCGCAAGAGTCTGGATCTGTTTGCAAATGTGCGGCCGGCGCGAACCTATCAGGGATTGCATAGCCGGTTCGGCGCCTTTGACCTTGTCGTGGTGCGGGAGAATACGGAGGGCTTCTACTCCGACCGCAACATGGAGCAGGGCAACAGCGAACTTCTCGTTACCCCCGACGTCGTCATTTCGCTTCGCCGCATCACCCGTCACTGCTGCGAGAGAATTGCGGAGGCGGCCTGTCAGCTTGCCATGCGTCGGCGCCAACGCCTGACCATTGTTCACAAGGCCAACGTGCTGAAGATCGGGGACGGCATGTTCCTCGATATTTGCCACAAGACGGCGCGCGCCTTTCCCGGCCTCGCCGTCGACGACATCCTCGTCGATGCCATGATGGCGCATGTGGTGCGCCAGCCGGATCGGTTCGATGTCATCGTCGCGACCAATATGTTCGGTGACATTCTCTCCGACCTCACCGCCGAACTCTCGGGCAGCCTTGGCCTCGGCGGCTCGCTCAATGTCGGCGCCAGCCACGCCATGGCCCAGGCTGCTCATGGCTCCGCCCCCGATATTGCCGGCCGCGACGTCGCCAACCCGTTCTCATTGATCTTGTCGATGGCGCTGCTGCTGGCCTGGCACGGCGAGCGCTCGGGAGCCGCGCAGTTTGAACAGGCGGCCCGTGCCATCGAGAACGCGGTGGCCGCCGCCATACAAGGCGGCCGGGCGACCAAGGACGTCGGCGGCAATCTCGGAACCGCGGCGACCGGTCAGGCCGTCGTGGAAATCCTCGCTTCCAACGACAACAGGCCGGTCTGATTAAGCCAGCGGCATGATCATGTAATTGGCGTCATTCCGGGATGGTGCGCAGCACCAGACCCGGAATCTCGAGATTCCGGGTTCGATGCTTCGCATCGCCCCGGAATGACAGTCTTAGAGGCCTTGTTTTGCTGGCTGCATTTCCAGTCAGGACTCTGAAGTCGCCCACGGCATAGGCCACGTCGCAGTAGACGGCGGGTTTGCCGTGCGGCAAGCTGAGGCCGGCTATTAAGACCAAAAAATTTGGAGGAGGGTGCGATGTTGAAGGCCAATTCATTAGGAATTGCGCATCTGAATCGCCGGACGCTGCTTTCCGGTACCGCCGCAGTTCTGGCGGCGCCTTTCGTACTTTCTTCGGCACGCGCGGAAGCCCCGCCGGTCAATGTCGGCGTCATCATGCCGCTATCGGGACCGAATGCCCAATTTGGCATCAATTCGCGCAACGGCATCGAACTGGTCGCTGACGAAATCAATACCGCCGGCGGTATCGCCGAACTGGGCGGGGCGAAAATCAACCTGGTGGTGGCGGACGCGACCTCGACGCCGACCACCGCGGGCACGGTAGCCCAACGGCTCATCACCCAGCAGGACATGACCGCTCTGCTCGGCGCCTTCGCGTCCTCGCTGACGATCGCGATCTCCGAAGTCATCGAGCGGCGCGACATTTCGCTTCTGACGATGTCGTTCGCCGACCAGATCACGGGGCGCGGCTACAAGAACATTTTCCAGGTGGTGGCAAAGGCATCCGTGATCGGCAAGGCACAGTTCGATTACACCGCCGCGATCGCGCAATCCGCCGGCGCCAAGATCGACAAGGTCGCCATCATGTATGAGGACACCGCCTACGGCACCGCCCAGGCCAACGGCCTTCGCGCAGGGGCCAAGGCAGCCAATGTCGAGATCGTCATGGATGACGCCTATCCGCTGGGGATCACCGACACCACGCCGCTGATCAATAAATTGCGCGGATCGGGAGCGCAGGCGGTGTTCCCGGTCTCCTATCTCAACGACAGCCTCCTGATCATCCGCACCATGCGTCAGCAGAAACTCAACATGCCGGCGATCGGCGGCGCGGCCGGATATGTGATTCCGGACTTCGAAAAAGGCCTCGGCGAATTCGCCGAAAATGTGCTCTCGATTGCGCCTGCGAACTACGACCTCGCGCCAGCGCTGACCGATCGTTTCCGCAAGCGGTTCGGATATTTCATGGTGCATGAGGCGCTCGAGCACGCCGTCTGTTTGGAGGTGCTGGTGCAGGCCATCAAGAAGGCGAAATCGGCGAAGGCCGAAGACGTTGCCGCCGCACTTCGCGGCGCCAAATTCACCGGCGGCTGGATCAACGCCATGACCGGCGGCGCCGTGCAATTCGACCAGACCGGATTGAATGTGCTCTCGGTGCCGCTGATGGTGCAGTGGCGGGGCAAGGAGATCGTCAGCGTCTGGCCGAAAGACATTGCCAAGAGTACGCCGGTCTGGCGATCCTGATCCGCGGCCGGCGCGACCCGCGTGTCGTTCGTCCAGGCCATTCTCGACGGGCTTTTGATCGGCGGCGTCTATGCGGTGATTTCCATCGGCCTCACGCTGGTCTACGGCGTGATGGGGATCGTGAACTTCGCGCAAGCCGAGTTTCTCACCATCGGAATGTTCGTCGCCTGGTTTGCCTGGGCCTTTCTCGGGCTCGACCCGGTTTTAGCCGCGCCGTTGTCGTTCGCGGTCGCCTTCGCCATCGGCTGGCTGGTGCAGGGCCAGCTGATCGCGCGGGTGTTGTCCGCGCCATCGGTCGCGCAGATATTTTTGACGGTCGGAATTTTGATCGTCATCGAAAACGGAACGCTGCTGCTGTTCGGCTCGCAGTTCCGTTCGGTCACGACATCCTATCAAACCATCTCGCTGTCGTTGGGTCCGCTCTTCATCAGTGTTCCCTACCTGATCGCGTTTGCGATGTCGCTGGCCTGCGGCGCAGCGCTGTGGTGGTTCATGCGCGCGAGCTGGTTTGGCCGCGCCATGCGGGCCACCGCGCAAAATCCGTCCGCCGCGCGGTTGATGGGGATTGATGCCGGGCAGATGTACAAGATTGCATTTGCCCTGGGCGTTGGGCTGACCGCCTTCGGCGGCGCCGTCATCTTGCCCTACGTGACGGTGTTTCCCGGTGTCGGTGGCCAATTCGTGGTGTTGATGTTCACCGTCGTTGTTCTGGGCGGGCTTGGCAGCGTCGCCGGCGCGGTCGCCGGTGGACTGGCAGTCGGGGTGATCCAGGCGCTGTCGTCGCTGGTGTTTCCCATCCAACTGCAGAACCTCGTGCTGTTCATCGTCTTCATCCTGGTGCTCGCGGTCCGCCCGCAAGGCCTGATCGGAGCAAGCCGATGAAGCGATGTCTTGCGCTTGGCGTCGTGATCGCCGCAGCGGCGTTGCTGCCGCACTTGCTCGATCCGCGCGGGTACTGGATCCGCGTCTTTACTTTCACGCTGCTGTTCGCGGCCATGGCGCAGGCCTGGAACATCGTCGGCGGCCTCGCCAACCAGACCTCGCTGGGGCACGCCGCATTCTTCGGCATCGGCGCCTATGCCTCCACCGTGCTGTTGCTCAAATTCGGCATCAGCCCATGGCTCGGCATGCTGGCGGGCGGCGCGCTCGGCGGATTGGCGGCGTTGGTGATCGCGATCCCGACCATGCGGCTACAAGGCCATTATTTCGCGCTGGCGACGCTTGCCTTCGGCGAGGTGATGCGGGTGATTGCGAATGTGTGGACGTCGTTGACAGGCGGCCCGGGAGGCTTGTCCGTTCCCTTCGTGCCGCCGAGTTTTGCCGCCTATTCCTTCAAGCTGTTGCGCCCACACGCCTACATCGCGCTGGCCGCGCTCGTGGTCGTGACCGCGATCTTCGAAGCGATCCGGCGCGGCGCGATGGGATACCGGTTGCGCGCGATCAAGCAGAACACGGCCGCCGCCGAGGTCATCGGCGTTGACACGACGCGCGTAAAACTTCAGGCCGCGGTGATTTCGGGCGCGCTGATCGCCATGCTCGGAACGCTCTACGCCCAGGTCGCGGTGTTCTTCGATCCCGACACGGTGTTCGGCATCGCCAGCATCTCGATCCGCATCGCGCTGATCGCGATCATCGGCGGCGTTGGAACGGCGGCAGGGCCCATTTTGGGAGCGTTTTTCATCATCCCGCTGGAAGAGCTCATGAATGATCTTCTGTCGTCGCGCGCCGCTGGCCTGTCGCAGCTTGTCTTCGGCATCATCCTCATATCAGTCATCTTGTGGCAGCCGCGTGGCTTCATCACCTTGTTCGGTTCCTGGCGGGCGCGATTGTCGCGGGCGGTGGCGCCATGACGATCCTCGAAGTCCGCAGCCTATCGCGCCGGTTTGGCGGCCTGCAGGCGCTGTCGGAGGTGACGTTTTCCGTCAACAAAGGCGAGATCGTCGGCGTGATCGGGCCAAACGGGGCGGGCAAGACGACGTTGTTCAGCACGTTGGTGGGCCTCATCCGTCCCGACGCCGGCACCGTGACGTTGGATGGAAAGAACCTCACGGGCCTGAAACCTCACGCGGTCGCTGCGCTGGGCATGACAAAGACCTTCCAGAACGTCGCCTTGTTCGCCGAGAGTTCGGTACTCGATAATGTGCTGACCGCGGGCCTGCTGCGCCATGGCGTGGACGCGGCGCGCAGCGAGGCGCTCCATTGTCTCGATCGCGTCGGCTTGAGCGCCGTGACGCACAAGCAGGCGGGTAACCTGTCGTTTCCCGAACGCGCCCGGGTCGAGCTTGCGCGTGCGCTGTGCACCGCGCCCAAGGTTTTGCTGCTCGACGAAGTCATGGCGGCGCTCAATCACGCCGAGATGGCCGAGATCATGCAATTGATCCGCTCGCTGCGCGACGACGGTGTCACCATCCTCGTGGTCGAGCACCACATGCGCGCGATCATGAATGTCTGCGATCGCATCCTCGTGCTCAACTTTGGCCGGCTGTTGGCAGATGGCACGCCGGAACAGGTCGCCAGCGATCCCCTTGTGATCGAAGCCTATCTGGGCCGATCCGTTGCAACGGCGCGCCGATGAGTTCGCCGCTCCTCGAAATCAGGCAATTGCGAGCCAGCTACGGCGAGGCCGAGGTGCTGCACGGGGTAGATCTCTCGGTGTCACAAGGCGAGTTCGTTTGCATCATCGGGGCAAACACGGCGGGCAAAAGCACGATTCTCCGCGCGATCTCGCGACTTGTTCCAAGGCTGAGCGGAATCATGCGCTTTGGCACGGCGGACCTTATGGCACTTGCGGCGCATGAAGTCCCGGCCCTCGGCATTGCCCATGTTCCCGAAGGACGTCAGGTCTTTCCGGAGATGACGGTCGAGGAGAATCTTTTGCTTGGCGCATTCTCCGCCCGCAGGGCCAGCGATCTGCCGGAGCGAATCGAAGAAGTGCTCAGTCTTTTTCCCCGCCTGCGTGACCGGTTCGCACAACTCGCGGGAACGCTATCGGGCGGCGAACAGCAAATGGTCGCGGTCGGCCGCGCCCTGATGTTGCGGCCGAAGCTGTTGCTGCTTGACGAACCCAGCCACGGTCTTGCGCCAAAAGTGGTCGAGGAAATGCACGCGACGTTCAAGACCATTCATGGCCGGGGCACCTCGATCCTGCTGGTCGAGCAGAATGTCGAACTCGCGCTCGAGGTCGCGACGCGGGGTTATGTTCTGGAGGCAGGCCGCGTGACGCTGGAGGGAACGGCGGCAGAGCTTCACGCCAACCCGGCGGTGGTGACGGCTTATTTGGGGTTATAGCAGAGAGGATATCTTGGTTCTTTCCCACAAGGTAAGCCGCAAAATATATGCCACTCTACGTTGCGGAATTCCAATTCCGGTATAATAATCGCTTTAATCCTGACATTTTCGGAGTGGCGATCGAAGGGTGCTGAAATAAGAGAGAGGCCCGTTAGCCAAAGGACCGTAATCTGAACGATCAACAAAGCGGCGACACCCCCAAGCCCGAAACAGATAACTCCAAAGAGAGTTGGGTTGTTTGGGGCGTTCGCAATTTTGAACGCAACCTTCAAGCGCGCAAAAGACGTAAGGATGCCGAGAGCGCCCAAGATCGCGCGGCCCGTCGAACCGCCACGGCTACGGTGTGGATCGCGCTCTTTACTGTCGTCGCTGTGGCCGTCGGCATTTCGCAAGCCATTATTTTCAATCGCCAGCTGAGTGCTATGCACAGCACCGACACCGCTATCCATAAGCAATTGGAGGTAATGGAAACCGACAAGCGCCCTTGGCTGAAGGTTGATGTCTCCATCACCAAACCGATCGTTTTCAACGAGTGGGGCGGCACCAAAGGAATCAACGTTCCTTTGACATTCAACCTGAAGAACTATGGACAGGTCCCCGCGATAAATGTTCGGGTTTATACGCTTATGTTGCAGTACCCCGGCATTTCTCGCCGGAAGGAATTGGATGGTTTTCAAAAAAACGCGTGTGACGAGGCGCGAACGCAGGCGGACGAAAATCCTATTGGTGGGTTCGCTATCTTCCCCAGTGAACCTGGTTCTGACGCGAGGACCATTGGCATAACCAATATCTATCAAACTGATGACCGCATCCTCTTTTCGGTCTTTGGTTGCGTCGATTACACCTACGGCGACAGTCGGCACGGCCAAACCGGATTTAGACTGCGCTTGGGACAAGATATTAATAAAAGGGAATTGGGACTCCCCTTCATCCAAGGGACCATCCAACCTTACGATGAGCCAATATCTTCCGAATTGCTTGCCAAGGGCTACCCCACCACTCCACCCAAGACGGGGTACATGCAGCCCGGCGACGTTTTCTTCCGCTCGGACGAAGATGGAAATTACGCAAAATAGAAAAATGATGGCAAGTACCGCGCCGGCCTGTCTCAGCCATTGTAGTCACTTCCCTCTACTTCTATCGCCAAAATAGGACACTGAGGGTTAAATACGGACAGTACCTGCTACCTGCCTTGAATGCGGAAGTCCTGCAAGATCATGGAGTTAGTTGGGTGTCGGGGAGAATCTGTTTGTCATGACATTGTCTGTCAAATTATGATATCCTCCATCTTAGGAGGGAACATGACCCAACGTACCAATCGGACGGAAAAGCTTGATCTTCGGCTGAGCCGGGCCGCAAAGAAGACCTTGCAGGCAGCCGCAATGGCCGAGCGCAAGTCGGTGAGTGAGTTCGTCCTCGACACCGCGCTTAGCCAGGCCGAAGAGCGATTGGCTGATCGCCGAGTCTTCACGCTCGATGCCAAAGGTTGGAATGCCTTTGTCGCTGCGCTCGATGCGCCGCCGCGCCGGCATGCTCGCCTTGAAAGACTGTTTCGCGAGCCTTCCGTATTCGATCCCAAAAGTGAGCCGTGACGCGCTCGCTTCATATCGAGAAATTGCATCGTACACATAATGTCGAGCAATTCACGTGCGGGCAAGCAGAGCTTGATCGCTTCCTCATACGCCACGCATGGCAGGCCCAACAGTCGAACTCATCGCAGACTTACGTTGCATTGAGCGGCGATGAGATCGTTGGTTTCTATACGATCGTTGCCGGTGAGGTTGTGCACGCGCAAGCTCCTGAGCGCGTCGTCAAAGGCATGTCCCGTCACCCAATTCCCCTGCTGATACTGGCGCGCCTTGCCGTCCACTCGAACGCGCAGGGCCGCGGCATTGGTGCGGGTCTCCTGCTTGATGCGCTTGGACGTACGCTCCAGGTTGCGGATGTGATCGGCGTACGTGCGCTCGCCGTTCACGCCAAGGACGATCGGGCCGTTGCGTTCTACCAGCACTTTGGCTTCACGCCGTCACCGGTCGATGCAAGGCACCTATTTATGATCATCAAGGACATTCGGCTTGCTGCGGGGCTGAAGCCATAACAGAGCCGCTCTGACACGGAGGACAATGGCAATAGCGCGTGCCCGTCCACCCGACGGGCAAATCAGCGAATGAGCGCAGCTTAAGACAAATCGCTTGTCCAGACCCCATTGGAGAAATATTTCTGTTTTTCCGAAATGCAAATCAGATGTATGTCTCGCGCCGTCCCGTCCTGAAAGAGGGGCGTTGCGCAACGTCATCAACGCGGGGCGGGATGCGGTGGACGCGGCGATGTTGCGAGACGAGCGACGTTTGCAGCGGACGGCGAAGTCGTGTGGTCCTGACGCCCCGACGCTGGCGTCAAGTTTGCGAAGTATTTCGCAGGCGAGGGTGGCAAGAAAGCCCGGTCACCCGGGAGAGCGCGATATAAGCTGTAAAACCATTGCGCGGGGAATGCCGGGTGTTTCCGGTGTGACCGTGGTGACTATGCTCGTATGCTCATTTTATTTTGCATGCGAGGCTGCGGGCGCATCGAGCGCCCGGCATTCCCTGCGCCCTCTCATCGGGGCGGATGTTTTCGGCATAACCCGGGCGCGATTTGCGTCGCGAGATCGCGGGTGTGTATCTTGAATTGTCGTGGCTGTTTGACATTCGAATCTGTTGCAACTCATTGCGTACGAATGCGCCACATTTTCAGCTGTCATCACCCGCGAAAGCGGGTGATCCAGTATTCCAGAGACGCCGGCGATTGCTTGAGAGGCCGCAGCGTACTGGATACCCGCTTTCGCGGGGTATGACCGCCGTTTGTTGAGGAGCGATTGCGGCCAACTCGTTCGCGCAATGGCGACATCAATGCGAGTCGTCTATATCCCCAGATACGCCGCCTGAACCTGCTTGTTGTTGGCGAGTTCCTCGCTGGTGCCGTGCATGATCACGTTGCCGCTTTCCAGCACATAGGCGCGCTTGACCAGTGACAGCGCGCGGCTGACGTTTTGCTCCACCAGCAAGATCGCCGTGCCCATCTGGTGGATTTCGCCGATCTTCTCGAAGGTCACATCCGTCATGACGGGGGCAAGGCCGAGCGAAGGCTCGTCGAGCATCAAGAGCCGCGGTTTGAGCATCAGGCCGCGGCCCACCGCCAGCATCTGCTGCTCGCCGCCGCTCATGGTGCCGGCGAATTGCTTCCTGCGTTCGGCCAGCCTTGGAAAGATGCTGTAGACCAGCTCCAGCGTGCGGGCGCGTTCGGCCTTGGCCTTCGGCACATAGGCGCCGATCTCGAGATTTTCGTTGACCGTCATTTCCGGAAACACCTGACGTCCCTCCGGCACGTGGGCGATGCCCAGTTCCGGAATCCGGTGCGGTGGAAACGATGCGAGATTGGTGCCGGCAAATGTGATCGTGCCGGAAGAGAGTTTTACGAGGCCCGAAATCGCGCGCAATGTCGTGCTCTTGCCGGCGCCGTTGGCGCCCAGCAAGCCGACGGCTTCGCCTTCGCCGATCTCGATACTGACGTTTGAGATGGCAGGCACCGAGCCGTAACTGGCGCTCACTTGTTCCAGCTTGAGCACTAGAGCTCCGATTCCGAAGTTCGCAAATTATCGCGGCGACCTCTGATGCGAACTTCGGAATCAAAGGAGCTCTAGTAAAATTAACGTTTCTAGTGCGGTGAATTTGAAGTTCCTATGACGAGATTGCAGCGACACTGATAGGAACTTCAAATTCACCGCACTAGGTCTCTCCCGCCGCCGGTGGGTGTACGTAGGAGCCGAGATAGGCGCGGATGACTTCCGGATTTTCCACGATCTCCTTGGGCGTGCCTTCCGCGATCTTCTGGCCGTGATCGAGCACCACAATGTGGCGGGCCACCGCCATGATGGCGCGCATCACATGCTCGACGATGACAATGGTCAGCCCGCGTTGGGACAGCCTGCCGACAAGTGCGACCGCCTGATCGATCTCGGCCGGGTTGAGTCCGGCCATGACTTCATCGAGCAACAGAAGCTTGGGCTCGGTCGCGAGCGCGCGCGCCATCTCCAGCCGGCGCTGATCGATGGTGGTCAAGTCTTTGGCGGCGGTCTGCTCCTTGGCCGAAAGACCAACGAACTCGATCGCCTCGCGTGCCTTTTCGCGCGCGACAGCCGTGTTCTTGTTGCGCAGGAACGCACCGGTCATGACGTTGTTCAACACCGTCATGGCGCCGAATGGTTTTGCCACCTGGAAGGTGCGGGCGAGACCGTGCGCGCAGACGTCGTGAGGTTTCAGGCCGACGATCTCGCGCCCATAAGCCATGACCGAGCCAGCGTCCGGCCGTTGAAACCCGGTGATGAGATTGAAGCTCGTAGTCTTGCCGGCGCCGTTCGGTCCAATCAAGGCGACGGTTTCGTTTTCCTTCACCGCAAAGCTGACGTCCTGGACGGCGCGCAGTCCACCGAACCGCTTGCTGAGGCCGCGAATGACGAGCGCATCTGCCATGGCGTGCCCCTACGCCTGCGCCGGTTTGCGGCCGACTGAGCGATGCCAGGCGTCGTTGATCATGCCCATCAATCCGGTCGGCCGCCAAAGGATCACCGCCATCAGGATCAGGCTGTACACGGTCAGTTGCACGCCGCCGATTGAGCTTCCGAGCCAGCTCTGCAACAGCGTTGACGTCGTCTCCAGCAGGATCGTGCCGATCACCGGGCCCCATAGCGTCCCGATCCCGCCGACGATCGATACCAGCGCGGCTTCGATCGAGATGCTGAAGGAAAACGCCGTCGCCGGATCGATGAAGTAGATGTATTGGGTGTAAAACGTGCCGGCCAGTGCGGTAAGAAACGAACTGATCAGGTAGATGTCGCGTTTCATTTTTGGCGCGTTGACGCCGATCGCTTCGGCCGCGTCTTCATCCTCGCCGATGGCGACGAGATAATATCCCATCCAGGAGCGCTCGATCAAAAAGGTGATGACGAGGCCGGCGGCGAGCAACCCAAGCACGACATAGTAGTAGGCGGCCTTGGTCTCGAATTGCATCATCAAGGGAGCCGCGCCGAGGTTAGGGATGGTCGTGCCCTCGGCGCCCCAGGCCAGATCGCGAAACTTCAGGAAGATCAGCATCAGCGCCTGGGCGGTCGCGATGGTGGCGATGGTGAAATAGGGGCCGCGCAGGCGGAAGCAAAGCCAGCCGATCGGCAGGCTTGCCAGCATCGCGACAACGCCGCCGGCGATCATGCCGATCCAGGGCGAGATGTTGAAATCGATCTGCAGGATTGTCGAGGTGTAGGCGCCCAATCCGAAATAGGCGGCGTGTCCAAGCGAAAGCTGCTTGGCGTAGCCGCCCATCAAATTCCAGGCGACGCCGATGAAAGAGAACAGCAGGATCCGGATGAAGATGTCGACCGCAAAAGAACTCTTTACCACCAGCGGCAACGCGATCAGGACCGCGATTCCGATCGCCAGAAGGATGATGCTGCGCGTGCTCGGGCCGTGCGCCATCATCGGGCCCTTCCTCCGCCAAGACCGGTCGGCTTGAAGGCGAGCGTCAGAAGCAGCATGGCGAACACCACGATCAATCCGGAATCGGCGCCGACATATTGAATGCCGAGCGACTCGGCGACGCCCATCATCAGGCTGGCGATCAGGGCGCCCATCACATTGCCCAGTGTTCCCAGCACCACCGCGACAAAGGCCATCAGCACGAACACCTGTCCGACAAACGGGTAGGCGGAATAAAACGGCATCAACAGCGAACCGGCGGCGCCCGCAAGCGCAAGCGCAATTCCCAGCGCCACGCAGAAAACCCGATTGGGGTTGATGCCCATCAGCATCGCCACGTCGCGGTTCTGTGCCGCAGCGCGCATCGCCTTGCCGAGATCGGTGGTATGCAGAAACACCCAGAGCGCGCCGCTCAGTCCCATGGCGACGACGAAGGCGATGAGTTTCGCCACCGGGATATAAAGCCCGCCGATATGCAGCGCTTCGTCGGAATAGGATGTGTGGACGGTGCGGTAGTTCGCCGTGAACAGCATCAGCGCCAGGTTCAACAGCAACAACGAAAGCGCGAACGTCAGGAATATCTGCGGCATGTCGTTGGGTCCCAGCACCCTTCGGATCAGAAAATGCTGGATCAGGACGCCGGCCGCGAACAGCACCGGCATCGACACGACAAGCGAGAGGAGGGGATCGATGCCGAACTGGTTGGCAAGAAAAAAGCTGATGTACATCCCGATCATCACGAATTCGCCCTGGGCGAAGTTGACGATCTTGACCACGCCGAAGATCAGCGTGACGCCGATGCTGACGAGCGCGTAAATTCCGCCGATGAGCAGGCCGTTGATGACGGCCTGGGCCACAGTCTCCCACATCTGGCTTGACCGGCTCTAGGTTTTCAGAAGCGGTTTGCGGGCGTCTTCCTTCGGGAAGACGCTGGCGAGGTCGCCCTCTTGCCACTGCACGCCGACAGGGTGTCCATAGATGTTCTTGCCGTCGGGCCCGAACTTGACCTTTCCGCCCGGGCACATTGCGGCATATCCCGACGAGACGTCGAGCGATGCAATGGCTTCGCGCACTTTTTGCGGATCGGTAGAGGCCGCCCGTTCGAGCGCATCCGCGATCATGAAGGTTTGCGCGACAAGGCCACCGGCATATTCAAAGAGGAATTCGCCGGTGCGCTTCTTGTATTCGAGATTCACCTTCTCGGCGTTGGCGTCCATGTCGTGGTTCCAATGCGCCACGCCTTGCAGGCCTTCGGCCAGCTTTCCGACATTTTTATAGAAGTCGGGAATGACAAAGCCGCCGGATCCGCCGTTGATCGCGATATTGAGGCCGACCTGCTTGACCGTTCGCACGATCAGAATGAGGTCGTTGAGATAGGAGACCGAGAACAGCGCGTTCGCACCCGACGATTTGACTTTGTTGATCAACGGGCTCGCATCGGTGAACCCTGCCGAATAGGGCTCAAACAGCACGATCTCGACGCCTTCGGCGGCTGCCTGTTCGCGCAGACCATTCGAGGTCGAGGTCCCAAAGGCCGTGTTCTCGAATATCACCGCGACCTTCGGCTTATCGCTGACCAGACGCGACATACGCAACTGTGCCTGGGCAAATTGTGAGGCGCGAGCGAAAGGCGTGAAGGTATAGGTGCGGCCCTTGTTGAGTTGGTCGGAGCTTGAGCCGGTCAGAAGCGGAACCTTGGCGCGTTCGGCGACTTCACTTGCGATCAGCGTCAGCGCGCTGGCGAAGCAGCCGTGGATGGCGGACAATTTGTTGCCGGTGATGAGGCGGTCGGTTTCCGTGCGCGTCACCGTGGTGTCGCTCTGCACGTCGGAAATGACCAGATTGAGCTTGGCGCCGCCAAGCGACTTGATGCCGCCGGCATCATTGACCATTTCGGCCGCGAGCTTGGCGGCAGCGACGCAACCGACGCCGATCTGCGCCATGCTTCCCGTGGTAGGGTAGAGCGCGCCGATATTGACCGGATCGGCGGCCCAGCCGCGCAGCGGCACGGCGCCGAATGCGGTGCTTGCGAGAATGCCACCCGTCTTGATGAGAAAGTCGCGGCGGCCCTGCCGCATCGACGGTGCTTGATTTGGACTGGCTCTATTGCTGGCGGAATCCTTGCGAGCTTTCTTCATGCCATTTCCCCCTTGAGCGGCCACCCTACAGGCTGGTCCGCCGATTTCTTGGTTTCAGCGTATTTTTTGAGATGGTAACCGCATTCAATATTGTTTACAATACGGTTGTCAATTTTACCGTCGAATTGGATACCGTTGCCGCCTTATTGTGCTGTTCGCTCGTCCGAGGCAGCCGGGGTTTGTCGTCGAAATCAGGAAGATGATGGTCGGAAAACCAGTCAAACGCGCGACCGTCCGAACGCCGAAATCCCGTCGGATTCCGGTATCGCGACCGCGTGAACCTGCCGCAGTCATCATCGCAAAGCGCATCGAGGAGGACATAGTCCTGGGGCGGCGTCAACCGCGCGAGCGCCTGGTCGAACAGGATCTCTGCGACTTGTTCCAGACGCATCGCGGGGACGTGCGGCTTGCTCTCTTTGAACTCGAGAAGAAGGGCTTGGTGGGGCGTATTCCGAATCGTGGCGCTTTGGTTCGCGGCTTAACTCCGCGGGAGGTAAGGGAAATCTACGCGGTTCGTGAAGAGCTGGAGGTGATGGCGGTCCGGATCATCCCATTGCCGGTTGGCGCGCAAGATATCGAGCGGCTGGAGGAATTGCAGCGCCAACACACCGCGGCCATCGCCGCGGGAGACTTGCTGACGGTGTTTTACAGTAACCTCAGCTTTCACCAGGTACTGTTTGGTCTCTGCGGCAATGCCTGCCTGATCGAAACCATCGATCTGCTCGCGCAGAAGGTCTACGGAATTCGCTCCTATGCGAACGCATTCCCCGCCTCCCTTGACCGCGCCCGCCGCGACCATTTGGATATGATCAAGGCGCTTCGTGGTTCGCGCCGCGAGGAGCTTGTGGCGCTGACCCGGCGCCACCTGCAACCTTCGCCTGAAGCCTACATCAAGGATTATGAACGGCGCTTCGGCAAGGCCGATCTACCGCTCGCGCAGTAGATCGGGAGATGCCTCATTCGGCACTGCTTACCAGCTTGATGCGTGGCGCGGCGGCCTCCGTCAGGCTGCGATAGGCGGCGAGATAGTCCAATGCCATCCGTCGCGCGGTGAATCGGGCCTCGAACCGTTTTCGGACTGAACCGCGATTGAGTTGCGACAGGCGACCGACCGCAAAAACCGCGCTGGTTTCGTCCTCCACGACAAAGCCCGTCAAGCCTTCGTCGACAATCTCCGGAACCGAGCCGCGATTATAGGCGATGACCGGCGTGCCGCAGGCCATGGCTTCGATCATGACAAGGCCGAACGGCTCCGGCCAGTCGATGGGAGCGAGCAGTCCGATCGCGCCACTGAGGAAATCCGACTTTTCGTGATCGCCGATCTCGCCGATGTACTCGATCAGTGGGTGATCGATCAGTGGACGGATGGTTTCGTGGTAATAATCCTGATCGGCTCGATCGACCTTCGCGGCGATCTTGAGCGGAATGCCGCAGCGGATGGCGATCTTGATGGCGCGGTCCACGCCTTTTTCAGGTGCGATCCGGCCGAGCACGGCGAGATAGCCAGGACTAATCGGCCGCGGCGTCAGCAGGTTTTCCGGCAGGCCGTGGTGGATGGTGCGAATCCAATTGGCCTGCGGCACCGGACGCCGCTGGGCATTCGAGATCGAAATCACTGGAACAGATGAGAAGGTGGTGAATACCGGCTGGTGCTCGGGCAGATCGAGCCGGCCGTGCAGGGTGGTGAGAAATGGGGTCGGCTGGCGGAAGAACAGCGAGAACGGATAGTAGTCGAGGTGAAAATGCAGGAAGTCGAACTCTTCGTCGTCGCATTTCTGCCGCACGCGTTCCAGCATGACCATGTGCAGAGCATTTGGATCGCGGACCGATCCGTCGAGGCGCAGGGCCTTCGGCCATGTCGCGTCAAGTTTCGCTGAAGTCCGAGAATCGCCGCTGGCGAACAGTGTGACGTCATTTCCTAACGCTACCAGTTCCTCGGTCAGCCAGTGTACGACCCGCTCAGTTCCGCCATAAAGCTTGGGGGGAACAGCCTCCGTCAGCGGAGCAACCTGCGCGATGCGCATCTATCCGTCTCCTGTTGTTGTCTTGGATGTGAAAGCCCCGTCTTCCGGTCCGCGCCGAAGAGGGGAACGTTTTCGCAGGTGCGAAGTTCCCCAGAGGCGCGCTCATCTTCCACCAGGATGGTCTTGCTCATGACATCCGGCCCCCATCAGGTTGTTTGGCGCTGTCAACGTTGCGCAATCGTTGCGCAGCGCTGACAGCGCGACGGGAACCTCAGAGCGGTCTTCGGCATTCGATCAGGCGGGCATATCCGGGCAGGACTTTCGCTTTTCAACAGGTTTGGAACCACATGGATTCTCTCTCAGGATACGCCAATCGTCCGTTTCCCTTCGTGCTGCGCTATCTCCGTCAGCGGCTTGCATCGCATGTCGTCATTTTCGCGTCGGTCGTTGCCGCCGTTGCCTGTTCGGTGGGCACCCAATATGGCGTTAAGTATCTGGTCGACGGCTTGTCGGGCGGGCCGACCCGCGCTGGCGGCGTATGGCTGGCATTTGTTTTTCTCATGTCACTGATCGCCGCGGATAACTTCCTGTGGCGCATAGCAAGCTGGACGGCGAGCTTCACCTTCGTGGGCGTCACCGGCGATCTGCGTCGCGACATTTTCCGCCACCTGACTGGCCATGCACCGAGCTATTTCTCGGACCGGTTGCCGGGAATGCTGACGAGCCGCATTTCCGCCACATCTAATGCCGTCTTCACCGTAGAGAACATGTTTGTCTGGAACGTGCTGCCGCCGTGCATCGCGACCGTTGCGGCGATCGCCTTGATCGGGACCGTCAGTCCGCTGATGGCGGGGGGACTGATTCTTGTCGCTGCAGCGATGGTGGTTGCGATGTTTCATCTCGCCGCAGCCGGCAAGCCCTTGCACGACGACTTCGCGAACAAGGCCGCAGCCGTGGACGGCGAGATGGTCGACGTTATCAACAACATGCCGCTGGTCCGGGCGTTTTGCGGCCTCAGCTTCGAGCACGACCGTTTTGACGCCACCGTCAACCGCGAACTGACGGCGCGGGGACGCAGCCTACGTTATCTCGAGAAGCTTCGGATCACGCACGCCGCGATCACCGTCGTGCTGACGATCGCGTTGCTCGCCTGGGCCATTGTGCTTTGGCAGCGCGGCGCGGCTACCACTGGCGACGTCGTGCTGGTCTGCACGCTGGGACTTTCCATTTTGAGCGCTACACGCGATCTCGCTGTGGCGTTGGTCGATGTCACCCAGCATGTTGCCCGGCTAACGGAAGCGATCGCCACGCTGCTGCTTCCGCACGAACTGCGCGACCACCCGGAGGCCGAGCCTCTGATCAAGAGCGGCGCGGCGATCGCCTTCAACAATATCTCGTTTCGTTATCCGGGCGGACTTGGCGTGTTCGACAAATTCAGCCTTCGCATCCAGCCGGGCCAGCGGGTCGGTCTGGTCGGTCAGTCGGGTGGCGGAAAATCCAGTCTGTTTGTTTTGTTGCAGCGGTTCTATGACGTCGAGCAGGGCGGCATTACGATCGACGGTCAGGATATTGCCCGCGTCACGCAACAGAGCCTGCGCGAGGCGATTTCCGTGGTGCCGCAGGACATCTCGCTATTCCATCGATCGATCCGGGAAAATATCCGATACGGGCGACCCAATGCGACCGACGACGAGGTGCTGCGCGCGGCGATCGCGGCGCGCTGCGATTTCGTCGAGACCTCGCCCGAAGGGCTCGAAACCATGGTCGGGGATCGCGGTGTCAAATTTTCGGGTGGCCAGCGGCAGCGTATCGCCATCGCGCGTGCGTTCCTGAAGGACGCGCCGATCCTGCTGCTGGATGAAGCCACCGCCGCGCTCGACAGTGAATCCGAGGAAGCGATACGCGAGGCGCTCGGCCGCTTGATGCGCGGGCGAACGGTCATTGCCATTGCCCATCGTCTTGCGACACTGCGCAATTTCGATCGGGTAGTGATGCTAAGATCTGGTAAGATTATCGAAGACGGCCCGCCAGATCGCCTGATGCAGGGGCAGGGTCCCTACCGTGAACTGGTAACGCAGGAAATGAGCCGCCTTGCGCAGCATGCGGCGTGATTGCGGGCAGTGGCGTTGAGGCGTTCACCGCAACGCTGGGGGAACCGATTTACATGTCAGCCGAAGCCGTAACGCAAATCACACCGCTCCGGGCCATCGAATCGGCTACGGAATCGCCGTTCTATATTCCGATGACCGGCCCCGCGGCGCGGCCGCGGCGTTCGCTCAAGCATGACGACACGTTCATCGTACTGGACAGCCATGGCGACATCGGCGCTTCCGCTGGCGGACCGGACGGCCTTTTCAATGCGGACACCCGTTACCTGGCGCGGCTCGAACTCGTGCTGGACGAAGTCCAGCCGCTTCTGCTGGGTTCGAATCTGCGTGACGACAATTCCTCATTGACGATAGATCTCACCAATCCCGACGTCTATCGCAATGGCCGGATCGTGCTGCCGAAGGACATGCTGCACATCGTTCGCACGATCTTCCTGTGGCGCGGAACGGCCTATCAGCGCATTAGCGTGCAAAATCACAGCGAAAATCCGGCAAGCTTCGATCTGACGCTGTTGTTCGATAACGACTTCGCCGATCTATTTGAGGTGCGAGGCGAGCGCCGCCCGCGCCGCGGCATAGCCTCCAGCAAATTGCTCGGCCCCTCCGACGTCTTGCTGGAATATATCGGGCTCGACGGCAAATCTCGCAGCACGGCGCTTCAGTTCGATCCGCGTCCGACGCGGCTGACGGCAGGCGTGGCGACCTATCATCTCGAGCTGGCGCCACAACAACAGCGCGCGCTGTTTGTTGTTGCATTCTGCAACAAGCCAGCCGCGCCAGAGCCGGTCCCGTTCTTTCGCGGCTTGCTCGCGCATCGCCGCGAGATGCGCCAATTGACCAGCGGCGCTACGAGCATCGAAACCTCAAACAATATCTTCAACGAGGTGTTGTGCCAGTCGATGGCTGACCTCAACATGCTGATGACCGATACGCCGCAGGGGCGGTATCCCTACGCCGGCATTCCCTGGTATTCGACAACCTTCGGCCGCGACGGAATCATTACCGCGCTGCAGATGCTATGGATCGATCCGCGGGTCGCGCGCGGCGTGTTGAGGCGCCTCGCATTGTATCAGGCCAAAACCGTCGACCCGCTCGCCGACGCAGAACCGGGAAAGATTCTGCACGAAATGCGCGGCGGCGAGATGGCCGCGCTGCGCGAGGTCCCGTTTGCGCAATATTATGGCAGTGTCGATGCCACGCCACTGTTCGTGCTGTTGGCCGGTCTCTATGTCGAACGCACCGGAGATGATGAGACGTTGGCCGAACTTTGGCCCGCGGTCGAATCAGCGTTGGACTGGATCGATGGGCCCGGCGATCCCGACGGGGATGGATTTGTCGAATATCGGCGCGCCTCGGAACAGGGCTTGGCCAATCAGGGCTGGAAGGATTCTTACGACGCGATATTTCACGCCGACGGGCGGCTGGCTGAAGGCTATATCGCGCTCGCCGAAGTCCAGGGCTACGTATTTGCGGGCAAGCAGCTGGCGGCGCGTTGCGCGACGCGCATGGGGCTGCCGGAGAGGGCGCGCCAGCTTGAGATGGAGGCGCAACGGCTCGCCGACCACTTCGAGGAGGCGTTCTGGTGTGATGAACTCGGCACCTATGCGCTTGCGCTCGACGGTGCCAAAGAGCCGTGCAGGGTGCGTACCTCGAACGCCGGGCAATTGCTGTTCACTGGAATCCCGCGGACAGAACGCGCGCGCATGGTTGCGGCTGACCTGATGCGGCCGCATTTCTTCACGGGCTGGGGTATTCGCACCGTGGCACGTGGCGAAGCGCGCTATAATCCGATGTCCTATCACGATGGTTCGATCTGGCCGCACGACAATGCGCTGATCGCGCTCGGGCTTGCGCGCTATGGGCTCAAACATTCGGTCGAACATGTGTTCAAGGCTCTGTTCGACGCCGCGACTTACATGGATTTGCGCCGCCTTCCGGAGTTGTTCTGTGGCTTTCGGCGCGAGAAGGGACGCGGACCGACGCTGTACCCGGTGGCCTGTGCGCCGCAAGCCTGGGCGAGCGCGACGCCGTTCACCTTGCTGGAGGCGGCGCTCGGGCTCGAATTCGACGCGCGACGCGGCGAAATTCGCCTGCGCAACCCACGCCTGCCGGCGTTCCTTAACGAAGTGATCCTTCGCGAGCTGAAGCTTGGTCCCGCAAGTGTCGATCTTCGCGTTCGTCGGCACGGCGACGATGTGTCGCTCGAGGTGTTGGGCACCCGCGGCCGGATCCAGGTTTCCATTGTGCTCGCGCATTAAGACCGCCGCCTTGCGGCCGCGGCGCCGCATACCGGTGCAAGCAACGAAAGAGGTGACGCGCCTTAGACCAGCGACGGCCCGTCGATCGAGGAGACGATATGCGCGCTAGAATCCTGTTCGCGATCCTTGCCGCCGGCGTCGCGGCTACGCTGTCGGCGTTTTCATGGGCACAAAACGACGCAACCGCGCCGCAACCGTCTCAACAGCAGGATACTGCTCCGCCCGGCGCGCCAAAGGAGCCAGCGCCACCGCCTTCGGTCACCATTATCGGCGCCAGAGATGCGCATGGCGTACTTGGACGTGACGTCCGCAGTCCGACCGACGAAGACATGGGGCGCATCGTCGATGTGATCGTCGATCGCGCCGGTTTGGTGCGCGCGGCGGTGATCGATTTCGGCGGCTTTCTCGGCGTCGGCAGCCGAAAAATAGTGGTCGACTGGAACGCGCTGCATTTTGGACGCATCGCCAACAAGGGCGACAGCATCACGCTCGAACTGACCAAGGCACAAGTCACGGCCGCACCGGAGTACAAGGAGGATACGCCGATCGTGGTGCTCGGCGCTTCGGGCAGCCTGCAGCCGCTGCAATTTGGTCCCTAGCGAAGGCGGAGAATTATCCTGTTCGCCCGTTCTTCCCAACACAAGATTGACCGGCCCGACGGTGATCGCCGCGGGGAGACGAGCCGTGACGATCGAAGATCACCATTCGCATCGGAACCAGTGACGGTTGAGGCAGTCCCCACTCCATCGCGCCAGAGCTTGCGCGGGCTTGACTGGTTCATCTTCTTTCTGGCGGATGTGCAAACCGGCTTTGGTCCCTTCGTTGCGGTGTACCTGACGACGCAGAAATGGACGCAGGTGGAAATTGGCTTTGTGCTGTCCATCGGTGGCGTGGTCGGGTTGATCGGCCAGATGCCGGGCGGCGCCATCGTCGACGCAGCCCGATCCGAACGGCTGGTCGCGGGTCTTGCCATCGCGACCATCGGCATCAGCGCACTTGCGTATGCGGCGTGGCCGATCTTCCCGGTGGTGGCGGTGGCCGCGACGCTGCATGCGGCTGCGAGCTGCGTGCTCGGCCCGGCGATTGCCGCGATCAGTCTCGGTCTGGTCGGGCCGCTTGCGATCGGCGAACGATTCGGACGCAATGCCCGCTTTGCGTCACTGGGAAATGGCGTGGCCGCTGCGTTGATGGGTACGTGTGGCTATCTGCTGTCGAGCCGCTCGGTGTTTCTCGTCACATTCATTCTGGCAATTCCGACCTTGCTCGCATTGGCGCGGATCCGCGAGCAGGAGGTGAATGCGGCGTGGTGCCACGGTTCCGTGCCGCGCGAGGCGCCGGGTGCCATGTCAACCAGCATCCTTGCCCTGGTGCGCCAGCGAGCGCTCTTGATCTTCGCCGGGAGCATATTGCTGCTTCAACTCGCCAACGGGGCGATGCTTCCGTTGATGGCAGGCGTCGTGACGACCCGGTCAAGCCAATGGGCGCCGGTATTGATCGCCGCTTGCATCATCGTGCCGCAAGCCATCGTGGCGCTGATGTCTCCGTCGGTCGGACGCAAGGCCCAGCAATGGGGGAGGCGCCCGCTGCTGCTGATGGGCTTTGCCGCACTGGCGATTCGCGGCGTCATGTTCGCAACCGTTCACGATCCATACCTGCTAGTCGCGGTGCAAGTGTTCGACGGCATCACTGCGGCTGTATTCGGCGTGATGGTGCCTCTGATTGTCGCCGACGTTGCATTCGGAAGCGGTCACTTCAATCTTGCGCAGGGCATCGTCGGCACTGCAACCGGCATCGGTGCTTCGCTTAGTACTGTGCTCGCCGGTTATGTCAGCGACAAGTTCGGAAGCACCATTGCGTTTAGCGGTCTTGCAGGCGTTGCGGCGGTGGGCCTCGCTTTGGTCTGGCTGGCGATGCCGGAAACGCGCCGGAGCGCGAAATAAGAATCCGCGGACATCGGTGATGGCGCTCTCCTACGGCGACACCGTTTTCCGATAAAGCGCACCGTAACAGGCCGCCGAAATATCCCAGCTGAAGGATCGCGACATCGCGCTGCGGCGCATCGAGTCCAGGCGATCCTTCGCCAGGTAGGTCGAAAATGCGCGGCGGATGCCGCCGAGAAAGGACTCGGTCGATGGTTGTGAGAACAGAAATCCGGTTTCGCCGTCGGTGATGGTCTCCGCAAGCCCCCCGGTTTGATGGCCGATCGGGAGCGATCCGAATTTTTGGGCATACATCTGGCTCAGCCCGCAGGGCTCAAAGCGCGAGGGCATCAGCATAAAGTCGCTGCCGGCGAAAATCCGCCGGGCCTGGCCGTCATTAAACCCGATGATGACGCCGATTGCATCTGGCCGGCGGCGATGCGCATCGACCAACGCCCGCTCGAGATGCGGCTCACCGCTGCCGGTCACGATGATCTGTCCGCCGGCATCGATGATCTCGTCCGCGGCCGACAGCACGAGGTCGATGCCTTTTTGGTGAACCAGGCGGGCGACGAGGCCGAAGATCGGGCCGCGTGACAGCGCGAGACCGAATTGGTGGCGGACGTAATCGGAGTTCGCCCGCTTGCCTTCCCAGTCTCCGGCGCCGAACGGTTGCGCAAGTTGGGCACAGACACGCGGATCCCAGCTCTCGTCAATGCCGTTCAATATCCCGGTCAGTTGCTCGGCATCGGAGCGGCGGCGAAGGAGACCCTCGAGCCCGCAGCCGAGTTCGGGCGTCGTGATCTCCCTGGCGTAGGTCTCGCTAACGGTAGTCAGGTGGGAAGCGTAGACGATGCCGCCCTTGAGGAAGGATAATTTGTCGTAGAATTCGAGGCCGTCGATATGGAAGGAATTCTCGGGCGCGCCGATCCTGCGCAACGACTCTTTCGCGAACAGGCCCTGATAGGCCAGATTGTGGATGGTCAGAATGGTCGGGATGTTGACCGCGTTCCAGGCGAGGTAAGCCGGCACCAGCGCGGCCTGCCAGTCATTGGCGTGGACCAGGTCGGCTGCCCAATTCTTGTCCAACGTGCCTGCGGCGAGCTGGGCTGCCACGGATGCAAATCGGCCGAAGCGCACATCATTGTCGGGCCAGTCACGGCCGGCCGCATCGCCATACGGGTTGCCCGGTCGATCGTATAATTGCGGACACAGCACGACGTAGACAGGCAGGCCGTCCTTGGTCGATCCGAGCCCGAGTGAACAGGCCGGCATCTCTGCCAATGCCGGAGAATGGCCGACAATCTCGAGATGCGTGAATTGTTCGACGACCTCGCTGTAACCCGGTAGCAGGACCCTGACGTCACCCCAACGGCGAAGCGCCCGGGGGAGCGCCGCTGAAACGGCTGCCAGGCCGCCGACCCGGACGAAGTCATCCATTTCCGTCGTAACGAACAGAACCCTCAAGAAACACCTCAGGCGGCGCTCGAGCTAACTCAGGCTATGCAAGAACGGTTCCAGTTTTTTCTGCAGGTCAGATAGGGTCGACTGCGCGACGCTGCCAGTGTCCAGGCGCCGTCGCGCGGAGAATGCTTTTCGGGCGAAACGACCCGATCTAGGGTGACGCCATGGCCGAGAGTACCTAGGCCAAAGGGAGTTCTGCAATGACCATAATCGAAGGCGATGAGGGGAATGCGACAGGGAGCTTCCAGCGCCTTCGCGTACTCGATTTTTCGACCACGATCGCCGGCCCTCACTGCACGCGGATGCTTGCCGACATGGGCGCCGAGGTGATCAAGATCGAACAGGCTGAAGGGGAGACGATGAGAAACCGTCCGCCGGTTCGCGACGGCTTCAGCAGCCTGTTCGGCCAGCTTAACGCCGGCAAGAAGAGCCTTGTGCTCAATCTGAAATCGCCCAACGCGATCGAGGCGATCCGGCGGCTTGTGCCGGCTGCGGACATCATCGTTGAGAATTTCCGCCCCGGCGTCATGCGAAGATTGAAGCTCGACTACGCCTCGTTGCACGAACTCAATGCGAAGCTGATCTATTGTTCGATTTCCGGATACGGCCAGACCGGGCCATCGGCGGAATTGCCGGCCTACGCGCCGGTGATCCACGCCGCCTCGGGTTACGATATGGCCCACCTCGCGTACCAGCCTGGGCGAAACCGGCCGGACTATTGCGGTGTCTATCACGCCGACGTGCTCACCGGCGTTTACGCATTTGGCGCCATTTCGGCGGCGTTGTATCAGCGCCAGATCCATCAAAAGGGTCAGTGCATCGATGTGTCGATGCTCGAATCGATGCTCAGCTTGACGCCGAACGAAGTCCAGTGGTCGCAGTTCAATGTGAAACCGCCGAGCCGACCGATGTTCGGCCCGGTCGAGACCGCGGATGGTTTTGTGATGGTGACCATCGCCAGCGAAAAAACGTTCCAGTGCCTCATGAAGGCTTGCGGCCGTCCGGAATGGATCAACGATCCGCGCTTTGCGAAATATGCCGATCGCCGCGAACACTGGAAGGATCTGATGGAAGGCGTCGAGACCTGGTCGCGCACCATCACCACCGCGAAATGCCTTGCCGAACTCAACGAGCATGGCGTTCCCTGTTCTGCCTATCGCACGGTTGCCGAAGCGTTGTGCGATCCGCAGATCGCCCATCGCGGCGCGCTGGCCGAGGTGGAAGACGGCGGCGGCACATTCAAGGTTCTCAATCTGCCGTTCAAAATGTCCGGAACCACCATCGCCGCGGGCAAGCGCGCGGCGACCTTGGGTGAACATAGTGTCGCGCTGCTTCGTCAGAGCGGCCTTTCGGAGGATCAAATAGCCGACATGGTCGGAAAATCGCCGCTGACAGCGCGTTGCTGACCGAGCAGGAGCCCGAACGAACCGCCTGCGGCATTTTCCGTCCACGGCGCCCGTCTCCAGCCTTGCCGGGGCGTGCGTTTCCGGCCTATCTAAAAAGCCCAAATCATCGACGGGAGAGAAGCGATGAAAAGTTTTCAGGTCGCCGATTTCAATGCTCCTTTGAAGGAGGTGGATCAGCCGACGCCGCAGCCGTCGGGAACCCAGGTGCTGATCAAGGTGAAGGCGGCCGGCGTCTGCCACAGCGATCTGCATATCTGGGAAGGCGGCTACGATCTCGGCCATGGCCGCAAGCCGCTGTCGCTGAAGGATCGCGGCGTGTCGCTGCCACTCACGATGGGTCATGAGACGGTCGGCGAGATACTGGCGTTCGGACCGGATGCGAAGGCCGACACCGGCGGGTTGAAAATCGGCGACATCGCGCTGGCCTATCCCTGGCTCGGCTGCGGCAAGTGCGAGACGTGTCTTGGCGGCGACGAGAACATGTGCGTCGTCAAGCCCAGTGCGCTCGGCGTCTATTGCGACGGCGGCTATGCCGACCACATGATCGTGCGACATCCAAAGTATCTCCTCAACCTGAAGGGCCTCGATCCCATCACCGCCGCGCCTTACGCGTGCTCAGGCGTCACCACCTACAGCGCGTTGAAGAAAGTAGAATCCGCTTTCCACACGCCGATCGTCATTTTCGGTGCGGGCGGCCTTGGCCTGATGGCGCTGTCGTTGCTCAAAGCGATGGGCGGCAAGGGCGCCATCGTCGTTGATATCGACGCGCGCAAGCGTGAAGCCGCGGAGCAAGCCGGCGCGCTTGCCACCGTCGATGGCGGAGCCGCCGACGCGCTGGAGCAATTGGCCCGGAAAGCCGGTGGCCCGATCCGGGCCGTGATCGATCTGGTTGGCAACGCCAAGACCACGCAACTCGGTTTCGACTGCCTGACCAAGGGCGGCAAGCTTGTCATTGTCGGCCTGTTCGGCGGTGGCGCGCCGTGGGCGTTGCCCCTGATTCCGATCAAGGCCGTGACCATCCAAGGCAGCTATGTCGGCAATCTCCGCGAGACCCAGGAACTGCTCGATCTCGTCCGCACCAAGAAGGTCGCGCCCATTCCAGTCACGCCGATGCCGCTTTCCAAGGCCAACGATGCGCTCGTCGATCTGCAAAAGGGCAGGCTGGTCGGCCGCGCGGTGCTGACGCCGTAAGAGTCCGTCATTCCGGGGCGATGCGCAGCATCGAACCCGGAATCTCGAGATTCCGGGTCTGGTGCTTACGCACCATCCCGGAATGACCATTCTCAACCCACACCACCCAGGAAATTCCATGTCCGTAAATAACGCCCTCCACATTGCCGTGCTTGCCGGCGACGGTATCGGTCCCGAAGTCATGGTGCCGGCGCTTGAAGTCTTGCGCAAGATCGAGGCGACCACGGATCTGAAGTTTCGCTTCACCGAGGCACCGGCCGGCGCCAATCATTATCGCGAGACCGGCAAGTCGATGCCGGACTCCACCGTGCGCCTCTGCGAAGAAGCCGACGCGATCCTGCTCGGCGCCTGCGGCCTGCCGTCGGTGCGTTACCCCGACAACACCGAGATCATGCCGCAGGTCGAGCTCCGCTTCCATTTTGACCTCTACGCCGGCGTGCGTCCGGCGCGCCTCATTCCGGGCGTGCCGAGCCCGATCGTCGGCGCCGATGCGCGCGGCATCGATCTCGTCGTGATCCGGGAATCCACCGAAGGGCTGTTTGCCTCGATGGGGAAAGGCGTCGTCACCCATGACGATGCGCGCGAAACGCTCGTGATCACCCGAAAAACCTCGGAACGGCTGTTTGAGTTTTCCTTCAGGCTTGCCGAACGCCGCAAGGCGCGCGGCCGGCCGGGCGCCTTGACCTGCGTCGACAAAGCCAATGTGTTCAAAGCCTTCGCGTTCTTTCGCGAGATGTTCGATGAGGCCGCTAAACGTCATCCGGAGGTGAAAGCCGACCGCCTATATGTCGACGCCTGCTCCGCGATGCTGGTCAAGCGTCCGTGGGACTTCGACGTCATGGTGATGGAGAACATGTTCGGCGATATCCTCTCCGACATGACCGCCGGCCTGATCGGCGGCATGGGCATGGCGCCTTCGGCCGACATCGGCGACCGCCATGCGGTGTTCCAGCCTTGCCACGGCACCGCGCCCGACATCATGGGGCAGGGCAAGGCCAACCCGACCGGCATGATCCTCTCGGCGGCGATGATGCTGGACTGGCTCGCCGACAAGCATGGCCTCGAAGCTGCCACTGAGGCCGCCGAGCGCATCGAGCGCGCCGTCGACAAGGTCTATGCGGATGGTATCCGGCCGATGGAATTCGGCGGCCGCAACGGCACCGCGGATATCGGCAGGGCGGTATTGGCGGCGATGTAGCGGTAGCGCGCTTTTAATGACAAGGGGCACATCTTACGCCAGATAAAGGCCGTCATGCCCCGCGAAGGCGGGGCATCCAGTACTCCGCGGCCTTTCGATTCATCACAAGGGCCTCTGGAATACTGGATCACCCGCGTTCGCGGGTGATCCAGCCGAGGGTTGGGCGCGCTCGCGGCTTACCAAATTGCTACAGATTCAGATTTCAAACAGCCACGTCATTCGCAGGCATGCTTTCGCGATCTCGCCGCATACGCGCGAGTCATGCCATCAACCTCCTGCCCTAAAAAAGCAGAGGGCGCAGGGAATGCCGGGCGCTCAATGCGCCCGCAGCCTCGCATGCAAAATAAAATGAGCATACGAGTGTAGTCACCACGGTCACACCGGATTCGCCCGGCATTCCCCGCGCAATGGTTTTAACGGTTTCCTTCGTGCTCTCCCGGGTGACCGGGCTTGTTTGCCACCCTCGCCGGCGAAGTTGCCTCCACCGGTTTGACTCCAGCGTCGGGGAGTCAGGACCACACGACTTCGTCGTCCGCCTTGGCGCTGCTCGTCTTGCAACACATCAGCGTCCATCGCATCCCGTCTCGCGTTCGTGACGATCGCGATCCGCCCCTCTGTGAGACGGGACGGCAGGGGATATATGGCTGATTTGGGTTTGCGGCGAAGCGGAATATTTTTGCAAAAGGGGCTGGACAGTTAGTTAGTGATTTATCCGTCAATCAGGTGATTTGCCCGTCGGGCAATATCAATGTCGTAGCCCGCATGAGCGCTAGCGATATGCTAAGACGAAATGATGCGAAGATCCCGATCGACTTGTTCATCCGGTTACGCCAGGGAGTCTGTTAGGGCGGTTCGTTGGTCGGAGCCTTTCTAGCCTGTGCTTCTTGGACCTCCTTCATTTTCTTGAACGCCTCGTCACCTGGTCCGAAACTCACAATCTGCTTCCGAATTAGTGGATAGAACCGCTCGGCGTTTTGGCCCCTAACGGCCGCGCGATGAAACGCCCAGGCACAGGCGTCGGCGATTTGAAGATGGCGTGACTCGGATTTGGTAGCAAAGTGAATTCCGTCCCTAATGCTCGTGAATGGAAATAGGCCTGTGGTGTCCATTCCGGCCTTTTTCATATCTTCGGCACTGCGCAAATATATATGAGTATCCTTTGCAGCCTTGCGAACATCATTGTTATTTTCGGCGATAACGACAGCAACCTCATTTGGCGCGTTTTTCCTCATCCAGAACTCAACCGCCATCTCGCATTGGGCCAGGGCTACTGCATGGGAGGCGAGGGCGATCTGCGCGGGAGTGTGAACCTCCTGACTTCCTTTCGCCGGGAATTCAGAAGCCTGTACCAGCCCGACACAGATAGAGAGATCGAACTTCGCTGGGACGGCCAGCAGGTCCTCCAATATCGCGGAGCGTTTCTCATTCGGCCACACGGTACGGTCATGAAACAGGCAGTCCGCTTTCCCGCCACCATAGATGTCCGTTGCGTGAAATACGAAGCCGTCCCGGTTCTGCGCCGGGATGTGCTTCTCGACGAGGGATTCCAAATACTTCTCGATCGCTATCAGCTCCTTGTCCGCTTCGATGATGACAGCGGCTACGACAAGGACAGGATCGCCCGAGGATATGCCAGATTCGTCCACGTAGACTAAGCGAATGGTTCTTCTCCTTGCGAAAACGCGTGGACGACGTTCATCGCGGCATCAAGCTTTTGCAGCTGGTTTTCGACCTCGTTCATCTCAACCTCGATGAAGGCGAAGAAGATGGCCGCCAGTTATCCTGAACATGATGGGTATCGCTTCGCTCCACCCATCCTACGCGCTCATTTAACTCGCTACAGTGCTTACGAGTTCTGCTCACTTCAGTTTGCGCAGTGCATCGTCCCATATGAAATGACCGTGTGGCTCAAGGTTAAACTGGATAATGAAACCGTGCAGCATTCCTACAAGAACGTCGTCCGGGTAACGGGACCCCGTTTGTGTCAGACGAGAGATAATGCCAGGAAATATCTTGTGGTGCATTTCCGACATATTGCTCGCATATTCGACTTTATTCTGACTGCCAGATGCAAGAATATCCCTGGTCACAATCGTTAGATTAAAACATACACGAAGAAGCATAATTATTTGATCTGCCGGTGTTAGATTCGAAAATTGCGCAATCATCGCATCTTTATTCATCATTCTCGAGCTCCAGTGACACCTTAGGAAGTAGCCGGAAGATTCGGGATGGAGGCAAGGCACGCAAATTGCCTTCATCGATAAGCCTGCTATCGCTGATTTTGCCAACGAAGCTTTTATGTTGGCCGCGCTACCGTCCCTTAAACTTCGGCTTGCGCTTTTCCATGAAGGCGGTTCGGCCTTCACGGAAATCTTCGCTATCCATGCACGCCGCGCCGATCGCCTTGATCGCGGCCATGTCGCGCTGGCTTTCGTCCTTCAACGCTTGCGCGATGGTGATCTTGGCGGCCCTGATCGCCAACGGCGCGTTGCCGGAGATCGTGCGGGCGATCTCGGTGGTCGCGTTCCACAACTCCGCATCGGGCACCACGCGGTCGACGAGGCCGATCCGCAGCGCTTCCGCAGAATCGATCCGCATCCCCGTGTACAGCAAGAGCCTCGCCCAGGAGGGACCAACCAGCGAGACCAGATGCTTGAGGCCGTCATAGCCATAGGCGATGCCGAGTTTGGCGGCGGGTATGCCGAACTGGCTGTTCTCCGACGCAATGCGGATATCGGTGAGCATCGCGACCTGCATGCCGCCGCCCAGGCAAAAGCCCCGGATACAGGCGATGGTCGGTTTCGGAAAATCCGCCAGCAGGGCGCGCTGGGCGTCGCTGCGCCTGGAATATTCTTCGGAAGCCTGCGCGTTGTGGCGGTTCTTCTCGAACTGGCTGATATCGGCGCCCGAGACAAACGCCTTGTCGCCGGCGCCGGTCAGGATCACCACGCGCACATCGGCATCATCACGTAATTCGATCAGCGCCTGGCCCAAGCCTTCCCACATGTCGAGCGACATGGCGTTGCGCTTTTCCGGGTTGTTGAAGGTGACGACGCCGACGCCGTCGGTGATGCTCTTGAGAATCTTGCCGTCGGCAAAGGGTGTGTTGGAGGAAGCGGGGACATCGAGCATGGGGCGCGGCTTTCGGGATCTGAGTTTGTGGTGGCGTCCGCAATCAAGCATTGGTTCGCGTGGGCCGCAACGGCAGTGCGCTCCCTCGCCCCTTGTTGGGGAGGGTTGGGGAGAGGGGTAAACCGAGAAGGCGGTGCGCGTGGCCACCCCCCTCCCTGACCTTGAGAGCGAGCTTCGCTCCACAAGGGGGAGGGAACGGTAAAACTGCCTCGGTGGGATTATAATAATGAGGTGGCTGCTGCGGCGCCTACCTAATCCGCAAAGGCCCCGGCGATCGCTTCGACGAGGTCTTGCTGTCTGAAGGGCTTTGCCAGTCTCGGAATTCCCTCGGCTTCTCCCGGAGGTAATTCTGCGTAGCCGGTGGCCAGGATGACCGGAAATCCCGGTTTCTCGGCGCGGACCTTTGAAACCAGTTCTGAACCTGTCATGCCCGGCATCGCCTGGTCGGTGATGAGCAGATCGATGTTTTCTTCACGGCGCATGATTTCAAGCGCCCGCATTCCGGATGGGGCGCTGTAAACCTTGTGGCCGAGCTCTTCCAGCAGGGCCGAGGTGTTGAGCGCGACAAGTGGATCGTCATCGACGGTCAGGATGGTGAGCTCCCGGCCCGAGGAGATCCCCGCCTTGGGCGCTGTCGTTTCCCCGGCGGAAGCTGCATCCGGTGGGGCGACCGGCAGCCAGAGTTCCGCAGTCGTACCAAAGCCAGGCTTGCTCTTGAGCAGCAGTCTCCCGCCTGATTGCTGTGCCATGCCGCGGACCATCGGAAGTCCAAGGCCGGTGCCCTTGCCAACGCCCTTGGTCGTAAAGAACGGCTCCATCGCACGCTGCAGCGTTGCTTCGTCCATGCCCGTTCCGGTATCGGTCACCGTCACGCAAAGGTATCGTCCAGCCTTCAGTCCCGGTTCGTCGGTGACGGTCCGCTCCCTTGCTTCGACAACAATGTCGCCTCCTTTTGGCATGGCGTCTTGTGCGTTCATCGCAAGGTTGAGAAGCGCGAGTTCCAACTGGTAAGGATCGGCATAGGCTTTCGGAAGATTTAGGAGGAATCGCGTTTCGATTTGAATCGAGGGACCCAGTGAAGTCTGCAGCAGTTCGGTCATCCCTTGCACGAGGTCCGGCACATCGAGGGCAACGAGCCTGAGATCCTGGCGGCGCGCGAATGCCAGCATCCTCTGCGTCAATGCAGCGACACGCTGTGCTCCCTGAATCGCATTGTCGAGCAACCGCGCGACCTTGGGATCGTCTTTTGGAAGCCGTCTTTGCAAAAGCTCAAGACTGCCTTGAATGGCCATCAGCAGATTGTTGAAATCATGAGCAACTCCGCCGGTCAGATGCCCAATGGCCTCCATCTTCTGGGCCTGGATCAGCGCCTCGCGGGTCTCGTCCAACGCTTGCTGGGCCTTCATGCGTTCCGTGATATCGCGCGTGATCTTGGCAAAGCCAAGCAGCGACCCATCGGGGTTGCGGATAGTGTCGATGACGACGTTGGCCCAGAACTTCGTTCCGTCCTTGCGGACACGCCAGCCCTCCTTCTCGTAACGGCCCTCCCGAGCCGCGATTTCGAGAGCTTTTCGCGGCAGGTCTGCTTTTCGATCCTCTTCCCTGTAAAATTGCGAGAAATGTTGGCCGATAATTTCTTCGGGCGCGTATCCCTTGATCCTCTGCGCACCCGCGTTCCAGCTTGAAACTTTTCCTTCGGGGCTCAGCAAATAGATGGCGTAATCGGTCACGCCCTGCACCAGTAGCCTGAATTGCTCGTGACTGGCCCGCAACGCTGCCCCGGCCAGCATGCGCTCTGTCAGATCGCGTGTGATCTTGGCGAAGCCGACGAGCGCTCCGGTACTGTCCCGGATCGGGTCGATGATGACATAGGCCCAGAACTTCGTACCGTCCTTGCGGACGCGCCAGCCTTCGCTCTCGAACTTGCCGTCGCGCTCGGCGATTTGGAGCGCGCGGGCGGGCAGGCCTGCTCGCCGGTCTTCATCCGTATAAAATCTTGAGAAGTTCTCACCAAGGATCTCGGCTTCTTCGTAACCCTTGAAGCGCTTGGCTCCGGGATTCCAGCTCGTAATGATTCCATCGGGATCGAGCATATAGATAGCGTAATCAGTCACCGCCTCGATCAACATGCGGTAACGGCCTTCAGTGCTGGTCGCGGCCTCAAACCGTTCTTTACGCTCCACGTATCCCCCTGGCAGCGGTTAGACTCGCTCAATGTAACCCTGCAAAACGCGCCAAGGGCGCCAAGGTTCCAATAGCTAGCGGTTGTGCTTGTAGGCGGGGACCCGCGCGTAAGAGGAGCTTACAGTCCGACAACCTCTCCAAGAGGGAGGCAAGCCGAGTTAAGCCGGCCCTTTTGCGGGCGACCGGATCACTGCGGGTTTACTGCGCCAGATGCGCCGTCAGCGGATGGTTGCTCGCCTGGTTGAAGAAGGCCGCTTCCTCGGCGGTGGCTTCAAGAAGCTGCTCGTCCTGGGCGTAGATGTCGTTGCGGAACTGGATCGTCTGGTCCCTGGTCATCCATGCCGTGAGATAGATCCAGGCGACCGGCACTTTGTTCGGCAAGGCGATATCCTGGCGCTGACCGGTGGCGATGGCAGCGTCAAGCGCGGCGCGATTCCATTTCGGAATCTCCGCTTGCAAAAGCCAGGTGGCGAGATCGCGCACATTGTCGACCCGCGAGCAGCCGTGGGAATCGAACCGGTAGTCGTCGCTGAACAAATTGCGCTGGTTGGTGTCGTGCATGTAGACCGAATAAGGATTCGGCATGTCGATTTTCACCGCACCGAGCGCATTGAACGCGCCATTTTGCTGGCGCACGGTGAAATTCGGCGTGCGCGTGCCGGACCAATCCACCGAATTGGGATCGATCGGATTGTCGTGCGCATCGAGTACGTCCATGTGCATGCGCGAGAGGTAAGTGGGATCCTTCCGCATATGCGCCGATATTTCGGTTTTCGCGATCGATGACGGGACAGTCCAGGTCGGGTTGAGATTGACGCTGGTGATTTCGGCGGTCAGCGTCGGCGACGGCTTTTCGGTCTTGCCGACGATCACCCGATAACGCCGCACCACGACGTCGTTCTCGACGGCTTCGGCAAATGCCGCCGGAAGGTTCACGACCACGTAACGCCGGCCGAACTGGAAATTCATGTGATCGACGCGTTCGAGCGAAGCTTCGAGCTGCCTGATCCGCTTTTGGACGGGGACATTGAGGGCGGCGAGCGTACGCGGCGTCACCATTCCCGTGGCGGCAAGGCCGTGACGCACCTGGAAGCGCTTGATGGCCTCGGCGACATCAGCGTCAAATGGCCGCGATGTCTTGTCGGCGGCAAGATCGTCGCTGAGTATCAGGCGCTGGCGCAAGAGATCGTCATGGGGCCCGGCCATGCCGAGCGCGAATTTGGCTTCCGCGGGAATCATCGGCCAGCCGCCGCGTATGGCGAGATCCGCATAGCTCAGCGCGGCCTCCCTGATCCGCTGTGCGGTGCCTTCATCGAAGGTCGGCTCGTGTGAGAGCGCGAGCGCCGCCGCGGAACGCGATTCGGGGGTGGATGCTGCGGCCGCCGGCTTTGCGGGCACGGCGTGCGCGGGATTCGGCGCCGCGGTTGCGCCCTTGTGCGGAGGCGGGGCCGCGCTCGCGCCGCTCTGTCCCGCGCTTTGGGCAAACGCCGGCGTAGCCGCAAGCATCAACGCAACGGCTACGATAATGATTCTTCGCATGGATAATGTCCCTGGGTGCGCCGAGGCGCTTTGATCAAATCAATGGTTTCGGCCGGTGAAACCGAGCGAATAGGATCGGACCTGATCCAGAATACGTCACGAAAATGTAGCTTGCGAGCGTTGCCTTCTGATTAAGTTGGTATTGCGGCTTTTGCACCGCGGCAATGCCCGGTTGGGGCGTTGGCGCTTTCGGTAAGTCGTTGGCGCGGCTAATGTGGTTCGTTCGTCAGGGCGTCGGCTTTAAGGAAAAATGAGCGATTTCCATTCCGATGTGCTGATCGTCGGCGCGGGGCCGGTCGGGCTCACGCTCGCGATCGATCTGGCGTGGCGAGGCATCGACGTCACGGTCGTCGAGACGCGCGCCCCCGGCGCACCTCCCGAGCCGAAATGCAATCACGTCGCGGCTCGCAGCATGGAAATCTTCCGACGGCTCGGCGTTGCGGAAAAAGTACGTGATGCCGGGCTGCCAGCCGACTATCCGCACGACATCAGCTACCGCACGACGTTTACCGGGCAGGAATTGACGCGCATTCTCATTCCTTGCCGCCGCGATCGCTTCACGAGGAAGGATGGCCCGGATTGCAATTGGCCGACGCCGGAGCCGCCGCACCGTATCAACCAGATCTTCCTTGAACCTATCCTGTTTGAGCATGCAGCCGCGCAGCCGCGCATCCGCATCATCAGCCGGACTGTGGTCGAAGACGTCAGGATCGAGGATAATTCTGCAAGTGCGGACTTGCGCGATCTTCAGACCGGCGCCGTTCGCCGCTTGAGCTGCCGTTATCTGGTCGGCTGCGACGGCGCGCGCTCCGTCGTCCGCAAGGCGATCGGCGCGGAATTGACCGGTGATGCCGTCGTGCAGCGCGTGCAGTCGACGTATATCCGCGCGCCCGATCTCATTCATCGACAGCTTCACGAGCGCGCCTGGGGTACCGGCGTCATCAATCCGCGCCGCGCCGGGATGGTCTATGCCATCGACGGGCGCGAGCGATGGCTGGTGCATAACTACATGAAACCGGGCGAGGGCGATTTTGATTCAGTTGATCGCGACGCCTGCATCCGAACCATCCTCGGCGTGCCTGCTGATTTCAAATACGACATCATCTCGCGGGAGGACTGGTACGGGCGCCGGCTGATCGCCAACAGATTTCGCGACCGCTGCGCCTTCATTGCCGGCGACGCCGCGCATATCTGGGTGCCCTATGCCGGCTACGGCATGAACGCGGGCATCGCGGATGCGATGAATCTGTCCTGGTTACTCGCCGCCCATCTCAACGGCTGGGCGCCCGCGTCCATTCTCGATGCCTATGAGGCGGAGCGCTGGCCGATCACCAGCCAGGTTTCACGATTTGCGATGTCGCATGCCGAAACGGAGATTCGCCGCCGGGGCGCGGTGCCCGACGAGATCGAAGATGAGGGGGCCGAAGGCGAACGTGCGCGGCGGCAGACGGGGCGGCTGACCTACGAGATCAACGTCCAGCAATATGCCTGTGCCGGTCTAAACTTCGGCACCTATTACGATCGCTCCCCGATCATCGCCTATGATGGCATTGAGCCTCCAGCCTATACGATGAGCAGCTATACTCCCTCGACCGTCCCGGGTTGCCGCACGCCGCATCTGTGGTGCAAGGACGGCTCGTCGCTCTATGACGCCATGGGGCCGGAGCTCACGCTGCTGCGGTTCGATTCGGCGGTGAATGTCGCGGCGCTTGAGCTTGCGGCTCGCGACAGGGGCGTACCGCTGAAGCTGCTCGACGTTGAACCGGCGGCGGCCACTTTTGATGGCCTATTGGTGTTGTCGCGGCCGGACCAGCATGTAGCCTGGCGTGGCGATCGCTCGCCGGCCGATCCGCTTGCCTTGATCGATCGCGTCCGCGGGGCAGCAAACCAGACCTCGCGCCAAAGCGTTATGCCTCGGACTTGATCCGTGGGTGGATCCCGGTTCACACTTAAGAAAACGCGTTAAACGACAGCCGAGAGTGCCGGTTCTGATTCAATCAGAACCGATCGGGCTCTAGTCTTCGTTCGCAGCGATCGATTCCATCAAGGACACCAGCTGGCGCTGGACGGTCTGATCCTTGATCTTGCTGTAGGCGCGCAGCAGCCTCAAGCTGAATGCGCTATCGAGAAACAGCAGGCTCTCGACCTCGCGGGCCTTGCCGTCGCCATCGTAGAAGAAGGTGACGGGTACATCGAGCGCAGTGGCAATTTGTTGAAGACGGGCGGCACCGACCCGGTTGACACCCTTCTCATATTTCTGAACCTGTTGAAAACTTACGCCGAGCTGCTCGCCAAGCTCCGCCTGGGAGATTCGCTGCTCGACGCGCCGCAACCGGATTCGCTTGCCAAGTTCAATATCTGGCTTTCCGGCACTGCGCTGCTTCATCTTCTTCGCTATTGATTTGTTCATACTGCTTTTACCGTCCTTCGCTCATGAAGCGTCTGAATATCCGGGTTT
>DASQOU010000059.1:0-9610 GCA_035644295.1 Bradyrhizobium sp.
ATTTTCCGGACACAAGGGCGCAGGGAATGCCGGGCGCTCGTTGCGCCCGCAGCCTCGCGTGCGAAATAAAAAAGCACACGAGCATAGTCACCACGGTCACACCGGAATCACCCGGCATTCCCCGCGCAATGGTTTTAACGGTTTCCTTCGGGCTCTCCCCGGTGATCGGGCTTTTTTGTCACCGTCGCCTGCGAGCTATCACCCGCAAGCTTGACACCAGCGTCGGGGTGTCAGGACCACACGACTTCGCCGTCCGCGAGCCGGCGCCCTCGTCAGTAGCGCCGCTCACGTCCACCGCATCCCGCACCCAACGTTCGTGACGATCGCGAAACGCCCCTCTTATCGAGGCGGGACAGCGTCAATGTGAGATGTGTCGGAGGTGTGTCGCAAGCCACCTGCCCCGCGACAGATTAACACGACGGGCAGTTTGCGCATGGCGGATATGTGCAATCTGCCCGTCGGGCAACTGGGGATGCGATCACGTCCACCCGAATCTCCCCTTAACGAACATCGGAATTTTGCTATAAGGATTTCGGCAGCCTTGGCGGTAGACGAAGCCGCCCACAACTCCGGTGGGGGTGATGCGTCCGGTAACGCCGCATTCGCGCCGAGGCTGCCGCTCAAACCTGCACTGCCGAATCGGCCGCGATTTCTCCGTGGTGTGGCAAGTTGCCCGCATGAGCGAATGCAATATGGGCCTGCGACGCCAAGGTATACCCGATTGATTCCGCTGATTTGCGATTCGGAAAAGCTGCTAGGGATAGTGGCTGGGGGAGAGACGATCCACCGTGTGTCGTCGCGCGCGCAATACGCATGCTCATGGCTGATCTTGGAGTACGTCTGAGAGCCCGGCATAGATTTTGGTTCCGCCATCGATGATGGCTCTCAGCAGATTGAGCAGCGCTTCCGTTAGCCGCGCGTTCTCGCGCTGGCCGGGATCGACTGTTTCGATTTCAGAGTTGTAGATGTCGATATTTCCGATGAGATTTGCGGCCTCCTCGCGGAGCTGCCGGGGCAACGACATGATGGCTACGCCAGAGGACCGCAGGCTCGGCGATACAGGGATGACAAGCTGTTGCCTTGGAAAATAATCGTACCGGGAAATACGGGAGCGCCCCTCTGCATTGGCTACGATACGCCGTATTTCCACTAGCAAGTCCCATGCGATGCCGAACCTCCTGCCAAACTCAAGGCTGCGCCCGATCATATCTCGGATTTCGTTGTCCTCCATCTTGAGCTTGGTCGCGTCGTGGCGCCGATAGTAGAGCTTGTCATCCGACTGATGCGGTGCGCTTTTCTGGGCCTTGGGGATGGAGATGACGAAGGTGCACTTGCCCTGTCCCCTTGACGTCAGATCAATCCGATGGACGAAGAAGCCCTCGACCCGGGGATTGATGTTGGTGAGGATAATCTGCTCGATCTGCTCGGCACTCACGGTCGCGGGGTCCACGCCATCATCGACGTGTTCCGGGTAACCACCGTTGCGCTCAGCAATGCCATAAACGATGAGGCCGCCTTCGGCGTTCGCCATCGACGCCACGTCGCGAATTAGGTCTTGACGGTGTTTCTCGCCCAACGCGCCTCTTCGGTCACGACGCTGCGTCTGATCCCTGAAATTCAACGCCGCCGAATCCTTATAGTCGAGCGTGGTCGTCTCCTTCTGATCGGACATGACGACTCGTTCCAGATCGCTCTCGTCCCATTGGCGGACGTCCCTCACGTTTTCCCCTCATATCCACAGGTAGGTTCGGGTAAAGTCTACCTGTTTCCCTGCGACCACGGCAGGCCTATTCCAATTCCTTTGAAAAGGATTTCCATGCCCCAAGACCTTGCGGAGGCCGTGCTCGACAAGGTGAAGCAGTACACCATCGGTTTCGCCAGGGCGGGGGACAAACCGGCAGCGAAGGGTAGCGGCGTCCTGATCAAGCACGGTAGTCTGCATGGGATATTGACCTGCGCGCACGTCGATCAGTACCTCCGAACGTTGAAGCAGCCAATCGGCCTCGTGCGGCTCAATCGGGGGTCCGCACAACAGTTCGGAACGCTCGACATGGGGGACATCTTCAGCTACGCGGCAGGTGAGGAGCCCTGGGACAAGGGTGATGACGATATCTCCTTCATCCACCTGCCGCCAAACCTCGTCGGAAACATCGAGAAGGACTGCGTCTTCCTCGACGCCGAGAGGAACTTCACAAAGCCCGAGCCCGAAGATCGCTCGTCGCTGATCCCCGTGTTCTCCGTCTTCGGCCTCGTCGAAAGATTCACCAGCGCAACCACGCGCCAAGGCGGCATGGCGACGACGACGCTGAAAGGCGTGCTAACGTCCGGGGTTCCACGAGACTTTGGGGCCTTGAACATCACGCTGGAGTGCTTCGAGCAAAATATTCCCGACCTTCCCAGCAGCTTCGGCGGCACGAGCGGCGGCGGTCTGTGGCGCGTCTATGCGCGCAAGGACGAGGGAGGGAGCTTCGAGGCCGTCCATCACCGACTGATCGGCACCGCGTCGCGCGAGGAATTGGATTATTCCCCACCGCGGATTATCTGTCAGGGAATGGGGCGGGTCGAGGCGCTGCTTGAGGGCGTGCGTCGCGGGAATATCTACCCGTAGACCACACCACCCTCTGCACCGCCGAAAGAGAAGACGGGCGGCCGTCGCCGAGTCAGGTTCTGGTCGTTTGCCTTTTTAAGGTAGTGAAGACGAAGCGAGGTCAGGCCCGGCCAACGCGCCGCTGCTTTCGAGAAAGCGGGCAACTCGTAACCCCTCACCCGGATCGCATAAGCGATCCGACCTCTCCCAGAGGGAGAGGTGCTACTGAGCTTGCGGCAAAGCCAAATCCAGCAACAAGGACGGTGGCGCCGTCACTTCTCCCTGAACGCGCGCATCAACTGATCGCTCAGCGGCTTGATCAGGTAGGACAGCAGGGTACGGTCGCCGGTCTGCACAAAGGCTTCCACCGGCATGCCGGGAATCATCTTGACGTCGCCGAGACGGGCGACCTCTTCCGGCGGCATCGAGACCCGGATGGTGTAATAGGATTGCCCGGTTCGCTGATCGGTAGTGACGTCGGGCGAGACGCGGGTGACGACGCCGTTCAGTTCCGGAGTGGTGCGCTGGTTGAAAGCCGACAGCCGCAGCAAGGTTTTCTGGCCGATCTGCAACTTGTCGATATCCTGCGGATTGACCTTGGCCTCGACCTGAAGGTCATCGGCCTGCGGCACGATCATCATGATGGCGTCACCGGCCGTGATCACCCCGCCCACGGTATGCACGGTGGATTGCAGCACCATGCCATCCTGCGGCGCCCGGATATCGACCCGCCGCAACTGATCTTCGGCGGTGACCTTGCGCTCGACAAATTCGCCGATCTTGTCGTTGGTCTCGCGCAGATCCTTGGAGACCTCGCTGACCATGTCCTTGTCGACCTGGATGATCTGCAGCTCGGTTTCGGTGATCTTGCCCTTGGCCTGCGCCCGCGACGCGATGTATTGCGCCCGCTCGCCGGCCAGCCTGGCCGCATCGCGCTCCAGCACCGTCAGGCGCGATATCTGCACCAGATGCTTTTCGTAGAGTTCGCGAACCCCGACCAATTCCTTCTCCACCAGGGAGGTTTCCTTGTCCTTGGCGGTCTCCTGCGCCGTGAGACCTGCGATCTCCTCATTCAGCTGCGAAACCCGCTCGCGTAACTGGGCCTTTTGCCCGGTCCGGCCGTTGACGCGAACCTCGAACAGCTTGGTTTCGCTCGCCATGACGTTCTTGACATCGGGATCGTCGGCGCGGTCGAGCAGCATTCGTGGAAAGGTGATCTTGTCGAGTCCGCGCTGTTCGGCTTCCAATCGCGCAGCGCGCGCCCAAAGCCCATCGAGGTTCTTGGTGACGATCGCAAGGCTCGCCTTGGTGACGGTGTCGTCGAGCCGCACCACCACGTCGCCGGCCTTGACGAGGTTGCCGTCATGGGCGCGCAGCTCGCCGACCACGCCGCCGGTGGGATGCTGCACTTTCTTCACGTTGGATTCGACGACGATCGCGCCCGGCGCAATCAACGCGCCCGAGATCTGCGCCGTCGATGCCCAGCCACCGAGCCCGCCGGCCAGAATGACGACCACGGCAAGCCCAATGATCAGATGCAGCCGGATCGATTGCCGCGCGCCCTGCAATTCGCTGTCCGTCATGATTTGGCAACTCCGCCTTCGGAGACGATCTTGATCGGCGACGGCGGCGCGACCCGCGGCTGCAACACCTGCGCCAGCACGGTTTCCTTTGGCCCAAAAGCCTGCATGCGGCCGTCCTTGAGGACCAGAAGCTGATCGACTGCCTCGATCCCGATCGGCCGGTGCGCAACGACCACCACGATCGCGCCGCGCTCGCGCGCCGCGCGGACGGCTCGCGTCAAGGCCTCATCGCCTTCGGTATCGAGATTGGAATTCGGCTCGTCGAGGACGATCAGGAACGGGTCGCCATAGAGCGCCCTCGCCAACGCCACGCGCTGGGCCTGGCCGGCCGAGAGCGCGGTACCCTGCTCGCCGATCTGGGTGTCGTAGCCGTCGCGCATCTTGATGATCATTTCGTGGACGCCCGCTTCCTTTGCGGCCGCGATAATGCCCTGGGAATTGGCCTCGGGATCGAATCGGCAAATATTCTGCGCGACGGTCCCCGCGAACAATTCGACATCCTGCGGCAGGTAGCCGACGTGGCGGCCGAGCACGTCCGACGACCATTGATCGAGGGCTGCGCCATCGAGCCGCACTTTTCCCCGCGCCGGCTGCCACACGCCGACCAGTGCGCGCACCAGCGAGGACTTGCCTGATCCGCTCGGCCCGATGATGCCCAGACCGTTTCCGGCCGAAAGCGCGAATGTCACGTCGTGGACGATCAACCTCTGATCGCCCGGCGGCACGATGCTGACCGCCTCGACCGACAGGCGGCTCGATGGGCTTTGCAGCAACGTCGGCACGGTGCGCGCTGGCAAGGATTCGAGCAACCGGTTCAGGCGATGCCAGCTCTGGCGCGCGGCGACAAAACCCTTCCAGTGAGCGATGGTCAGATCGACCGGCGCCAGCGCCCGCGCGCTCAGGATCGATCCGGCGATGATAATGCCGGCGGTGGCCTCCTGATGGATCACCAGATAAGCGCCGACGGCGAGCACCGCCGATTGCAGCATCATCCGCATCACCTTGGCGGCGGCGCCGAGACCGCCCGCGACATCGCTGGCGCGCTGATTGCCCGCAAGATAATTCTGGTTGGCCTCGCTCCAGCGCTTGCCCAGCCGTCCGGCCATTCCCATCGCGACCAGTACCTCCGCATTGCGGCGGCTGGTGGTGGCCAGATCATTGCGCCGCGCTGCCAGACCCATCGCCTCACGCGCCGGCGTGCGTGACAGGAACTCGGTCAGGACGGTGAGCGTCACCAGGATGATCGCGCCCACCAGCGCGGTGACGCCGATCAGGACGTGGAAAGCAAAACAGATCGCCAGATAGAACGGCAACCAGGGCAGATCGAAGAACGCGCCCGGCCCCATGCTGCCGAGAAATGAACGAACGTTGTCCAGATCGCGCAACGGCTGAAGGCCCTCATTGCGTCCGCCCACCATCAGTGGCAGGCGCACCACGGTATCGAAGACGCGGGCGTTGAGGGCCTCGTCAAGCGAGGTACCGATCCGGCCGAGGATTCGTCCCCGGATCAGGTCGAGAACGCCTTGCGCGACGTATAATCCGCCGGCGAGAATGATGAGGCCCACCAGCGTCGGTATGCTCCGGCTCGGAAGCACCCGGTCGTAGACCTCCAGCATGAACAACGAGCCGGTCAGATAGAGCAGATTGATCATGCAGCTCATGACGCCGACGCCGATGAACGCTTGGCGGCAGGCGCGCAGCGCATCACCGAGTTCGGAACGCCGGACACCGGTAGCGGCTGCCATCTATCCTGATCTCTTCATGAGGGGTCGCGGCCCCCGATCCAAAAAAGCGGGTGCGCGCCGCCATTATTACCGATTTTTGCCGCTAACGTCTATTGAAGTCGCGTTAACCTAAACGCCGCCCTCACCTTAGGCGGGCGGCGCACGGGCTGGTCGGCAAGGAACCACGGCCATTTCTCGGCCGGGAACGGCTGGATCAATCCGGCCCGGCCGGTGGAGCGCGGCCTGGCGCGGTCGCAAACCCAATTGCGGTAATGGCCCGCCCTCGGAGAAGTGGCGCCGGGTGGAATGCTCCGCCGGCAGCGTCAGAGCCGGCCGCCGGTTCGAACCAGCCGCACGATCAGCAAGAGGATGATGGCGCCGATCGCCGAATAGATGATTTCCCGCACCAGGCCCGTGCCGATGGCGATACCAAGCTTCGGAAACAGATAGCTGGCGACCAAGGCGCCGGCGATGCCGACGAGAATATCGCCGATGATGCCAAAGCCGGTGCCGCGCACGATCTTTCCGGCCAGCCAGCCGGCGACCAGGCCGACGAATAAAATGACAAGAAGACCTTCGTTCGATATCTGCATAAAAAATCCCCCCGTTCGTGCGCGCCAATGCTCCCGCGCCGGGTTCGAACCTACCGATAATTCCCCGGCATGACGACTCTAATCTAACGGTTCCCGGCGCATGAGAGTCTATGGCTTTGCGGAATCGTCATCGAACGGCTGAACTCACCTCGCGGCAAGCGCCTCGGCGCGTTCCGCCAGGATGCACCTTGCGATCCGATCCGGCCCGATTTGTACGTTGGGCGGCATCCGCTCGAGGCACCGGGCTTCCGCAAAACTACAGCGGGGCGCGAAGGAACAATTGGCCGGCGCCCTGTCGAGCGAAGGAGGGGTCCCCGGTATCGTCTCCAGCCGCTGGCCACGTTTGGCGCCATGGACCGTGGAGGCCAGCAACCCCCGCGCATAGGGATGCAGGGGCGAACGCACGATCTGGCCGAGCGTGCCCTGCTCGACGATCTGGCCCGCATACATCACCGCCACGCGGTCGCAGATTTCGATCGCGACCCCGATATCATGGGTCACGAAGATGACCGACATCCCGAACTCGCGCTGCAGTTCGCGCAACAACAGCAGTATCTGGATCTGCACGGTGGCATCGAGTGCCGTGGTCGGCTCGTCCGCGAGCAGGATCTTCGGCTTGCAGGCCAGCGCCAGCGCGATCATCGCGCGCTGGCGCATGCCGCCCGACATCTCGTGCGGATAGGCGTCCAACCTTCGCTTGGCGGAGGGAATGCGCACCACTTCCAGCATTTCCAGCGCGCGCGCTTTTGCCTCAGACTGGCTCTTGCCTTCGTGGCGCATCACGGTTTCCGCGATCTGCGCCCCGATGGTGTAGACCGGATCGAGCGCGAGCGCCGGTTCCTGGAAGATCATCGACACGGTCTGGCCGCGGAACGCTGACAGTTCCTCGTCATCGAGCGCCAGCACGTCGCGCCCAAGCACCTTAACGCTGCCCGAGATCCGGGTCCGCTTCTTCGGCAATAGCCGCATCAGCGCGCGCAAGGTGACGCTCTTGCCCGAACCTGACTCGCCGAGCAGGCCCAGCACTTCTCCCTCGCCCAGGAAAAAGCTGAGATCGTTCACGGCATGCACCGTGCGTTCGCCGGAAAAGCGAATGTTGAGGTTGTTGACTTCGACGAGACGGGTCATGGCAGCTGCGGCACCCTGTCATGAAAGTCCGTGGCGCGCTGAAATGCTGCGCCAATGCGCAGCAGCATGGCTTCATCGAAGGAGCGGCCGACCAGCTGCATGCCCACAGGCAGGCCGCTGCGGGTGAATCCGGTCGGGATCGAAAGCGCCGGCAGGCCGAGATAATTGATCGGGCGGGTAAATCGCGTCAGCCGCTGGATCACGGCCTCCGCATCCGGGCCGTTGCCGACATCGCTCTCGGCGATGGTTGGTGCGGGAATCGGCGACACCGGCGCGATCATGGCGTCGACACCGGCAACCGCCGCGAGATGAGCGGCGAGTGCCGGGCCGCGCCAGCGCAAGGCTTCGAGATAGGACACGCCGGGTATCGAGAGCCCGTTCTGCAGCCGCATCAGCACCTGCGGGCCATAATCCTGCGGCCGCTCGATCATCCAGCGCTTGTGGAAGGCGGCGGCTTCGACGGCGAGAACCAGCTGGGACGCCCCGGTGAGCTGGCGCTGGTCCGGCAATTCGACCTGGACGATATTGGCGCCCTCGCGCTTGAGCACGGCAATGGTCGCGTCGAGTGCGCCTGCGACTTCGGCATCGAGGTCGTCGACATAGAAAGCCGTGGGCACGCCGATGGTGAGGCCCTTGATCGATCCTGCCGTTGCGCCTGCAAAGTCCGGCAAGGGTCCTGCGACCGCGGTTGGATCCTCGCCGTCCGCACCGGCCATCAGGCCCAGCAGAACCGCGCAATCCTCGGCGGTGCGCGCCAGCGGCCCCACCGTGTCGAGCGATTGCGACAACGGCATCGCGCCGGCGCGGCTGATCCGGCCGACCGTCGTCTTCAGCCCGGTGACGCCGCAGAAATGCGCCGGCATCCGGATCGAGCCGCCGGTGTCCGAGCCGAGCGCCGCAAATGTCAGTCTTGCGGCGACCGCGGCCCCCGATCCCGACGACGAGCCGCCGGTGATGCGATCGAGCGCGAACGGATTATGCACCGGACCGTAGTGCGCATTGTGCCCGGTCGGGCCATAGGCGAATTCGGCCATCTGCAGCGAGCCCAGCCGAATCGTGCCGGCGTCCTTCAGGCGCTGCAACGCGGTCGAGGTGGACGTGGCGACGAAATCGCGACGAATGCGCGAGCCACAGGTCACCACCTTGCCGGCGTCGTAATACATGTCCTTGTGCGCCAGCGGCACGCCGTGCAACGCGCCGCGACGGCCGCCTTTCGCCAGCGACGCGTCGGCGGCATCGGCCGCGGCGAGCGCGGCGTCTGCTTCGATCGCCATGAAGGCATTGAGATGAGGCTGCCATCGCGCGATCCGCTCGAGACAGGATTGCGTCGCCTCGCGCGAGGACACGCGCTTGTCCGCGATCGCTTGCGCAACTGCCGTCAACGACATCAAGGCCGGCTCGGTGCTCATCTTGTTGCCTTTGCGGTTTGCACGACGACGAAGCTGGCGGGCTCAAGGTCGAACGGCAGCGTGCCGGCAATCGGAGCGAAGTTGTCGAACGCAGGTCCAATGGAATTGGCGATTCGCGCGGCAACCTCGGCATCCACGGGGACGCCGCCGACGTTGGCGATGGCGACAATTTCCTTGGCCGTGGGCCTTGTCATGTGGAAGCTCCTTCTTTTGGCGGCGCGAGGCTGTGACCCGAACCGGGTATCGCCATGTAGCACGCCGCTTGATGGCCGATTTCATCGAGTGCGGTGAGTTTTGGCGTGGCCTCGGCGCAGAGCGGTTCGGCGAACGGGCAACGGGTGTGAAAGCGGCACCCCGCCGGCGGATCGATTGGATTGGGCGGGTCGCCCGAAATCGGCGGTGTCTGCGTCCTGTTATCGGGATCGGCAGACGGCATCGCCGCCAGCAGCGCCCGCGTATAGGGATGTGCCGGAGCGTCCCATACCCGGTCCACCGGACCCAACTCGACCACCTCGCCGAGATACATCACCAGGACGCGGTCGGAAATGTAACGCACGACGTTGAGATCATGACTGATGAAAAGATA
>DASQOU010000060.1:0-15214 GCA_035644295.1 Bradyrhizobium sp.
GATGAAATTCAGGGTAAACGGCTTCGTTTCAACGAGGAGAGTTAATCGGCGGTTCCTTCGATGCATGGTTTTTTGGCAATCGCCGTTAGCGTTAAGATCAGAATGACGATTTGGGTCAAACGAGATTCACTGTCTTTGGAAGGCTGGCCGAATTATAAACGCGCGGTGCATAAGGCCGAATTCGGCGTCGCTTGCGTCAAGCGATGACGGATCGGCGCGACAGGTGGAACTTGAAGATGCAAGCCTTTAACGCCGATGTTCAAGACCGGATCCTTGCGCTCGTCCAATCGATCCTCGACCAGAACGCGATCACCGCCCAGCTCGATCCGCAATCGCTGCTGGTGGATGTCGGTCTGACCTCGATGGACATGGTCAATCTGATGCTCGGCGTGGAATCCGAATTCGATTTCACGATTCCGCAGGCCGAGATCACGCCGGAGAATTTCCAGTCGGTCCAGACGTTGCAGCGGATGATCGTCAATCAGCTCGAGCCTGCAACGGCGGCTTGATTCTGGCGTAGGATTTTTCGCGCGGGCGGCCTCGCCTCGCTCGCCAGGACAACGGCGTTCGGCTATCGCTCCATTGATCCCCATGGGTTGGAGGTTCCCGAATGTGTCATATCTGCCGCACTTTGGGCCGATCCCGCGAACGTGTCCGGTTTGCCGCACTCTAGACGTATTCCGACGTTCATGCTCATGGCTTGTCTGAGGGGAACTGTTTCTTCCAAACTTAAGGGGAAGTGCCGTGACGAAAATTGTGATTATCGCTGCTGCAACGCTTGCCGTGGTGACTGCCGCGGGCGCTGCCGACCTCCCGCGCCGACAGCCCGTCTATCAGGAGGCTCCAGTCGGAAAGATGCCGATCGGCAAGTCCCCAGTCGGCAAGGCGCCCGTCGTGACGCGGGCCTACTAATACGCGGTATTGACTCAAGTCTCGTCGACGGTTGAGGGGCGAAGCGTGGCAAATAGCCCGAAGAGTTTGGGACCGTGCTTGCTTGCCGGACTAGCGCTTGCTGTTTTGCTCCAGGGCGAAATTCAATCAGCTGCTGCACACGAACTCCACAAGCGCACCGCCGACGCGAATGCGCTTGTTTCCGGTGAGGCTGAATCGAAACCGTCGCCGTCGATTCGAAAGCCGGGGTCGGGGTCAGCAAAGGGCCCGTATTACGTTGATTTCCGAGCCCGAACGGCGGCGAGCTGGGGGCACGCCTTTGTCTGGTTTGGCAGGACCAGCGAGCGAGCAGTTGAAGTCGCGGGCCTTACCCCTGCGGGAGACACTCTACCTTATGTACTTGGTCATTTGACGTGGGTGCCGTCCGAGACCGGGGCAAGCTATGGCGATCTTGATCCGCAGTACGTGACCGCGAGTTACCGCGTTTACTTGAATGAGCCGGACGCCAAAAGGGTTTTCGCATACATCAAGAAATTACAGGCGAGTTCACCGGTCTGGAACGCCGAAATATCCAATTGCACTTCGTTCATCGGTGACATCGCAGATTTTATGGGATTGAAAGTTCCTTTCCGCTGGCAGCGTCCTGAGGACTACGTCAACAGTCTCAAAGCGATGAATGGCGGGCGCCGGATAGTCCACCTGTCGTCAGAACAATAGCTCGCATTCGGCGCGCGAAATAACGGAACTGTTGCTGTCTTGCAGGGCATCCAGGTCCTCATTCATTCTGTGCTGTCCAATTCGTGTGGTTATCGGTGACAGGCATTGCCCGAAGCCTCAACATCAGGCCTGTGGAATGACGCGCTCGGGTATCAAAGACCTGGTGTGATCAGATCCAGACATCATTCTCCGCGGTGCGTTCGCCGCCCTCGTGGCCGGTATTGAGGACACCGCGCGGCTCGATCAGCAACAGCCTGACCTCGTGTTCGGCATAAGGCTTGTGTTCGACGCCTCTCGGGACGACGAACATTTCGCCGGCCGCCACGTTGACCGCGCCATCGCGAAAATCAATTCTCAGAACACCATCCAACACGATGAATGTCTCATCCGTGTTCTTGTGATCGTGCCAGATGAAATCTCCCTGAAGTTTCACGATCTTGAACTGGTAGTCGTTCATCTCGGCGACGACCTTCGGCTGCCAATGCTCGTGAAATAAATTGAACTTCTTGCCGAAATTGATCGCCTCGTATCTCATGTGACGGCTCCCTTGCGGGTGATGATTGGCGCGACCGCGACTTCGGTCGCACTCGCGGCAACCCTGTTTTTTTATTTGGATTTGTACACCGCGGTCTGCAGCGCAAACGCGCCGCTGCCGGCGAGTACCAGCGCTGCCTGGGCCACCAGCCAGAACAGCGGATATTCCCAGCCGCCGCCGGTGTTGGAGTAACCCCAGCCGACCGGCCATTTGATCCAAACCACCACGCCTAAGAAAATCAGCAGGAACGCAGCCCATTGGCGGGTGTACCAGCCAAGCAGGATCGCGACGCCGCCGATGACTTCGACGCTGAACGTCGGCCACGCCAAAAGAGGGGTGATGCCATTCTTCGCCAGCAGCGCCTCATGCGTGTACATCCCGCGCGAGATCTTGAGAAAGGCGTGCGCAATCCAGTCGACCCCGATCGCCACGCGCAAAAGAAACAGTCCGTATGGCGCGTAGCCCGCATCCACCGTGGCATTGCTGAAGAGCGCAGCGAAAACGCGGGGGACGCTGGCGCGGCTATCTCTGGCTTGGTCGATACTCATCTGTTCTTTTCCTGTTTCATGCTGGCCCAACGCGGCACCGCTCCGATTTGCCGGCTCCCACTTTGCGCGAACGCGGCCCTTCGGATCCATATCATGCCCTAGTCTTCCGGAAATCTCCCCTCTACACTCCCCCTGCCAACAAAAATAATCAGAACCAGGGGGACAGGTATGTCGCGCCTTTCGATGGTTACGAGCGTCAGTTGCCTCGTGGTCGCCGCATGGCTGGCGGGCACAGGCCATTTGGCGGCGCAGGCGGGCCCCGCGCTCGCGGGCAAGGTCACCGCCGGGCCGGAGGCATTGGAGGGCGTTCTGGTCAGCGCCAAAAAGAGCGGATCGACCGTCAGTATCACAGTCGTGAGCGACAAAGATGGCCGCTACAGCTTCCCGGCGGCGAGACTCGAGCCGGGCCAGTATTCCCTGCGCATCCGCGCCACAGGTTACGACCTCGACGGCTCCAATCAGGTGCTGGTCGCACCGGACAAGACCGCGACGGCCGATCTTGCCTTGCGCAAGTCAGAGGATATTGCCTCGCAACTCACCAATGCCGAATGGCTCGCCAGCATGCCCGGCACCGACGCACAGAAAGGGCAATTGCTCAATTGTGTCGGCTGTCACACGCTGGATCGCCCGCTGCGTTCGAAATACAGCGCCGATGACTTCCTGACGATGGTCCTGCCGCGCATGCAGGGCTACGTGAACCAGAGCATTCCGGCCCATCCGCAATTGCGCCGCGCCGAACGCTTGATGGAGGAACGCGGCGACCAACGCGTGCAGGTCTACCGGGGCGCGGCCGAATATCTCGCCAGCGTCAACCTGAGTTCGCATGCCAAATGGGATTTCGAATGGAAAATCCAGCCGCGCCCGACGGGTGCTGCCACCCGCGTCGTCTATACCGAATACGATCTGCCGCGTGAGACGATTGAGCCGCACGACGTGATCGTCGATCGCAGCGGCCTGGTCTGGTATTCCAGCTTCGGCGAACAGAATCTCGGCCGGCTCGATCCCAGGACCGGGAAGGTGACCGAGTTTCCGATTAGAGAACACAAGCCGGGGTTTCCGACCGGATTGCTCGGCCTGCGCAGCGACCAAGAGGGCAATCTTTGGTTCGGCAATATGTACCAGGCCACGATCGCCAAATTCGACCCCAACAGCGAAACCTTCAAGTTCTGGCCGCTCGAGGGCGAAGAAAACTTCGACGCCGCTCAAATCAACATGGTCAGCCCGCAAGCCTCCGGCGTCGATGGCAAGGTCTGGGCGCAGAACAACGGCTTTGCCGGCATTCACCGGCTCGATATCGCCAGTGGAAAAATCGAGACCTTTGAGCCGTTCAAGGGCGTGCCGGGACCGCACAATGTTTATGACGTCGTTCCGGACTCCGGGAATAACGTCTATTTCACCGATTTCCGTCAACGCCACATTGGGCGGATCGACGCCAAGACCGGCGCGGTAAAGCTGTACGAAGTCCCGACGGCGAATTCCGCGCCGCGCCGCGGCACCATGGACGCGCAGGACCGGCTGTGGTTCGGCGAATATCGTGGCGACCGCATCGGCATGTTCGACACCAAAACCGAACAATTCAGGGAGTGGCAGGTCGCGCCGAAATGGTCGGCGCCTTACGACGTCGTCACCGACAAGAACGGCGAAGCCTGGACCGGCTCGATGCTGAGCGATCAGGTCACAAGGCTCAATCCCACCACCGGCGCGGCGATCAACTATCTGTTGCCGCGCAGTACCAATATCAGGCGGGTGTTCGTCGACAATTCCACCACACCCGTCACGTTCTGGGTCGGCAACAACCACGGCGCTTCGATCATCAAGGTCGAACCACAGGAGTAGGTCGGGGATCTGCCCGCAGAGAGGGCATATGTCCAGTCAATGACTGACGACGGGAATTGGTCGCCGCACTCGCCAGTTCGCTGACATACGTGCGCCGTCAAAGGCCGTTGTCCGTACTTGTGGCTCTCATGCCAGGAGCAAGCTATGCCTCGTTCAAAGCCTGCGCGATGTCGGCGATCAGATCGGACGGGTGTTCGATGCCGATCGACAGTCGGATCGTAGAATCGAGAACGCCTATTTTTTGGCGGATTTCAGCCGGAACGCCGGAGTGGGTCATGCTTGCTGGCAGGCTTGCAAGTGACTCGGTGCCGCCGAGGCTCACCGCCAGCTTGAAGATTTGCAAGCCGTTCAAGAATTTGAATGCGGCGGCTTGGCCGCCAACAATGTCGAACGAGAACGTAGAGCCTGCCCCCGTGCATTGCCTCGCGAACAAACGGCCAGCGGGGGAGGCCTCTTCGAGGTGAGCAAGGTAATGGACTTTCGCCACTTTGGCGTGGTCGCGCAGGTAATCGGCGACGAGCCGGGCGTTTCCCTCGGTCTTTTCCATGCGGATGCTCAGCGTTTCGAGGGACCGGCTGATCATCCAGCAGGAGTGGGGGTCCAGTTGGGTGCCGATGGCGCCTCGCAATGCTTTGACGCCTTTCATAAGGGCTTTTGAGCCGAGCGCAGCCCCTGCGATCAGGTCGGAATGCCCGCCGACGTATTTGGTCAGCGAGTACAACGAAAGATCCGCGCCGTGTTCGATCGGTCGCTGAAATACCGGCCCGAGTAACGTATTATCGCATGTGACGATGGGCGTGTGTCCCTGGGCCTGACCGATCATATCGGCGACGCGGCGGACCATCCCGATATCGACCAGACCGTTGGTGGGATTTGCCGGGGTTTCGATGAAAATCATCGCAACCCGGCCTTTGCCCATGGCGTCCTTCGCCGCCAATCTGACTGCGGCTTCGTCGATGCCGTCGGCAAAGCCCACGGCGCCGATGGAGAGGCCGGCAAGCGTCTTCGCAAACAGAGTTTCCGTCCCGCCATAGAGCGGTTGAGAGTGCAGAATGACATCGCCCGGGCGGACGAACGCAAGGATCGTGGTGGCAATCGCCGCCATCCCGGACGAAAACAGCGCGCACTTCTCGGTACGCTCGTAGACGGAGAGCCGATCCTCGACGATCTCGCTATTGGGGTGATTAAACCGCGAATAAACCAGACCCGCGCCCATCCCCTCGGGAGGCTCGCGCCGACCCGAGACAAAATCGAAGAAGTCCTGTCCGTCTTCGGCGGTTCTGAAAACGAAGGTCGAAGTCAGGAAGACCGGTGGTTTGACGGCTCCTTCCGAGAGTTGCGGATCGTAGCCGTAGTTCAGCATCAGCGTTTCGGGATGCAGCACGTGGTTGCCGATGTGGGTCTTTGACGGAAAAGGTTTGACCATGGCCTGCCTCGCTGTCTGGATTCGGAAAACTTCGCCCTGCGCCGTGGGCCTTCGGCATGACGATGCGGTCGGCAGGGATGGATGCGACGGCATCCAACGGTTTCAATCAAGGTTGCCAGGGCAGCGTAGCAATTTCGGCGATTGATTTCACTGCGCCCGAGGCGGATTTCGCCGCGGTCGCGATACGCCGAATTTGCTATGACCAGACTACTTATGGATCAGTGAACTCTTGGGTGCTGCCTCCGGAGCAGCGGGCGTGATCGCCAATGTAACCCACGCGGTGTAGCCTTCCGGTCGGTTCTCGGCGGCAAAGTCCTTGTAGGCTTTCAGGTTCAGGTAGCCTTGATGCTCCTTGCCAACCGGGAAGAGGAAGCCGATCTGCGGGCCAATGCCGGCCACGCGGCCTTTGAAATCGCCAAGCTTTGCGCCGGAGCCGCTGTCGCCGGTGACCTGCTGAAAGAAATAGCCGGCAAGCCCGATCTGCACATTCTTGCTCACGAACTGCGATGCAGCCCAATCGACATGAAAGTCGATGCCGTTTTGGTATTGCAGGTCCGGATTATTGAAGTTGTACGTCAGCCCACCGACGACGGAAAATTCGTGTGCGCTCTTCGGATCGAAATAGGTGTAGCCGGCACCGCCGTCCACCGCTACAAAACCGAAGCTGAGATTGGCAAGGCGGGCAGGATCGTACGTACCGCTCGGGATATTTCCCGTGAGATAGACCATGGTGTTGTGAACGCCCTGGTTCCATTTGAGCGAGCCCTGGTAAAATACGTCGGCAAAAGTCGTTCGGCTGTCCGTGACGCTGCCCGAGATCGTATTGCCTCGCGGTCCAGTCAATGTGGCGTCAATGCCGACGTCAACATGCCCGGGAACACCAAGCAGGCTGATAGCGGCTTGTCCGCCGAGAACCGGCGTCGCGAAAGTGTAGGTCAGTCCCTGGACGATTGCATCCGCGCGAGCGTTAAGACCAGCAACAACTGAAGTGCCTCTCACAAATTCCTTGTCGCCGTGAGCTGACTCTTGAATGTGCAGATAAATGGTCGAATAAGCCCAGCCGGGCACCCCAGGCGCCGCAGCCAGACTGCCGAAAATTCCCGGGAGCCAGAAGCTGGTACCTCCCGCGTCAGCTCTCGCTGGACCACACGACGAGAAAAACATCGCGCCAACGATGAGAGCAAGTGCGAACCTGGATCGCATCGCGTCGACCTCCATCGCAAGAGTACGAACGATCGCAAATCAGAGTCATCTCGATTAATGCAGAATATCCCGGGAGCAACAACCGGATTCGGGGTTCCCGTTCAATGTGCATTGATCCTGTGACCTAATAGCATCGCCTGCGCTGAGGGCGCGCTTGCAATGGGTTTGAACCAAATTTTCAGACAAAGCCGGGCTCGCCAAAAATCTTGATCAATCTTCGGCACGCTCCGCTGATTGAGCCAGGAAGTGTCGGCGCGGCTTGTCGTCACAGGGGTCCAAAATTCGCTTGATTGGCGAGTAATTTGTGGCGACTCAATTTGGACGGATGAATTTATTCAAGAACGTGGATCAAAAGGGAAGAGGTGCTGACCAATACTTGGCTGCGCGCATCAATGATGCGACGGGCAAATATGAAAGGATTGGAAATGCAATCACCAATGATGACCCTGTTCGTCAACGTGGCTGCGCATCGAAGACTTTCAACGGTTTGGCCTGCGCGCACGTCATTGATGTGGCTGGCTTTGCGCCACCGACGCCCGGCTATTGCTGGTGCAATACCGATCTCAACCGCACGCAGGGTTTCTGGGACGTCTGCCCGTAGTGCGCGTCTGGAGTTCGCGCCATGACGCTGCTGCGGGCCGACATCGAGCGGTACGATCCGACGTCGGAAGATAGTCGGACCGGTGATATGGTCCGGATTCCCGGCGGCACGTTCCGCATGGGCTCCAACGATCATTATCCGGAGGAAGCTCCGGTGCATCGGGTGACGGTGGACGGTTTCTGGATCGACCGCACGCCGGTGACCAACCGCCAGTTCAAGCGTTTCGTCAAAGCGACCGGCCACAAGACCTTCGCCGAGATTCCTCCCGACCCAAAAGATTACCCCGGCGCATTGCCTCACATGCTCTATGCGGGATCGCTGGTGTTCGCGCCGCCATCGCGGCCGGTCGATCTGCGCGATTGGTCGCAATGGTGGACGTTTTTGCAGGGCGCCGACTGGCGGCATCCTTACGGCCCCAGGAGCAATATCAACACCCATGATAATCACCCTGTCGTGCATGTGTCCTATTCGGATGCCCTCGCCTATGCGCAGTGGGCCGGCAAGGACTTGCCGAGCGAGGCCGAATGGGAGTTCGCCGCGCGCGGTGGCCTCGATGGCGCCGAGTTCGCCTGGGGGAATGAATTCGCGCCGGGCGGCTTGCAGATGGCCAACACCTGGCAGGGTGACTTTCCCCGCCAGAATTTGAATGCTGATGGCTACGAGCGTACCTCGCCGGTGACGGCGTTTCCGCCGAACGGTTACGGCGTCCTCGACATGATCGGCAATGTCTGGGAATGGACCGCGGATTGGTACGCGTCGAAGCACGAAGCCGATGCACCGAAGGCATGTTGCATTCCGGAAAATCCCCGCGGCGGCCGCGAAGAGCAAAGCTACGATCCCGGACTGCCGAATATCAGAATTCCGAGCAAGGTGCTGAAGGGTGGCTCGCATCTATGCGCGCCGAATTATTGCCGCCGCTACCGGCCGGCCGCGCGGCACGCCGAGCCGATCGACACATCAACCAGCCACGTCGGATTTCGCTGTGTGGTGAGGAACGCTCCTTCACGATGACCTCAATTTTCTTGCAGAGAACGGAGAGTCAAATGAGTAACAAAGCAGAAGACAAAGATCGGGCCGAAATATCGACCGACGGAGCCGGTGACGGAACCATCAACCGTCGCAATATACTGTTGGGCACTTCGAGTTTGGTTGCCGCGGCGACGTTGACTTCCGGCGCGCTCGCACAGGCCCAGAAAGCCGCACCTTCGCCCACCGCCCCGACCCCAGCCGCTGCATCGGCACGCAAACCCAACATCCTCGTCATCTTCGGCGACGACATCGGCCAGACCAACGTCAGCGCCTATTCGCATGGCTTGATGGGTTACCGGACGCCGAACATCGACCGCATCGCCCGCGAGGGCATGATGTTCACCGACTACTATGCCGAACAGAGCTGCACGGCGGGACGGTCGGCGTTCATTACCGGCCAATGCACACTGCGCACCGGCCTTTCCAAGGTGGGCGTTCCCGGCGCGGCCGTGGGTTTGCAGGCGAGGGACGCGACGCTCGCAGAGTTGCTCAAGCCGCTTGGCTACGCCACCGGCCAGTTCGGCAAGAATCACCTCGGCGACCGCAACGAATACCTGCCGACCGTGCACGGCTTCGACGAGTTCGTCGGCAATCTTTACCACCTCAATGCCGAGGAGGACCCGGAGAACCGGTTCTATCCGCGCGACCCCGCTGTTCGGCAGGCGATGGGTCCGCGCGGCGTGCTGCGCTGCAAGGCGTCGGACCGCGACGATCCGACCGAACAACCGCGCTGGGGCAAGGTCGGCCGGCAGACGATCGAGGACACTGGCCCGCTCACCAGGAAGCGAATGGAGACGATCGACGACGAGACCTCGGCCGCCGCGATCGACTTCATGCAGCGTCAGGCCCGGGCGAACACGCCGTTCTTCTGCTGGTTCAACGCCACCCGCATGCACCTCCGCACCCATGTTCGGGACTCCCATCGCGACCAACCGGGACTGACGTCCAGGACCGAATACGCCGACGGCATGATCGAGCACGATGCGACGGTCGGAACGATCCTCAAGGCGGTGGACGACCTTGGCATCGGTAACGACACCATCGTGCTCTACACCACCGACAACGGCCCGCACCAGAATTCCTGGCCGGACGCCGGCACGTCGCCGTTCCGCAGCGAGAAGAACACCAACTGGGAAGGCTCGTTCCGCGTACCGTGCATGATCCGGTGGCCGGGACGGATTCAACCGGGCTCGACCTCGAACGAGACAATCAGCGCGCTCGACTGGCTGCCGACCCTAATGGCAGTGGCGGGCGACCCGGAGATCAAGGACAAGCTGTTGAGGGGCCATCAGGCAGGGGCTAAGACCTTTAAGGTCCACCTCGACGGCTATAACCAGCTCCCGCACCTTACCGGTGAGCAGGAGCGTAGTGCACGCAAGGAGTTCGTCTACTTCGACGACGACGGCGATGTCGTAGCCGTACGCTACGAGAACTGGAAGGCCGTTTTCGAAGAGCAGCGCGCGCAAGGCACGCTGCGAGTCTGGGCCGAGCCGTTCACCAAGCTGCGCATGCCGAAGCTCTTCAACCTGCGAGCGGACCCCTATGAGCGCGCGGACATCACGTCGAACACTTATTACGACTGGCTCATATCGGACGGAGCGGGCATGTTCATCGCGGCCCCGGCCATCGTGAGCAAATTCCTCGCGACGTTCAAGGAATATCCGCCAAGCCAGCGGCCTTCGAGCTTCAGCATCGACCAGATCGTCGAGAAGATGCAGCGGAGCTGGGAGTCGACGGCGCGATGATCGCGCGTGCGCCGGCCGGTGACACGCCGGCCGGCGTTTCGTTCAGGCACCCTCGAATCGCCGGAGAGGTCGTCATGCTCGTGCAGATGCTGCCCTTCAGCCGGCGCGGCGTGATCACTGCGCTCACCGCCGCTGTGCTTTGCGCCATCGCTGGCCACGGCGCTTTCGCCCAGTCCGACCCGCTCCCCTCGTGGAACGACGGCGCGGTGAAAAACTCTATTACCGACTTCGTCGCGCGCGTCACGCGCAAGGGTGGGGGGGATTACGTAAAGCCAGAGGAACGCATCGCCACCTTCGACAACGACGGTACCCTATGGGCCGAGCAGCCGATTTACTTTCAGCTCGTATTCGCGCTCGATCGCGCGAAGGCTACTGCATCCCGCGATCCGGAATTAAGGAAGAGGGACGTTTTCAAGGCGCTGCAAGCTCGACAAGGCGCTCGACGAGGGCACCGCGAAGGGATGGACCATCGTCGACATGAAGCGGGACTGGAAGATCATCTTTCCATTCGAAAAGTAGCGCGGGAGGCAACGATGTCGAACAAGTCCACGACTCTTCTTCGCAACCTGGGGACCCCTGCTGGCGACTGTTGGCATCACCGCCCTCGCCAGCACGGCGGTCGCGCAGAGTCCAGCGTCGCCTCTACCAAACGGCTCGCTCTCTCGCTGCCGGCGGCGTAACAAAAAAGAGAGCGAGATGTCGGCTTCCAAATCACATAGTCGCGCACTGGACCGCCGCAGCATCCTCGTGGGCGGCGCGACGCTGGCAGCCGCCTGCGCGATTGGCGCTGGTGTGCCGCTTGCTACAGCGCAAGCGCAGCGTCAACCGCCTGCGCTCGCGCCATCCCGTTCACCGGCGGTTACGCAGGCGGTGAAGCCGGACGACCAAACCATCGCCGATGCCTACGTCTACCTGCTCGGCCGCATGCTGGTGATCCGGCAAGAACACACCGACCGAAAAGAGCCGGGCTTCGCCTACAACAAGATCAAATACAACCCGCTCGGCTCGGCTGATTTTGTCAATCCGAATCTGGATGTCGCCTATCTCGAAGCCTGGTTCGCCGTGGACGACAGGACCGCGGTGATCCTCGAAGTGCCGGAAGTGAAGGGCCGCTATTATACTGCGCAAATCCTCGACGAGTGGGGCGAGGTGATCGTCAACGTCAATGAGCGCACCTTTCCGTCGAAATCCTTCGGGAAGTTTGCGCTGGTGAAGCCCGGATCCAACATCAAAATTTCCTCTGAGGCCGGCCGCGTCGAGCTGCATTCCAGCAAAGCCAAAATGCTGGCGCGCGTGGAACTTAAGGGCGATTCCGACGGCGCGGTGAAGCTGCAGCGCGCGTTCAAGGTGACGGCGCTTGGCAAGCCCGCGATCCTTCCGCCACCCGCGATCCCGATGTTCGACAACTTGGGTCTGATCGGCGTTCAGATGTTCGACAACGTGGACGCCACGCTCGCGAGCGCGCTCGATGTCGCCCCCAACGCCGCCGAGATGCAGCAGAAGGTGCGGGCGGTCGCGGCCTATGCGGCGTCGAGCCGGGAGGCGCGCGCCGCAGTCGACGCGCAACTCAAGAAAATCATCCCTGAGTTTCACGAGTACAGGACGACCAAGAGCCAACCCTACCGCAACCATTGGATCGGCGGCGCGACGACCGGCAATTACGGCAAGGATTTCCGGCTGCGGACGTCGGCAAACTTCGGTGGCATTTGGGCCAATACAACCGACGAGGTCGTCTATTTCGGCGCGTCGCGGGACGCCGACGAAAAGCCGCTCAATGGCTCGAACAGCTACGTCATGCACTTTCCCGCGGACAAGCTGCCGCAGTCTGTCGTCGATGCGTACTGGTCGGTGATTCTGGTCAGCGTACCCGACTATCGCGTGATTCCCAATCCACTCAATCGTTTCAACCTCAACAGCAACTCGCCGCTTAAAAAACGAAGCGGACGGATCGTTGAAGATTGCCATCGGATCAAATCCCGTCGCTGGCGTGCCAGACTCGAACTGGCTGCCGGCGCCCGACGGCAAACCGTTCTCGCTGACCTTCCGAGCGTATGTTCCCAAGGACGTGGTCAAGCGCGGAGAGTGGGGGCCCGTCGCGGTGACGATGGTGAGGTGAACTGACGGTCGGTGTCCGATGAAGGCCGCCATGACGAGCATGCCAAAGACGGTCGCGCAATATTTGGAGGATGAGATGTCCGCTAACCCTTTACATGATCGCTTGCTTGATCGCCGCCGCGTCCTGCTCGGCGGCACGACGTTTGCGGCCGCCTCGGCTGTTGGCGTGGATGCGCCGCTTCGTACAGCGCAAGCGCAGCCGGGGCCGCAATCGATCACGCCATCGCCGAGCTGGGGCCGGGCGCTGCCGCCGGGCCCAGACGCGCGGGGGAAGGTCAATGAGGATTACGCCAAGCATGTCGCGCGCGACGCTTATTTCTGGGCGTGGCCGCTGGTCAACATGTACAACCGCCGGCTCGCCTTTGAGCCCATCAAGGATTTCATCGTGGCCGGCCCGGTGCCGTCGGCGCCGCTCAACAAGCTCGCCATGCTCACCGACTACATCTCGCCGGAGCAGCGCGCCGTCGCTTGCCCCAACCAGGACGTGGTCTATGGCGCGGGATTGATCGGGCTCGATGTCTCGCCGGCGGTGATCCAGGTGCCGGACTTCGGCGACCGCTTCTGGGTCTATCAGGTCGTCGATGTGCGAACGGACAGCTTTGCCACCCTCGGCAAGATGTATGGCACCACGCCCGGCTTCTACATGCTGGTCGGTCCGAATTGGCAGGGACAGGTGCCGAAGGGCATCAGCCAGGTGTTCCGCTCGTCGACCAACAGTGGCCTCGTAGGGCCACGCATTTTCATGGATGACACGGCGGATGACCGGCAAGCGATCCAGCCAGTCCTGCGTGCAGTCATGATGTATCCGCTGTCGGAATATGACGGCACGATGAAGAGTAAGGATTGGGAGGCGCTACCGAAATGGAAGCCGACACCCGGCGGGCAGGCTACCGAAACACAATGGGTCTTTCCTGAAAAGTTTTTCGACCAGCTGCTAGTTGTCCTCGCCGACGCGCCGCCGCTGCCGGGCGAGGAGGCGCGTTACGCTCAGGTGCTTGCCGTCGTCGAGGCGGCGAAACGCGATTCAAATCTGAAAGCCGCAATTGATCGGGCGGCCATAGAAGCCGACGCGCAGCTCGTCAAGCCGCTGTTCGAGTTCCGCAACTACGGTCTGCAATTGCCGGGACACTGGAGCACGATAGCCACTGGAGCGGCGTTCGGTACCGACTACCTGACCCGCACCGCGGTGGCGAAATCCAATATCCTGGTCAACGCTCCGATCCAGGCGAAGTATTTCTATCAGGACCTCGATGAGCGCGCCGGCCGGCTCAACGGCACCAATCGGTATTCGGTCACGTTTGCGAAGGACCAGACACCGCCGGTCCACGGCTTCTGGTCGCTGACGCTGTACAACGAGCATCACTTTTTCGTGCCGAACGAGCTTAACCGCTACTCGCTCGGCACCAAAAACAAGACGCTGAAAACGAGCCCGGACGGCTCGCTCACATTCCACGTGCAGGCTGATGCGCCGCCTCAGGCGCAGCGCGACAACTGGCTGCCCGCGCCGAAGGGTGCCGACTTCTCGCTGTACATGCGCACCTATTGGCCGAAGGCCGCGGTGATAGACGGTTCATGGACGCCACCGGCGGTTCAACGCGTGAGCTAGGTAGATCCCATGTCTGGTCTCGACATATTCGCCTGGATTGTTCTGCTTATCCTGATCGCAAGGGCCGGTGAGGTGATCGACGTGCCCGTGGAGCCGAATGCGCCGCTCAAGGCGGGCGACGTGCTGTTTCGCATCGACCCCGTACCCTTTGAATCCCAGGCGAAGGCGCTGGAGGCCCAACTCCGCTTTCAGGATCTCCGCCTCTCGCAGATGACGCAGCTGCAGGAGCGCGATGCCGGCCGTGCGTTCGACGTGCAGCAGCGGCAATCAGAGGTCGACCAACTGAAGGCGCAGTTGGAGAACGCGAAATGGAATCTGGACAAGACTGTTGTCCGCCAGATCGCCATCCTCAACTACGTCAATCCGTTCTGATCGCCGCGTTTGGGGGCCGAGACGTGAGACCCGTTGATTCCAAGACTTCAGCGAGGAACTGGGGCCGTTCAATTCGGACTGCGGCGGCGAGATTGTTCGTGCGGTTGCATCGGGCCATCGCACTTGCGTGGAAAACGAAATTTCTTCAAGCAAATCAAGCTGATTTTATCTGTCCAGTCGTAACTGAAAAAATATTCCGCTTTCGCCGTCGGGCAAATCATCTTTACAAGCTCGCCCCGTCCCGCCTCTTCGGAGGGGCGGCTCGCGATCGTCACGAACGCGAGGCGGGATGCGGTGGACGTGGGCGGCGCGGCTGACGAGAGCGCTTGTCTCGCGGACGGCGAAGTCGTGTGGTCCTGACGCCTCGACGCCGGCGTCAAGTTTGCAGGTGGTGACCTGCAGGCGACGGTGACAAGAAAGCCCGATCACCGGGGAGAGCTCGAAGGAAGCCGTTAAAACCATTGCGCGGGGAATGCCGGGTGATTCCGGTGTGACCGTGGTGACTATGCTCGTGTGCTTTTTTATTTCGCACGCGAGGCTGCGGGCGCAACGAGCGCCCGGCATTCCCTGCGCCCTTGTGTCCGGAAAAT
>DASQOU010000061.1:0-3662 GCA_035644295.1 Bradyrhizobium sp.
AGACCTGTCAGTTCCGACGATCCAGCGTATGGAAGCCAGTGACGGCGTGGTCCGCGGCAACGTCGATTCGCTCATGAAGCTGGTTTCCGCGCTTGAGAAGGCGGGCATCGAGCTGATCAATCCGGGAGTGCAGAGTGCGACTGGAGGCCGCGGCGTCCGGCTGCGCGAGCACGTCGCCAAGCCAAAGATGAAGACGACCCGGCAACCGAAGCAGTCATCCTCGCGAGCCCTCGAACGGGCTCGGTGAATTCAGGGTTGTCGCGCCAAGCTCACGGCATTGGCGCAAGGCCAGCGCAGATATCAAAATCGCAACGATTTTCAAGGCGCAACGGCGCCTGCGTCGACCCGTTCGAGCAGCGCCAGCAGACCTTGCAGCATCGCGGTCGGAGTAGGGGGGCAGCCGGGAATGTGGAGGTCGACAGGGACGACTTCGGAGACACCGCCAACGACGGCGTAGCTGCCGGCGAAACATCCTCCGTCCCGGGCGCAATCTCCGATCGCAACTACCCATTTGGGATTGGGGACCGCATGATAGGTGCGCTCCAGCGCTTCGCGCATGTTTTTGGTCACGGGGCCGGTCACCATCAAGACATCGGCGTGGCGCGGCGAGGCCACGAACCGGATGCCGAAGCGTTCGACGTCGTAGTAAGCGTTGTTGAGCGCGTGAATCTCAAGCTCGCATCCATTGCAGGATCCAGCGTCGACCTCGCGTATCGAGAGACTTCGGCCGAGCCGCCGCCGCGCCGCATTGCCGACGGCGCTTGCGAGTTCGTTCACCGCGGCATCGTCCGGCGCCGGCGCCTGCTCGGTAAATGGCGGGCGAAACAGGCTTTGAAAAAGCAGCTTGCGCATCTCGTGCTGTCCTTAAAGATCTGTGCTTAAAGACCTGTTCTTAAAAGCTGTTCTCAGAGATCTGTTCTTACAGATCTGTTCCTAAAGATCCTGGCCTGAGTAGGAGCAGTTGAACGACTTGTTGCAGAGCGGAAAATCCGCAACGATATTGTTTTCGATGACGGCCTCGAGCAGCGGCCATTGGAACCACGACGGGTCGCGCAGCCGGCATCGCTCGACCCGGCCATCCTGCAAGCGAATCCAAACCAGAACGTCGCCGCGAAATCCCTCGACGATGGCCATGCCTTCACGGGGTTCCCGAAGCTTTTCTACTTTTGCCCGCAATGGGCCTTGCGGAAGCCGATCCAGGATCTGATCGATCAGGGAAAGACTCTGCTCAAGCTCGCGCACGCGAATCCAAACGCGCGCGTTGACGTCCCCCTCATTCAGGACCGGTACCTCAAAGCGCAGGCTGTCATACGGCGAATAGGCGAGGGTCCGGCGCGCGTCGAAGGATCGGCCGGAGGCGCGGCCGATATAGCCTCCCGCGCTATATTGTTTGGCCAATGCGGGTGTGAGCACGCCGGTATCGACGGTGCGATCCTGCAGCGATGCGGTGTTGTCGTAGAGTTCAACCAGGTCAGGAAAGCGCAGGCGGATATTGCCCAGCATCGCCCGGATGATTTTGGTCCCTTCACCATCAAGGTCGTGGCTCACGCCACCGGGCACGATGACATCCCGCAACAACCGATGACCGAAGGCGCGATGGGATGCGCGCAGGACGCTTTCCCGCAATACGCTGCAATGCGCGTGCATCAGGGTGAAGGAGGCATCGTTGCAGATGGCGCCGATGTCGCCGAGATGGTTGGCAAGCCGCTCGAGTTCCGCAACGAGTGCCCGCAGCCAAACCGCCCGATCAGGCACGGCAAGTTGCAAGGCCGCCTCGACGGCCTTCGAAAACGCATAGGCATAGGCGGCCGTGCTGTCGCCCGATACGCGTCCGGCGAGTTCGGCGGCCCGCTCAAGATCGGCTCCCATCATCAGTCCCTCGATACCCTTGTGGGTGTATCCCAGCCGTTGTTCCAACCGGACCACGGTCTCCCCGCTCGCGGTAAACCGGAAATGCCCAGGCTCGATAATTCCGGCGTGCACGGGACCGACCGCGATCTGATGCACGCCGTCGCCCTCCGCCGGCAGGAAGCGATAGGGCGATGTCTTCGACAACCCGTAGACGCGATTTCCCAACGGGAAGCCCACGCCCCAACAGTCGTGATCAAGCCAGGGGCGGGCATCGGGCAAGCCCTCCGCGGTTAACCCGAACAGATCGTTGATGGCGCGCTCCAGCCGAAGTGCCGGCGGATGATGCAAGCCGACCGAAGGATAGTTGTGGTCGGGACAATCCAGGCTGACGGTTGCGATTTCCGCCGTCTGTCCATCCATGATCGCCATATGCACGCTTGTGGGTTCGGCCCACAGGTCGAGCAAGCTCCAACGTCCATGTGCCAGTTCGCCCGCTGCAAATTTCCAAAGGTCCGCATCCACCATGGCTCGCGGCCATGGGCTGTGTTGTGGAACCTTGCGGCCCTCCAGCATGAGATCGATCAGCGACGGCATTTCCCGTTAAATCCCAATCCTGTTAATCCCAATCCTGTTAATCCCAAGACTATCCAAGCAGTTGAGCCACATGCTGGAACCAGATCACGAGCGGCGCGGGAAGATAGATTCCCGCGACCAGGACCAGCGAGAGATGCGCAAACATCGGGACATACGAAGCCTCGGCCGAGGCGGTGCTGCCGCGAGGTTCGCCGAATGCGACGCTTGTCAGGCGTAACGTCAACGCGCCAAACGCCAGCAACAGCCCGAGGACAAGCACGATCGCGAGCAGGGGCTGCCGGGCGAAGGTGGAACTTACGATCAGAAATTCGCTCATGAAAATGCCAAGCGGCGGCAATCCGGCGATCGCGACGACGCCCATCACCAGACCCCAGCCGAGCGCCGGATGGGTGTCCGTCAAGCCGCGGATTCTGGCGATCCTCTGGGTGCCCTTGATCTGCGAAATGTGGCCGACGGCGTAGAAGATCGCCGACTTGGTCAGGCTGTGCATCACCATGTGCAGAAGCCCGGCAAAATTAGCGAGCGGGCCGCCCATTCCGAACGCAAAAACGATAATGCCCATATGTTCGATCGAGGAATAGGCGAACAGGCGTTTGATGTCGCGGCGGCGGTAGAGCATGAACGCTGCGAACACCAGCGAAACCAGGCCCATCGTCACCATCAGCGGGCCGGGGGCGATCGCCGCCGGATTGGCGGCGAGCAATATCTTGAAGCGCAGCAACGCATAGAGCGCGACGTTCAGCAGCAGCCCCGACAATACGGCCGATATCGGCGTCGGACCTTCGGCGTGCGCGTCGGGCAGCCAGGCATGCAGCGGCGCGAGGCCGACCTTGGTCCCGTAGCCGAGAAACAGGAACACGAAGGCGACATTGAGCAGGGCAGGGTCGAAATTGTCCGCATGCTGGATCAGCAGCGTCCAGACCATGGCGTCCTGGCCTTCGCCCACCACCGGTCGCGCCGCCATGTAGACCAGGATGGTGCCGAACAGCGCGAACGCTATTCCGACGCTGCCGAGGATGAAATATTTCCACGCTGCTTCCAGCGCGGCGTGGGTGCGATAGATGCCGACCATCAGAACCGTGGTCAGGGTGGCGATTTCCACCGCGACCCACATCAGGCCGATATTGTTCGACACGAAAGCCAGATTCATGCCGAACATCATGGTCTGATACATGGCGTGGTAGAAACGCAGGTAGACCGGCGTCAGCCGGCCGGTC
>DASQOU010000062.1:0-2576 GCA_035644295.1 Bradyrhizobium sp.
ATGGGCACCAACAATGCCGGCCTGCTCCTGAAGGGTGCGAAGAAGGTGCCGAAGGGCACGTTGTTTTTCATCGGCCACAACGGACAGCTCTATATGCGGACCGGACCGTACCTCGAAGGCGACGGCAAGTTCATGTTCGGCACGAATTGAACGACAAGCGGCGCGTGAAGTGAAGTTATGACGTCATCATCCGCGAAGGCGGATGATCCAGTACGCCGCGCCGCCCAAGATCGTATTCTAGCGCTGCGGAGTACTGGACGCCCCGCTGGAGCCTGTCATCGGGCTCGCCTGCGGCGAGACCCGGTGGCGGGGCATGACGGTTCGGGGCGGATGCCGGCAAGCTAAAACGCTGCCGCCAGATCCTTGGCGCCCGGCAGATTGCCGTTGCTGTCCATCCTGCGGTCGGTGACCTCAAGCAGTTTCGCCACGGTGTTGTTGCGGATTGCCACCGGATTGCGCTCGTAACCGCCGCGCTGGAAAAAATTCGAGGTCGGGACCTGCTCGCGCATCGGTTGCGGCATCGTCACCATGTCGAGCCCGGTGCCGTCGCCGGTGAGATTCATCATCTCCAGTTCGGCGGCGCTGAGCGCGCGGGTGTAGCCCTTGGCCCGTGCGAAGATAACGGAGGTCAGGAGTTTATGGGTCTGCAGCAATGGGCCGACATCGATATCCAGCACCATGGCATGAAGAGCCCAGCCCTGCGGCGTATCCCCAAGCTTCTCGTGCTGCGCCCACTCGTCCGGCACCGAGCGCGCATAGGCCACCATTCGCTTCAGCACCGCGATCTTGCGATCCATCGCCTGGCGCGGCGCGCCTGACAATCGCACGGCCTTTTCCGTCAGCGCGTGGACGAATTCGTGGCCCTGCTCGGCGAGCAACTCGACGCTGTTGGTGGTGAGCAGCTGATTGTAGCCGATCGCGGTGGAAATCGCGCGCGAGCCCGGCCGCGAGGCGCTCAGTCCGGATTGCATGTCGTGATTGCCGTTGCCGCCGGTCTCGAACGAATAGACCCGCACCGCCTGCTCGCGCGTCAGTCCAGCCGCCGCAGCCACACGGGCATAGGCCCGCTTGAACTCGACCTCGTCGGCGGGCCGCTGCGGCGTAAACTGGAAGTGCTCGAGCGCTGCCTTCAACAGATCGGCGACCACCGGAATATGTTTGCGCGGGCGCGGCGTCTCATCAGGCTCCGATGGCGATGGCTGTGGGTCCACCGGCCGCTTCGGCCCGGCATAAACCGGTGGTTGGGTCAGCACATAATCATCGAGCGCGATGGCTTGGCGATCTCGCCGCTTGGCGTTGCGGCCGCGCCGCTTCTCGGCAATCGAGTTCCAATAGGCGCTGGCCTCCTGCTCGAACGCCGCGCGCGCTTCCTGATATTCCCTGAGCTTGCGGCGATATTCCGCGATCGCTTGCGGCGACGCCGCCTGCGCCATCGCGCCGGCCGTTGTCGCCGGCAGCGTGGCCGCGTCCGTGGCCCCCGCCTGCGGCGCGATCAGCAGCAGCGCGAGCGCGAGATACCCTGGACCATAACGAATCGCATCAGGGCGCATCCGACCTCTTTAGCAAGCCCGCGGCTGAAGTCAGCCAGGGAATTGAATCGTTCAAAACAGACCGGATGCCCAACCTTGGCCCCGGATCGATGTAAGGTTCTCCAAGGGAACCCCATATTCCATGGAGCACGTCCATGAAAATCACGCTTCTCCTTGGATTGGCGGTCTTAATGGCCCTTGCCGCCCGCGCAGGTGCCGAGCCCGTGGATTGCGGGCTTTTTCCGGACATGCATTCAAGATTTGCCTGCTATGACAATCTTTCGCGGGCGCCGAAACCGGATCCTCAAAAGACGGTGAAACCGGAACCCGTCAAGCCCAAGGCCGCGACCGCGCGCAACCAAAAACTGATCAGAGCGGATTAGCCGCCGCTCACTCCTGCTCGACGCCGCTGGCCTTGACGAGCTGCGCCCATTTCTTTTCGTCCTTGTCGATGAAGACGGCATAATCTTCCGGCGTGCCCGGCGTGATCTCGGTGCCGTCGAGCCCGAGTTGCTTCTTCACCTCGTCGGAGGCGAGCGCGGCCTGCAGCGTCTTGTTCAGTTTATCGATCACGGGCCGCGGCGTGCCGGCCGGCGCCACCAGGCCGTAATAAAGCGACGCGTCGAAACCGGGCAATGCCTGCTCGGCAATCGTCGGCACCTCCGGCAGCAGGCTGGAGCGGGTCGTGCTGGTCACCGCCAGCGCACGCAGCAATCCGGCCGTCACACTGGGGTGAGACGCGGGGATCGGCGCGAACGCCATCGGGATATGTCCACCCAACAGATCGGTCAGCGCCGGGCCGGTGCCCTTGTAGGGAATGTGGACCAGCTTGATGCCGGCGGAGGCGGCGAAATATTCGCCGGTAATATGGCTCACCGTGCCCGCGCCGGCGGAGCCGAAATTGACCTTGCCCGGATTGGCCTTGGCATAGGCGATCAGCTCGGCCACGGTCTTGGCGGGGAACGAGGGATGCACCACCAGCGAATTCGGCGCGTTGCCGATCAGGCCGATCGGCGCGAAATCCTTGCGCGGATCGTAGCCGGCATT
>DASQOU010000063.1:0-2558 GCA_035644295.1 Bradyrhizobium sp.
GACCTCGGTTTCGAGGTCGGCATGTTCGGCGGATCGGTGGCTTCGCTCGCGGTGCTCGGAGATCCCGATATCGCGCTGATTACGCTGACCGAACTCGCCGAACAGATGCGTCGGATGTCGCGTGCTGCCGCACTGCCGGTATTGGTCGATGCCGACCACGGCTATGGCAATGCGCTGAATGTCCGCCGCACGGTGCAGGAACTGGAGACGGCCGGCGCCGCTGGCCTCACCATCGAGGACACCCTGCTGCCGCAGGCCTTTGGCGCTGATGAGCCGCAACTCATTTCGCTCGAGGAGGGTGTCGGCAAGATGAAAGCCGCGCTCGACGCGCGAACGGATCCGGCGCTGGTGATCATGGGCCGGACCGGAACCCGGGGCGGAGGCCCGTCGGCGTCAAGCCTTGACGATTGCGTCGTGCGCGCCATGGCGTATGAGGCCACCGGCGTTGACGCGCTGTTCTTTACCGGATTGAAAACCCGCAAGGAACTTGAGACGATTTCCGCGGCGACCATGCTGCCGATCGTTCTCGGCAACCCCCAGGGCGAACTGGACGAGCAGGCTTTCCTGATCAGCCAGCGGGTCCGGATCGCTTTGCAAGGTCACACGCCGTTCGCTGCTGCGACGCAGGCGGTTTACGACACGCTCAAGGCGTTGCGCGACGGTACTTCACCGAAAGACCTCAAAGGACTGCCGTCATCGCAACTCACCAGCCGCGTCACGCGCGATGCCGACATGAAGACCCGCAGCGCGGAATTTCTGGGGCTCAAGCGATAGATGAGCGTCGCGATCCGCCAGGTGACGATCCGGGGCCGGGTGCAGGGCGTTGGCTACCGGTACTGGGTCGAGCAGCAGGCAGCGGCGCACGCTGTTGAGGGATGGGTGCGCAACCGCCGGGGCGGCAGCGTTGAGGCGCTGTTTGTCGGACCGGAGGATGTCGTATCGAACATGGTCGCGGCGTGCCGGCGCGGCCCGTCTTCGGCACGCGTTGACGCCGTCGACGAATGCCCCGGCAGTGCCGATGCACTGAATTTACGGCGGCCGGGGGAGCGGTTTTCGGTGCTGCCGACGATCTAGCCGCGACAGCTCCCCCAGCGGCGTCCCAGGGCGCGGTGGAATAGTCAGGATCATGCCCTAATTTGCGGTGCCGCTGGTCTTGGTCTTCGGTTTCGCCGGAGAAGGCTTGGCAACGGCCTTGGGGGCATCCACGCTGCGCGCGTTGCCCCAGGGGTCGGTCGGGGTCTGGTCGGGAATGTTGCCGAGCGATCTCTTATAGGCTCTCTCCGCCGCCCGGTCCTCTTCGATCTCGCTCCGTGTCTTTTCGACTGGAGCTTCCCCGTATTTGGGGATTGATTTTTGTTGGGCGTAAGCAGGCGCGGCCAGCAGTGCGATGACCGCGGCGGCGTGCAAGACTCTCATGCATATCTCCCTCGATGGTGTGGTCTGAGCGCGACGCGGCTGGAACTTGGGCGCGGCGGGCCGGCCCAGGCGTCCCGTTTTAGTGACATTGCGCGGCCGGGCAAGGCCGCTGGCACGCGATGGGCTCGCAACGGTTCTTATTCACGACAAGGCGTGTCGGAGTCGAGAATTTCCATTGACATCCGTCTTCGATCGTCAGATATTTCTGTCATGACAGAAACAACAGCCAAAAAGAAATTGCCGGCCGCGGTCGAACGCTTCGTCCTGCATTGGGGCGACATGGGCGATGAGTGGGGCGTCAATCGCTCGGTGAGCCAGATTCACGGTCTGCTTTATTTGTCGGAGGCGCCGATGACGGCCGACGACATCGCGGAGACGCTGGGGATGGCGCGATCCAACGTCTCCAACTCCATCAGGGAACTCTTGTCCTGGAATTTGATCCGGCGTGTTCCGATCATGGGCGATCGTCGCGATCACTACGAGGCGGAGACCGACATCTGGGAGGTGGCGGCGCGGATCGCGGCCGGTCGCAAGGAGCGCGAGATCGATCCCGCCGTTGATGCGTTGCGCGCCTGCGTGGTGGACGCCGCCGACGATCCCACCATCAGCCCGGTGGCGAGCAAACGGCTGAAGGAAATGCTGGCTTTCACCGAGCTGGTCGATCGCTGGTACATGCAGATGCTGACCGTGCCGAGACCGAGGCTGATTGCCTTGATCAAGCTCGGCGAAAAGATCGTCAGCTTTCTGCCGGCGGGGAAATCCAAGTAGGGCCTGAGATTGCTGGAGCGCACGATGGCGTTACAAAGCAAAATCCTGAAGCTTCCAGCGCCATCCGATTCCGATGAAAGTCTCGACACCACCCTATGTGATCTCAGATTTCGCGCTTTGCTGCCTGACGACGACTGGGGGCGGTTGCCGCTGGCTACCTGGCGACGGTTCTCGAAGCGTCTGGCTGATGGCAAGACTGCCATTTATGTCGGCGAGGTTGTCGAGGTCCAACTCAGCCGGATCGGCTGGTGGGTGGCGCAGCTTGCGCGATTGATCGGAGGGCCGCTGCCGACGTGTGGCGACACCAATGTCCCCAGCATTGTAACCGTGACCGAAGATGCTGCGACGGGTGGCCAAGTCTGGACTCGTATCTA
>DASQOU010000064.1:0-3595 GCA_035644295.1 Bradyrhizobium sp.
CGGCAGCCCCCCGCAAGGCAAATGGGCGGATATCGCTTTTCTCGAGCCGGTGCGCGACTACAAGGCGCGTCATGCCTCGACCATGCTGACCTTCGATGCCGTGGTCGACGCGATCGGGCAGATCGAGGCGAAGGCCAAGCAACCGGCATCGGCGCAGGGGTAAATTTTCCGTTGTTGCGGGACGTGCCAACGGTTCGCGCAAATGCGCGCCCGATGACGGCCCGCACGAGCCCGCAATGACGAGTTTTCTACTTGGCTGGCGCCGCCGCGCTGCCGCCGGTCGGAACCGCCGCCTCGGCAGTCTTGGTGGATTTCGCACCTGGTGCGATCGGTTCGTCGTCCGTGGTGGTGCTCACAAAGCGATCCTGCATCGGTTTTGCAGACAGCGTAGCCAGCGGCATAATCGAGCCACGCGTCTTCGGCAGCACCTCGGCGACAAGGTCGGTGGTCACGAGATTGGTCAGCCGCAATTCTTCCTGCGTGAGCTCATGCAGGTCTTCCCACGGCGGCACGTTGAGCGAAAGAGACAACAGATCGCCGGCGCCGCCCATGTCGAAGGTGTATTTGGCAAGACGCCCGATATCACGCTCGACGATCATCATATCTTCAGCGGTGTAGGTTGCGGCCTTGGCATCGTCGGCCCGATCGCCCATCCATATCTGATGCACCCGCACATGCGCCGCCTCGGGCACGTAACGGGACTTGCCCGACAGCAGCAGGAACACGCACATCGACTCGCAGTAAGCTTCGGGCGCGACGCCGGCACGATTGCCCTGCGCGCTGTGGATCTGGATGCTGGTGCCGACTGTGGTTGCGAGGCCGAGATTTCGAAAACGCCGGCCGAGCGCGATGGAGTCGTTGACCGAGCCGCCGCTGGAATCCAACACGACGGTCGCGCCGGCGAGGTCCCGTCCACGCGCGAACTCGTCGAACTCCTTGGGGCTTTCCGATGTTACGATGCCAATTGCGCTGACCCAACCCCGGCAATCGGGCTGGCACGCCACCCAGGTGAACCGCATCGGCAATTTGCGTTCTTCGAGGCTGCCGCCGGCCTGCGCTGAATCGCCAAGCGCGCCAGGCAATGCGATACAGAGGGTGGCGACGCCGAGTAGCGCCAAACCGCAGACACGAAGCGATCTCACAAGCTGCAATTTGGTCCCTTCCCCCAAGCCCCAAAAACGGGCGACGGCAATGGCCCCGAATCAACGCCAACCGATTCTGTCATCCCGGCGTTACAAAAAGGGTAAACGTCGCCAGCACAATCGTCCATAGAACCTTCGCTGCAACGCCGCGCAAACGATGGATATTTCTAAAAGTGTGGCACAATTATTTGCGAGGTCGGGTTCCCTGCCCGGGAACCGTTCACATTTGCGCCCAAGATGACGGCATTCCGCCCATGAAACATTCATCGTCACGGCACTGCGTGGATTGCGCAAGCGCGGCGGGGCGGCTGCCCCGCAATGCCGGACGCGCCATGATCTGGGTTTACCGGCACACGCTATCGCCGCTCGTCGGCTTCAATTGCCGGCATCTGCCAAGTTGCTCGGTCTACGGCGACGAGGCGATCGAGCGCTTTGGACTTTGGGGCGGAGGCTGGATGATGCTGGCGCGGCTGTTGCGCTGTCAGCCCTGGGGCACCTCGGGAATAGACAATGTTCCTTTGACAAGCCCGATCGGCGCGCGATGGTATCTGCCCTGGCGGTACGGACGTTGGCGCGGCGTCAATGGCCCCTGAAATCCGGCTCTGCTGCGGCGCTTTCAAACGAAATGCGCATTGCTGCCACCCCGGAACAAGCGTCTAATCGCTGCCGTTGGTTCGATGTCTTCATGGGAGGACGTCAACAATGGGCTGGAAGATCCGTCCGACCGGTCACGATCCCCGACAGATTGATCTTATGGCGGCGCTTGCCCTTGTCGTCGTCATCGTCGCAGCGTGGCATTATTTCGATCGAACTCCTGCAGCGCCAAGTAACACAGCTTTCATCGTGCCGAGCCAAAACGTTCGGTGGTAAGTGGATCGTTTGCCGCGTTTGGCTTAGCGCGAAAACCAGAGAAAACCTCGCGACGGCTGCGGCTCGATGGGCGCCGGCGGACGCGGTTTTGGCGGGCGCGGCGGTCTGGGCGGCAGTGTGTCAGTCGCCGCCTCCGGGATGGCCGAACCGTCGTCGGGCAATCTGACCGACAGCAGCAAATTCGATTCATACGAGCGCCAGCGATAACCGATGCCGAAATCAATCGGCTGTGCCCGCCGGAACAATTCGGCGTAGCTTTCCTGATATCGTCCCGGGAATTCGGCGATCGGGCCGGCATAGCGGCCGAACGGGAAGAAGCGCCACTTCTTCGCGCTGTAATAGGCCAGCGGAATTCCGGAATCGTCCTGGATGATCGTCGCGCTATTGGCGAGAAGGAAGTCGCGCACCGCGGTGAAGTTGGCGGAATACAAGAGGTACGACGCGCTCTTGATCAGGCTGTTGCCGGGCGCAAGCGTCGCGCAAAATTTCAGGAATCCACTGGCCTTGACGCTAGGATTGGAAAGATCGGTCGAAAAATAATAAAGCGTCTTTTCCACGCCATCGCTGCCGGCGAACACGATCCGCACCCCGCGCGTCGCGTTGGGGCCGGGATTTTCGTTGGCAAAATATGCTGCACCCTTGTTGTCGATCGCGACCGGACTGACGTTGCGAATGGTCTTGCCCGAGCGCGCGAGGAACACATAGAGGATCGGCAGCGTGCCGCTGAGCTGATCGGCATGCAGGTCGACCTTCATCTGCTTGGTGATGAAGAAGGAAAAGCTCAGCACCGACCCGAGCGAACGCTCGACATTGTAAAGCGCAGCGCCAACGCCACCGCGCGGCCATCGTGTCAGGTCGGGCACCGAGCCCGGCGGCTCAAGCGCGCTCAGCACATAGGTCGTCGCATTGGAATAGAACGCGTCCGCATAGAGGAAGTCCGGGCCTGAGAACATGTAGAACATGGTCGGCCGCGGCGCGGCCAGGTTGGCCGCCGACCAGTTCCGGATTTTCGACAACTGGCGCTGTTCGAGCTGCGCGAACGCGGTATCAAAAAACCTTGCATGGTGCTGCCAGGCAGCATCCCTGGTCAATGGCGTCAGCGGCGAGTCGGCCGACGGCGGCAGTCCAGCGAGGAAACGCGCGGTGTCATCGGCGGTTACGGTTTCGGCGGCGCGCGCTCCCAGCAGGGCCGCGAGGATCATGGCCGCAGCGGCCGCCGCGATTTTCGACGTTTGAAACATCTCTATTCGCGACCCCAGGGGTGGCCTGGCAATGAGGTCGTGGAGCCGGCAGCGTCCCGCTTGCGGAATATGGCGTAGATCAGAAGCCCGGAAACCATGATCGAGACACCGAGAAACGATTGCAGCGGCCGGTCGACGGCAAGATAGTACATCATGAAGAGCGTCACGAGCAGGAAAACCCCAGGCGTTATCGGGTATCCCCAGGCGCGATAGGGCCGCGGCAGATCGGGCTGCGTGATGCGCAGCTTGATGACGCCGAGCACGGTGAAGAACGAACAGAACAACAGGGCGAACTGAATGAAATCCAGCACCGCCTCGAAACTGCGGGTGAACAGCATCAGG
>DASQOU010000065.1:0-2057 GCA_035644295.1 Bradyrhizobium sp.
TCCCTAGCCCGCCCGGCAGCTCCCAGCGCAACAGTCCGAAAGCGCCGTTCGGGCGTTTATTTCTGGCCGCTAACCGCAGCCACTTCGGCTGCGAAATCGGTTTCCTGCCGCTCGATTCCCTCGCCCAGAGCATAGCGCAAAAATCCAGCAATCTTCACAGGCGCGCCGATTTTGCCCTCAGCTTCCTTGACGGCCTGGGCGACCGATTTGGCACTATCGTGGATGAACGCCTGCTCCAGCAGGCAAACTTCCTTGTAGTAGGTCTTCAAACCGGACTCGACGATCTTTTCGATCACGTTCTCGGGCTTGCCCTGCTGACGGTATTTGTCGGCGAGCACGTCCTTCTCACGCTTGACCGCCGCGGGATCCAGCCCGGCCGGATCGAGCGCCTGCGGGTTGGCGGCGGCGACATGCATCGCGAGCTGCTTTCCAAGTGCGGCCAGTTCATCGGTCTTGCCTGCCGATTCCAGAGCCACGATCACGCCCATCTTGCCCGCGCCTTCGATCACCGCATTATGCACGTAGCTCGACACCACGCCCTTGGGCACTGCAAGCGAAGCTGAGCGGCGCAGCGTCATGTTTTCGCCGATAGTTGCGATCGCGTCTGCAATGGCCGTCTCGACGGTTACGCTGCCGACCTTGGCGGCCTTGATCTTTTCCACATCGGCGCCGACGTCGAGCGCGACCTGCGCGATCATCTTGACCAGTCCCTGGAACTGGCCGTTGCGCGCGACGAAATCGGTCTCGGAATTGACCTCCACGACAACGCCCTTGGTCCCTGCGGTCAGCGCGCCGATCAGGCCCTCCGCCGCAACACGGCCGGCCTTCTTCGCCGCCTTCGACAGGCCCTTCTTGCGAAGCCAATCGATCGCCGCCTGCATGTCGCCATCGTTCTCGGTAAGTGCGGCCTTGCAGTCCATCATGCCTGCGCCGGTGGTCTCGCGCAGGTCCTTGACCATCGCCGCTGTGATTGTCGCCATTGTTGCACGTCCTCTGCCTGTCAGGCCGGTAGCGGCGCGGCTTAGCCGCCTCGCCGCCATCCAGCTTCAGCCATGTCGTAAATTGGAGTCTGCTGGCCGGGATGTTCGGCCAGCACTTCGCTATTCCGCTTCCGCGGTCATCGCCTTGGCTTGGGCGACCCAGCCATCGGCCCTGCTCGGAAGGCCGACCTCTTCGCCGATCTGGTGAGCGGTATCGTGATCGAGTTCGGCGAGCTGCCAATAGTGGAAAATGCCGAGATCGTTGAACTTCTTCTCGATCGCGCCGGATACGCCGGTGAGCTTTTTGAGATCGTCGGCAGCTCCCCGCGGCCCGGCAAGGCCCTGGAAGCCCGCGGGCTGCGGCGCGGTCGGGATTTCCTCACGGGCGGGATGGGCGGAGGCGCCGACGTCGATTCCGGCCTCGCCCTGCGCGCGCGAGATACCGTCGATCGCCGCGCGGGCGACCAGGTCGCAATACAGCGAGATGGCGCGACCGGCATCGTCATTGCCGGGCACGACATAGGTGATGCCCTTGGGGTCGGAATTGGTGTCGACGATCGCCGCGACGGGAATGTTGAGCCGCTGGGCCTCTTGGATCGCGATGTCTTCCTTGTTGGTGTCGATCACAAAGATCATGTCGGGCAGACCGCCCATCTCTTTGATGCCGCCGAGCGAACGATCGAGCTTGTCGCGCTCGCGCTGCAACGTCAGCCGCTCCTTCTTGGTGTATGCATTGGCATCGCCGGAATTGAGCACTTCATCGAGGTGCCGCAACCGCTTGATCGAACCGGAAATCGTCTTCCAGTTGGTCAGCGTTCCGCCGAGCCAGCGCGAATTGACAAAATATTGCGCCGAGCGCTTGGCGGCTTCGGCGACGCCGTCCTGCGCCTGCCGCTTGGTGCCGACAAACAGGATACGGCCGCCCTTGGCGACAGTATCGCTGACCGCCTGGAGCGCGCGATGCAGCATCGGCACGGTCTGGGCGAGGTCGATGATATGGATGTTGTTGCGCGCACCGAAAATGTAATCCGCCATTTTCGGATTCCAGCGGTGCGATTGGTGGCCAAAGTGAACGCC
>DASQOU010000066.1:0-19278 GCA_035644295.1 Bradyrhizobium sp.
GCCTTTGATTTGCTCGGCCTCGCCGAGGTCGGCCTCGATGCCGACGCCGTAATAAGAGACGGCGCAATCGACATCGGTGCGTGCCGCGGTCAGATAGGCGAGCTTGCCGCCGAGGCAGAAACCGAGCGCGCCGACCTTGCCGGCGCATTCGGCGCGCGCGCGCAGTACCTTCAGCGCATCGGCGGCGTCCTTGATCGACTGATTGGCGTCGAAGCGCTGATAATAGCCGAACGCCTTGTTGAAATCCGCTTCAGAGTAGCCCAGTTCGATGCCGGGCTCGAGGCGCCAGAACAGATCCGGCGCCAGCACAACGTAACCTTCCTCGGCATAATAATCGGCGACCTCGCGCATCGAGGAATTGACGCCGAAGATCTCCTGCAGCAGCAGGATGCCGGGACCCGACCCCGATGCCGGAACGGTCAGATATCCCTTGAAGCTGCCGCCATCCGCGGCCGCGATATCGATCCATTGTCCTGCCACTGTACCAACTCCCCTCCGAGAACGCGGAACGCAGCCGTTTGTGGCTGCCACTTCATCGTGCTTTCTTAATTGAATTTTTAATGTAAGATTCATAATTGTAAATAGCATAGATTCGGCAGCGCTTGCCTACGCCTTGAGCGCGCGCGACATCGGGAGACCGTTTTGCAGAGGACGCAGAAGACCGCGGTGAAGAGAGCCGGCGACACGGCGACGCCGAAAAAGCGACCTGCTGTTGCCGAACGGCCGGGGTCCTGGCATCTCGCGCGCACGGAGACGGAACGGCGGCTGTCCGAATTCGAATTCGGGCTGGAGCGACTGGCGCAAGCCTATTATCGCTGGAAGGCGGCGTGTCTGGCTGCCGTCTGTGACGTGCCGCTGACCGGCGACGATGTCGCCGTGCTCAATGTCGTTCGGATGGGCGATGAGCCCAAGCGGCTCTCCGAGATCGGACAATTGCTCAACCGCGTCGATGTCCCCAACCTTCAATACGCAACCCGCAAACTTGTTCGCGCAGGCCTGATCGAAACCGAAGGCAGTTCGTCGCGCAAGGAAACGCGCTACCGCGCCACCGCGACGGGGCGCTCGGTCACCGAAGCCTATGCCGCCTTGCGCGCGGCGACATTGCCGCCGATGCTCGAGGCGCTGGACGGCTGGGCGCCAAAATCCGAAACAACCCGCATGCAGCTCGAGTTGATCTCGAGCCTTTATGCGCAAGCGGCGCAGGTCGCCATCACCCGGCGGCATCAACCGTGAACGTGCATCGCTAAAGCGTTTTCGAGCGAAGTGGATACCGGTTCGCGTAAAGAAAACGCGTCAAAACAAGAAATTAGAGCGTCGGTTCTGAGCAATCAGAACCGACCTTGCTCTAAGCCACATCCATCAGGCAGGCCGCCTGACATCAGCGGGCTATTTCCTCCAGACGCAGGTTGCGCGTCTCGATCATTCTGGTCGCAGCCACCAGTCCCACCACGGCGACGCCTGCGAACATCAGGAACACCGTATCGACGCCGCCCTTGGCGAGCATAAATCCAATAAGCGTCGGTCCGATTGCGGAGGCGATCCGAAGCCACGAGGTGGCCACCCCGGTGCCGATCGCGCGCATCCGGGTCGGATAGATCTCGGGCGTGTAGAGATAGACGACCGCGGCGATGGACCCGATGAGGCCGTAACTGAGGGTGCTGAAGATCATGACCCATGTGACGTCCGGCGTGCCGCCGAACGCCAGCACGCTCAGCGTCACCGCACCGAGGCCGAAGGCGCCCATCATCCAGTATTTGCGGCCGGTCCGGTCGATTACCATGGCACAGATCAGTACCAGCCCCACTTGAGCGACGTTGGTCATCGACGCGGCCCGCAGCGCGTGGGGCAGGTCGAGATGATAAACGGTGGTGTAGAGCGTGGGCATCCAGTTGTTGAGGCTGTTGGCAATCAGATAGGCGGAAGCCCATAGCACCCAGACGATCAACGTGCGGCCGCGATAGGCAGGCGACAGCAATTCGCTCCACTTGCCGCGCGACCGCGGCGGGACAGCAACCTGCGCCGGCATGGTCGTCACGGCCGGTAACGCGTCCGGCGTCACCGCGCCCGCCTTGCTGGAAGCAGCTTCCAGCCGCAGCACCACGGCCTCGGCTTCTGCCAAGCGTCCCTTGCCGATCAGCCAGCGTGGGGATTCCGGCAGCCACAATAACGCCAGCGCGATGAGAAGTCCTGGGATGCCGCCGATCATGAACATGATCTGCCATCCAAACAGCGGCACTAGCAGCGCACCGACCTGGCCGGTCACCATCAGCCCGATCGGGAAGATCATCTCATACAGCATGAAGAACCGCCCACGGCCGCGGGCACGGGAAAGCTCGCTGATATAGGTGGCGGCGACGGGCATCTCGCCGCCGACGCCGATGCCCTGGATGAAGCGGCAAATCAGGAGAACGCCAAAACTCCACGCGCCAGCGCAGGCGAGACTCATCAGCGCGTAGATCGCGGTTGCCGCCGCGGCGCAGGGGACGCGGCCATACCGCTCGGCCGCCCAGCTGAAAGCCAGCGCTCCCACAACCTGGCCCACATAACTGGCGCCGATCATGATGCCGACTTCCGGCGCCGTAATGTGCCACAGCGGCACCAGGATCGGCAGGACGAAGGCGATCGACAGCGCGTTGAACGCGTCGAAGAAGGTTGCGCTCCCCATGACGACGCGGGCACGGACGAACCAGCCCGACATCGGCAACTGCTCCATGCGCGCAAGCAAATTGGCGGCAGCCCCCTCGGAAGCGAATGGCTGTGCTGGCGACGGAACGGCGGAAGCCCCGGACACAGGCTCCGCGTTGGTGACTGACAAAGGCTCTCTCCCGTTCGTTGGTTTATCGGCCCGCTTGTCGGCCTGCATGAATTCCGCGCGCAAGCCAGCCCGAGGGCAGGTTGGACGGTCGGATCAGATATCGCGCGCCCGCTCGATCAACGCCAGAATTTTCTCCGCGATTGCCGCCGGGCATTCGATCGGCGTCAGATGGCGCACGTTCGGCAAGACCGACAGCGTCGCGTCCGGAAGGGCCTTTTGGATTTGCTCGGACATCGCGACCGGTGTCGCGTAATCCTCTTCACCGACGATGACGCTGGTCGGCATCCGCAGGGACGACTGATAGTGCCGAAGATCGGCATCGCCCAGCATCTCGCAGGTCGCGGTGTAGCAGTCGATATCATTGGCGAGGAACACATCCAGATTCGCGCGGATCAATTGCGGATGCGCCTCGCGGAACGCATCGCTCACCCAGCGCGTCGCCTGAAATGCCGACAAGGCCTGGAACCCCTTGGTAGCCGCGGTGGCGGCGCGCTCGCGCCAGTCCTTCGGTGCGGTTGGGCCGTACCAGGCCGTGGTATCGATCAGCGCCAACGCTTGCACGCGGTCGGGATAAGCCCCGGCAAACGCCTGCGCGACGCAGCCGCCCATCGAGCAACCGCCGAGCGTGACACGCGGCCAGTTCACGTGGTCGAGCAGGCGCGCAAGGTCCGCGGCGAACAGTTCGGGCGTGAACTTTATTTTCGCGCGCCCAGACCTGCCATGGCCGCGGCAATCATAGGTCAGCACGTCCGCATGTTGCGTCAATAGCGGCACCACGCCATCCCAAATGCTCTGGTCGAGCGCCAAAGAATGGATCAGCGCGATCCGCGGTCGCGATGCGACAGGCCGCGCAATCGCGTGCAGCGTATAGGCGATCGAAAGACCATCCGGCGCGGTGAAGCTTGCCGCGGAAGACGTCACAGCACCGCTCATGCCGCGGCCGATTTCCGGGCCGAGCCCGGCGCCGGAGCCGGCTCATCCAACGAAACATTCCAGGCGTCGTAGCCATAGAGCCAGCTCGGATCGTCGTTGCCGCCGCTCATCCAGGTATTGGCGCTTGAGATTTCCTGGATCTTGGAGGTGCGCGGCTTGCGGTGCGCCTCAAAACGCTTGAATGCCGCCTCGATTCCCTCGACCGGCACGTCCTTCAGACAGCGCGCCAGCACCGCGGCATCCTCAATCGAGGTCGCCGCGCCCTGCGCCATGTAAGGCGTCATCGGATGGCAGGCGTCGCCAATCAGGACGATCCTGCCCTGGCTCCAGGTCGGCAGCGGGTCGCGCTCCAGGATTGCCCATTTGTGGCAATCGGGACAGGCATCGAGCACCATGCGCACCTCGGGATGGAAACCGGCATAGGCTGCGCGCAACTCGTTCACGTCGCCCTTGGCCGACCACGATTCCTTGGTCATCCAGTCGGCCGGCTCCGGCACGCTGGTCACGAAGTAGAGCTGGCTGCGGTCCTTGGTCGTGTAATAGATCACGATGTGGCGATCCTCGCCCCACCATTTGGTGCGGGAGCGGGAGATCTCTTTCGGCATCAAATGAGCGTTGAACACCGAACGGTAGGCGATGCGGCCGCGGTGCAGCGGCTTGTCGGGCCCGATGATGATGTCGCGCACCACCGAATGGACGCCGTCGGCGCCGATCACGGCATCCGCCTTCTCCGTCGTCCCGTCGGCGAAGAATAGCGTCACCGGCCCGCCGTTCTGCTCCAGCCCAACCAGTTTTTTGTTGAGATGGACGATCCCGTTCGGCACGATCGAGGTCAGCGCCTCGTGCAGATCCGCGCGATGCATGCAGAGGAAAGGCGCGCCATAAAGGTCCTCCGGCATCGGCAGCTCGCGCTTGAGTTCACCGGTGTCGCCGACGCGGTTGAGGTGGGAGTATGGCGCAAAGGCGCGCTCGCGCAGCATCGCCTCGACGCCGATGCCGCGCAGCACCTTCATCGAATTGGGCAGCATCTGGATGCCGGCGCCGATACGGCCGAATTGATGCGCCTGTTCGTAAACCTCGACGTCGATGCCCGCCTGCCGAAGCGTGCCGGCCGCAGCCATACCGCCCATTCCGGCGCCCACGATTGCGACTTTGGGTGACGCCATGACTTCCGCTACTCCTCACTGTGCAAACACGAAGGCAGACCAATCTCCGGCCATGCCGACAATGGCGCAGTTGTTAAGTACGTAAAATTTATCTTCTATGCCAGCGGCGAGACCAAGAATCTTGCTGGTGCGCCAGTCCATGCGCCCTCCACCACGCAAGCGTCGACGATCGGAAGCTCGTGGCCGGCCCGATGCCGCTGACATGACCGTTTCGAGAGCATCCCACCAGGCTGGTGCGCAATTTCATGAGGTCGCCGAAACGTGAATTACCCTTATTTGACAAATTGACCATTTTTGTCAAAATTGTCGAATGGGTTCTTCGGATCGCATCTTGTCGGCGGCGGGAAATATCTTCGCCAGATTCGGCTATCGGCGCGCGTCGATGAGCCAGATCGCGGAGGAGGCCGGGCTGACACGGCAGGCCCTCTATCATCATTACGCGAGCAAGGAGGCACTGTTCCGGGCGGTCGTCGAGGATCTGCACGCGCTCGCCTACGAGGCGGAGGCTTCGGCCGGGCTCGACCAGGAAAAGGCCGGCGGCGGCCTCGCCGATATTCTGGCGGCGCAGATTGGTGCCCGCTTTCGTTATCTCCTCGAATGCGTCGAGGAGTCGCCGCAGGCCGAAGAACTATTATCGGAGCATCAGCTTCAGACCCGTGATCTCTATCAGAGTTTCATCGAGCATAACGCCGATCTGCGCGCCGAAACCATCGATCGTGTCTGTGCGAAGCAGGGTCTTGCCTTGCAGAACGGCATGACATCCCGCGATCTTGCCCGCTGTATTCAGATTGCGATCCGCGGATTCAATAATCTGCGCCTCGACGCCAGCGTCCTGCGCGAACTCGACCGGATCGTTCGTCTGCTCATAGCGGGCGCGATAGCGCCCGCTGCCTTCCAATCCCGCACCAAAAGGAGATCGCGATGAGTTCAGTAACGATCAATGGTCGCATCGAAACCTTGCCCGACGATCCCGAAGCCCTTCTGGTCGATGTCATCCGCGACAAAATGGATCTCACCGGAACCAAGCTCGTCTGCGGTGCCGGGGTCTGCGGCGCCTGCACCGTATTGCTCGACGGCGTCGCCGTCGTGAGCTGCCTGATGCCGGCCAGCGCAGTTGCCGGCAGGACGGTCACGACCGTCGAAGGGATCGGCGGCGCAAAACTGCATCCGATACAACGCGCGTTCATGACGCTCGATGCCTTGCAGTGCGGCTTCTGCACGCCGGGGTTTGTCGTCGAGGCGGTCGCTTTTCACGACAGCTGGCGCAAGGCGAAGGGCACCGCCGTCCCCTCGCGCGAGGAGATCGGCGCGGCGCTGTCGGGTCATCTCTGCCGCTGCGGCGCTTATGACAATATTTTACGCGCGGTAGCTGAGGCCTGTAGCGGCCGCTTCGACGGCGACGAAACGGCCCCACCGCGGGTCGAGGCCCGCGACAAGGTGACGGGCAGCGCAAAATATACCGTCGACATCCGCCACAATGGTCAACTCGAAGGCTTGATCGTCCGTTCGCATGTCGCGCACGGGCGGATCGTCGAGCTCGACCTCGCGCCTGCGCGCGCGATGCCGGGTGTGATGGCCGTGATCTCGCTGCTCGCAGACGACAACACCGTCCGCTATGTCGGCGAGCCGATCGCCGCGATCGCGGCAAAGGACCGCAAGACCGCGCGCGAAGCTGCGGCTTCCATCGCAATCAAATGCGAGCAACTGCCGTCGGTCGTCGGACTGGACGCGGCCCGCAAGCCGGGTGCTGCGGTGGTGTTCGAAAAATCAACCCGCAGGAAGGCCGGCAACGTGTCGGAGGGTTCACCGGCGCCGGCGGCCTGGAAAGCGAATGTGCGAGGTCCGTCTGCCGCGTTCTCGCACAAGGCCAAGAAGGTACGGAGCGAAATCGCGACGGCGGCGGAAACCCACGATCCGCTGCTGGTCGAAGGCGTTTTCCGAACCGCCGGCCAGTCGCACACCTGCCTCGAGCCGCATGCCACCGTCGCTCGCTTTGACGGCGATCGCCTCACGGTGCATGTGTCGACCCAAGCGGTGTTTCATCTGATGGAACTGATCGCGAAGCGATACAAGCTCGACCGCGACAAGGTGCGCGTGATCGCCGACCATGTCGGCGGTGGTTTTGGCTCGAAGGCCAGTCTCGGCATCGACACCATCGCCGCGATCGAACTGGCGCGCGCGGCGAAGGCGCCGGTTCGCGTTGCACTCGACCGCCACGACGAACTGTCCCTCACCGGGCACCGCCCTGGAACGGAAATCAAGATTGCGCTATTGCCCTCGCGCGAGGGCAACCTCAAGGCACTGTCGCTGACCGCCTATTCCGACAATGGCGCCGGCATCAATTCCACGATCGCAGCGCTGGCGCGCTTGATCTATCCCGCCGAGGCCAAGGAGCTGATCGACTTCGACGTCGTCAGCAATCTGCCGCCCGGCGCGCCGTTTCGCGGCCCCGGCGGACCGCCGATGGCGTTTGCGCTGGAACAGGCGGTCGACGAGGCGGCGCTGCGGATGCAGATCGATCCGATCTCCTTGCGCAAGCGATGGGACACCGACCCCAACCGTCAGCGTCTTTATGACTGGGCGGCGGGGCTCGACGTCTGGCGCGGCGCCAGGACAGCGGCGAGGCAGAGCGGACGCTACCGTCGCGGCGTTGGCGTTGCCACGGGATACTGGCTTTATCTGTGGCAACCGGGCTCGAAGCTCGAGTTGGCGATCAAAGGCGGACGCCTGATCGCAAGCACCGCTATCCAGGACATCGGCACCGGCAGTCGAACGGTGATCGCCAACACGGTGGCCCATGAATTCGCCCTGGAGCCGCACGAGGTCGAGGTGCGGATTGGGGATTCCAATCTCATCGAAGGACCGGGCTCGGGCGGCAGCCGCACCACCGCCTCGGTGATACCGCCGGCATTGCTCGCGATCGGGAAGCTCAAGGACGCCCTCGAGAAAAATGCGCGACGAAAGCCCGCGCCCGGCTCCAATGCACCATGGCGTGAACTGATCGCAGCATCGGCCGACATCACGGTGTCTGCGACGCGCCCGGAGGACTCCAGGCAGACAGCTCCGGGCGTTCGCTCACCCCTGAAGGAAGCTGGTTTCATGGGGACCATCTTCGGCTGGATGATGCGCCGGTTCTCCAATCTCGCCATCGGTGCCGGCGTGCCTAGTTCGGTGCAGGTGATCGAAGTGGAGGTCGATACCTGGCTTGGCCACGTGCGGGTCCTCAACGTTCACACTGGGATTGCGGTCGGCAAACTCGCCGCACCGGCGCTGGCGCGCAGCCAGGCGGCGGGTTCGGTCATCCAGGGTATCGGCTATGCGCTCTACGAGGGGCGTGAGGTCGATCCGGCAAGCGGCGACATTCTCACCGCCGGGCTCGAGGACTATCGGATCCCCGGCATCGCAGACACGCCCAACATCGACGTGCATTTCGACGAAGCGGGCTTCGATCACGTGCTCGGCGGCAGCGTCGGCATTGGCGAGGTCGCGACCGTGCCGACTTCGCCGGCGATCGCGAACGCCATCCGCAACGCGATCGGCGTGCGGGCTTACGAGCTTCCGATCACGCCGGCCCGGCTTGTCGCCATCCTGAACCAGAGGAGCGTGGCATGAACATTAGCTCAGCATCGGCGGCCGCACAGCGGGCCGAATTCCGCGCCGCGGGGACCGACCTTTCGGAGCGGCGGCGCAGTGGCGTATCGCGCGGACCCCTGGTCGATCTGGTGCGTCCCGCCGGCATCCCTGACGTTACGTGGGACGCGAGCGGCGCGGCTCGGATCAGTGCGTTCGCCAGTATCGCGGCGATCGCGGCCGATCCGAAACTCGACGCGGCCTATCCGGGCCTGAGCGCGGCGGCCGAAGGACTCGCAACGCCGCAGATAAGGCATGTCGCAACGCTTGGAGGCAATCTCGCGCAGCGTTCGCGCTGTTGGTACTATCGCGACCCGGATATTGCCTGCCTCAAGAAGGGCGGCACTATCTGTCCGGCGCGCGAGGGCAATCACCTCTACGGCGTCGCCTTCGATCTCGGACCCTGCGTCGCACCGCATCCCTCCACACTGGCCGCGGCGCTTTTGGCCTATGACGCGACGGTCACGACGAATCTTCGCCAGCGCCTCACCATCGCCCAACTGCTTGGCGATGGCTCCAACGGCGCCGCCGACCATGCACTTGCGCCCGGCGAGATCATCGAGAGCATCGAACTCGGCAATCCCGTAGCGAACGAGCGGGCTCTTTACCGGCGGGCGATCAGCCGCAGCTATGCCGAGTGGCCGCTGGTCGAAGTCGTGGTCCGCGCCGTCATCGCGGACGGGGCGTTCAAGCTTGTTCGCATCGTGGCCGGAGGCGTTGCGCCGGTACCGCTTCGGCTTGCGGACGCCGAATCCGCGGCGCAAGGAGCCGCGGTGAACGTCGCGACCATCGCCAAGGCAGCTAGTAAATCCACACTCGGTGCAAAGCCACTCGCCATGACGCGTTACAAGCTCGACCTGCTGAAAGGACTTGTTCAGGATCTGCTCGAAAGGATTGCTGCCTAGAGAGCATGATGAGATTAGGTTGAGTTAGCGCCGCATCGACGGTCCACCTCTCCCCTTGTGGGAGAGGTCGGATCGCTCTTGCGATCCGGGTGAGGGGTCTTTCTCCGCGGATGAAAATCCCTCATCCGCGGAGAGAAACCCCTCATCCGGCACGGACTGCGTCCGCGCCACCTTCTCCCACAAGGGGAGAAGGAAAGGGAACTCGCTGAACATCCGATTCAATCAAAATTCATCACGCTCACAGCTAGCGATGTGGGGTCCGCCTGATCGAGCCGGCTGGAATCCGTGTAAAGACACTCAACCAGCCGGCCCGTTGAATCCGTATGGGGTCAGTTGCCCACGGCTGCGATACGGGGCCATTCGTCCATCTGCACGCGCGCGACCAGCGTGTAGGCGCCATTGGCGGGGCGGAAGATCGACGCTTCACCTTCTTTCACGTCGAACCAGTCCTTGCCGAGCGCTGAGATAATGTTCGGTTGGTGCGTGATGAGGATCGTGTTGGTGTGAACCTTCGGCGCGCTGGCGAGCATTTTTCGAAACGCCTCGGAGCGCCGGTTGTTCTCGTTCGGCGACACAACAAGGCCACCCTCCGTCAGATCCGTGGTCTTCTCGATGTCCTTGAAACCGGCAATGACCGCAGTTTCGTAGGCGCGGTTGAATTTGCTGGTGTAGACTTTACCGACGGGCACCCCGGCTTGACGAAGCGCGTCGCCGAATGCCTTTGCCAACGCCTTGCCCTTGTCGTTGAGATTGCGTTGAGCGGCAATGTTGTCGAGGTTGAACGGATCGGTATCGGCCTGATCGGGAAAAGTGGCTCCATGGCGGACGACGATGACGAGATCGCCGGCGCGCAATGCCTGTGCGATGTCCTTGTCTTCCGCATATGCCGACGGCACGGCAACGAAAAGCACAGCGAAAAGCCCGACGAAGGCCGCCAGTGCAGCGACAACCGATTTTGGTATCGTTAACATGATCTCTCCTTTGAGGTGACCGCGCCCCGCACACGGGCAAGACCGGTCGAGGGACTGATTTATTCCACGTCATGCACGGTTGGCTCCGTGCTGGGTTAACGCGCCGCGGCTCAGTTCGAGCCCCACGGCAGCATCCGTTGCAGCACGCCGTCGCGCAAGACCAGCCGGTGGAAAAGTGCGGCGCCCGCATGCAAGCCGATCAGGGCGAGAAGTGCTTTGGCACCGAACTCGTGGGCCTCGACGAACAGGCTGCGGATGGCCGGGTTCGGCGCCAACAGCGCCGGCACTTCCCAGATCAACAGGTGAAAGGGACGGCCGTGAAACAGCACGTTGCCGAGACCAGTGATCGGCTGCACGAAAAGTAGCACATAAAGGCCGTATTCATTGGCCTTTGCGATCCATTGCTGCAGTATCGGCATGCTCTGCGGAAATGGTGGCAAAGATGCAAATCTGTGCCGCCAGACGAGACGCACCAACCCAACGATCCATATCAGCGCACCCATCGTTTGGTGCGTCGTCAGAATTGCCGCGGCGAAGCTGGTTTCGTGGCCGACGGCTTCGCGTAACCATGCGCTTGTAAATTGAACGATGATGAGGAGCACCGTAAGCCAATGCAGGGCGATGCTCGTTTGGTCGAAACGTCCATCTTCCGCCACCGCTTCGATGGTGAAGCCTCCCACGGATTCTAAACTTTCGGTCATGTTGGTTTGCTCCAGGTCTTCGTTCGATCATGGGTTCGCTATCAAGAAGACCTGAGCGACTGTTGTGATATTCCTTCGCCACTTGTTTGTGATGGATCGTGATGATGTCGTCCGGTCAATCAGCATCCATTGTGATGCCTGCCGGCAAGACGGAACCGCGAAACAACGATCCACTCGCCCTCAAATCAGGCCGGGCGTCAACTTGTCACAGCGTGATTGTCTCATGGCGACGGCGTTCGGAAGCTTTCGCCACGGCCTCGGTCCTGGTGCGTGCGCCGAGTTTCCGGAACAGGGATTCGACGTGGAACTTCACGGTATGCAGCGAGATCTCCAGTCGGCGGGCAATCGCCTTGTTGGTCATGCCTTCTGCAAGCGCTCCCAACACCTCGAGTTCCCGCGGCGTCAATAGCGCGTGCGCATCGGTATCGCGCATCGCGCCGAAGCCGGCCTCCCTCGCCCCTGGCAAGCGCACGATCAGGCCGGCGGCAACCGCCCGTATGGCGGCATCGATCTGGCTTGTACTTGCATCGCGGGGCAGCACGCCCGGCAAATCATCGTCCGGGCCGCCTAGCACGACCACCGCGCGGGTTTCACCGGCTGGGCAGTCGCCATCCGCCAGCACCACGTCAGCATCGTCCAGCGTGCCGACGACCACATGTCCGGCCTCAGTGACTACCCTGCCGAGCGCGGCACGGCGCGTCGCGTCCACGGCGTGGACCGCGACGCGCAACCGCTCGTTTGGCGCAAGTATGCTTGCGGCTTGCCTCATGCAGCTTGCCGTTCTGCGATCGTCGTCTGCACGGTCATCACCGCGCCACTCCTGATGAGGCGAAGCTCAGCCTTGCGCCCGATGCTATCGGCACCGAAATGCCTGGCGAGCCTTCGGAATCGATGGGCCGATGTGCCGTCGACGCTCAGGATGATATCGCCCGCCACTATCCCCGCCTGCGCCGCCGGACCGTTGTCGACGACCGACATCACCATCAAGCCACTGGACTGATCGGCACTCTCGCGTAGCGCGTCCGGCACCGCGACGGCCTGCAAGGCGACACCAAGCCACCCGCGCGCGACGCGGCCGTTCTTGGCGAGCTGCGGCACGACCCGTTCGATGGTTGCGGTTGGAATGACAATGACCTGGCCACGTGGCCCGAAGGTCGACATGCCCAGACACGCGCCTGCGGCATCAAAGACCGGCCCACCTTCCTCGCGACTGGCCAACCGAACATCAAGCACGATGCGCCGGTCGATCAGGCCGCCGCGGCTGGAATGCCATTCGGGACCGGCAAGATTGACGAGCCCGAGCCGCGCGCTGGCGCCGCCCGCTCCGTCGGCTCCGATTGCGAGCGCCGCCGCGCCGGTACGCGCCTCGCCCGCAGCGATCGACGGCGCGGCGAGCTGTTCCGCCGGCTTGAGGATGGCGACATTCGTCGAGGGATCGCGTCCGGCAATCGTGGCCTTCAGGATCGAGCCGCCGGGCGCAACCAATTCAAAATCATCTCGTCGCGGCAGCGCCTGCTCAGAGGTGACGACGATTCCCGATTGCCACACCATCCCTGTCACATGCCGCTCGTGCGCAAGGCGGATGGCGATGACTGCACTTTTCGCGGTTTCCGCGCGCGCAACGACCGCGTTCGAGAATTGGCCTAAAAGGTCGGTTTGATCGGACATGGGTCACTCCTATCGACTAAGATAGGGACAAATCTGCGCGTTTCATCATGCCCAGACTATCGGCCGGACGGCCGGGTTGGCCCCGGCCATTTGGCTAGTACCGCCGATTTGAAGTTCCTACATCACCCGCGGCACACTCGAACAGGAACTGCAAATCGAAAAGCGGCACTAGCATCATAAACTTGCTAGTACCCTTTGCTTTCCGAAGTTCGTTTGCGAAGATGCGGAGCCGGATCACGAACTTCGGAAAGCGGGTACTAGGGCTGGCCGCGATCATTTCTTCTTTCCGTAGCGCTTCAGCTTGTCGCCGAAGAAATTTCTGATGGTTTGCACATCGGCGTGCGAGAAGAAGTCCATTCTTATTTTCATCGGAGGCGCCTCGGGGTCGATCGGTTCGATGACCAGGTAGGAGGCGCTCCCTCCCTTGGTGGAGCGCCCATAATGCCCCTGGGCTGAGCGAATCTGATCGAGGCGAAGGCTTCGTCTGCGCTTGAAGAGGTTCTGATAGGAGATCTCGTCGCCGTTGAGTTCGACCCGCTGCGTTGCAGTGAAAAGCAGCATGGACCCGAACAAGGCGGCCATCCAGCCCGCGAGCAGCGCGATTGCTCCCGAGCGGTGAAAACTTATCGCAGCCGTCAGCAGGAGGCCCGCAACCGAGGCGGCGCAAATCCAGGTGGTTACCGCGTTGGTCGTCCCGCTACCGCGTATAACGATAGGTTGCTGAGTGGACATGTTTAGCTCAGCGATCCCATTGGGCGCTGGCGTCACGACGCGCGGCGCATGAAACAGTGCCGTCCGGTGGGACGCAATAGCCTCACGTATCGCGCCTTTGGCCTGGTCGTCGCGAGTATCCAGGCAAATAGCCTCTTGCAGCCGGACACCGAAAGGCATATGTCTTTGGCATATGCCAGGAGGAAAGCTGCTATGGCTGAGCAAAGGCACGTTAGATTGTTCCGTAACGGCCGCAACCAAGCGGTCCGTATCCCCGTCGAATTCGAACTACCGGGCGACGAAGCCATCATTCACCGCGATGGTGATCGGCTGGTGATTGAGCCGGTGCGCAAGCGCGGATTGATCGCCCTGCTCAAGACAATGAAGCCGCTCAAGGAGCAGTTTCCTGAAATCGACGATCCCGTGCCGACGCGGGAGAACGTGTTTTGACCCGTTACATGCTGGACACCAACATCATTTCTGACTTGATCAAGAATCCGCAGGGCAGAACCACTAAGCGGATTGCCAGGGTGGGCGCGGATAACGTCTGCACCAGTATCGTCGTGGCAGCGGAGCTGCGCTACGGATGTGCGAAGAGCGGCTCGAAGCGGCTGCTCAAGGTTGTTGAAGACCTGCTCGGCGAGATTAACGTGCTGCCGTTCGACGTACCGGCTGACACCGAATACGGAAGAATTCGCTCGGAGTTGGAAGCCGCCGGAAAGCCAATCGGCGGCAATGATCTGCTGATCGCTGCGCACGCCTGTGCGACCGGCGCCACGGTCGTGACCGCTAATGCCAACGAGTTTAAACGTATCCGGGGCCTGAACGTGGAAAATTGGCTTGCTTGAGAGGGCAGATCCATGCCCGTCAGCTTTCAGGACATACTCCTCGCGTTCGAATTCGTCGGTGACGGCGCCGGCTTGCATCGGGCCATCCTGTGCAAGCGGACGGGCAAAATTTATTTTCATTCGGAATTTTCCGATCACGACGAGTTCAACGATGAGTTGCCCGATGACGTCGAGGACGAGGAAAAATACGTCGACATTCCCGACAAGCGACAACTTGGCCTTGGCAAGCCACTGGCGCTAGATTTTGTGCGCGAAGTTCTTCCGAACGACTTCGATGAGGTGAGATACATGTTCAGCAAGCGTGGCGCCTACAAGAAGTTTCGTGTCCTGTTGACACGACGAAACGCGCTTGATCGCTGGTACGATTTCGAATCGAGAGCCACGGAAGCGGCGTTGCGCGAATGGTGCCAGTTCAATTCCATCGGGGTCGCTGACTGAAGCATCGCCATTAGAGCAAGATCGGTTCTGATTGAATCAGAACCGACGCTCTAATTTCTTGTTTTGACGCGTTTTCTTCACGCGAACCGGTATCCACTTCGCTCGAAAACGCTCTAGGTCCCAAATCAAATCACAAAGAACCCATGGGTGGCGTCGCGCCGGAGCTGTTCGACCAGACCGAATTCCCAGTCGAGATAGGCCTGCATGGCCTCGGGCGCGACATTGGTGCCTTCATAGGGCCGCCGGTAACGATGCGACGGATCGGGCTTTGGCAAATCGAGCGGCGGTCCCGTTTCCAGCCTGCGATCATAGCCGCCGTCCAGCACGTAAACCTCCCAGCCCATTTGCGCGAGCCAGGACGCCGTCATGTCGGCGCGGACCGCCATGTCGTCGGTGAGAAGGATGCGCGCCCCCCGCACCGGCGCGGCCATGTCGATCTCCTGGACTAGCTGCCCTCCCGGATAATGGCGAAAACCCCCGATGTGACCGGCGGCATAATCCTCGCGTGAGCGAACGTCGAAGCGATAGAGCGTGCGGTGGGTCTGCGTTTCAAGCGCCACCGCTTCCTCGGGACTTAAATGCCGCACGCCGGCGCGATAGGCGACTTCGCGGGCATTGGTCCTGGCGCCCTCGAACAGGCCGATCGCGCCGTGCCGATCCGCACCATGCTCGAGTTCTTGCTTGGCGAGCGTCCAGCCGATGGTCCCATTTCGCAGCGCCACCACTTTGTTGGCGACGCCGGCGTTGATCAGCGACTGGGTACCGATGATCGATCGGGTGCGGCCGGCGCAATTGACGATGATGGTCGTATCGGGATCAGGCGCAGCGCGACCGGCGCGCAGCACCAGTTCCGCACCGGGCACGCTGATGGAGGTAGGGATGTTCATGGTCGCGTATTCGTCGGGCCGCCTCACATCGAGAATCCGGATATTGGCGTTGCGCGCCATCAGGCCGGCGACTTCTTCCGCCGATAGCGAGGGCGTGTGGCGGCGGGACTCGACCAGTTCGCCAAACGCCTTGGCGTAGGAATTCACATCCCTGAACAGTTCGTAGCCCGCGCTCTGCCAGGCCTGCAGCCCGCCATCGAGCCGGCGAACGTTGGTGTACCCCAACGCCGCAAAACGATCGGCCGCCGAGGCAACGACGCCCTCGCCGGCATCGTAGATAACGATTGCCACGTCCTTGCGGGGCAGCCGCGTCTCGGCTTCGAGCGCGATCCGCTCAGCCGCCATGTTGGCGGCAAACAACGGATGACCGGTGGCAAAGGCCGCCTCGTGTCGCAGATCGAGTAGCGCGATCTCCTCGCGCAGCAACAACGCGCGGCGGATTTCTGAGGGTGTAACGGGCGGTGGGGTCATGAATGATCAGTTTTGCGAGAACAATTACTACCCTTGCACGGGTCGCCATTGGCTGGCTAGCCGCACTGAATCTGACCTGCCACGCTTTCTTCGGGCAATGTCACCGCCAATGCGCTTCCGGACAAAGCAAAAATCCCGCTCTTAGCGCCTGATAAGAAGTGCGGAAAACGCACTGCCGACACAAAGTGCGGCGACGACCGGAAAAATGACCGACGTATCTCCCGTATGGTCCATGACGCGTCCGATCAGAGGCTCCCCAAGCCCCGCACATGCGTAGGATATGAAGTTGAGAAGGCCCGTCGCAGTTCCTGAGAGACGCCGGCCAAAAATATCCGGGCAAAGCGCCCAGAACGAGGATGCGGGACCGAATACGAAGAAACCGCACAGGAACAGTCCGGCAATCCCGAGCAGGCTGCCATGCGGCACGAATTCCATCGACATCGCGATGATCGCGGCAAGGACCATGTAGGTGATGATCGCGGGATATCGTCGCGTATGAAACACCAGGTCGGAAATCCAGCTATTCGTTGAAGCCCCCAGCGCCATTCCGATCGGCAATGCCACCGTGATCCAGGCCGGATCGATCACGCTGGAAGCCGACTTCCAGTTCGGGCCGAGAAAATGCACGGGGATCCAGACAAGCAAGGCGTATCTCGCCGCGTTTTGAAATCCGATCGACAGACCGGTCGCATAGAGACGCCAGTTCGACAGAACAGCGCGATAGCGCGAAGCGCTGGCCTCGGTATCGACGGGTCCGCTGTCCGGCTCATCCGGCGACTTTTCGTCAGCCGGGCCCGCCAATCCGATCTCTTCGGGCCGCTCCCGCACGGTGAGAAACATCACGATCGCACCGAACAGCATAAGAAAGACCGAGAGGCGGAAAATCCAGCGCCAGTCGAGACCCAGGTGACCTAAGATAATGATGGGAAGGAAATATGCGAGAACCGACGAAAAGCCCGACATGCCGACGTAAAACGAATAGACAAAGCCGCGGTTTTTGTGCCCCCACCAATTTGAAAGCAACCTGCTTCCCGGCGCAAACCCCATCGCCTGGAAGTATCCGTTCAAACCCCACGCCAGTAAAAGGCCAACGAAACCGGTGGCAAAGCTGGTGGTCCAGTTCGCCGCGAACGACAGCACCGCGCCGGTGAGCATCATGGCGCGCCCGCCCCACTTGTCGCCGAGATTGCCGTTGATCGACTGGCCGAGCGCGTAGGCCCACAACATCGCCGCGCTCACCCATCCAAGCATTTCCTTGGACAGTCCCAGTTCTTTCTGAATGCCGGGGATCGCAAATCCGAATGTCTGGCGCCCGGTGTAATAGAAGAGGTAGCAGAACGAGACGCCCAACAAGGCCGCCCATTTATAACGCCGATACGTGGCGTCGACGGCCGAGGTGGCGGCAAATTGCCCTGCAATGGCTTGCCCTGTTTCGAGCATCACGTCCCCCTAAAGAATATTTTTCTGATGGGTTTTTCTGGTGGGTCTACTGCACGCCGTTGAGAGCGAAATCGAAGATATCGAAATTGCGCAGCCGTCTGGCTTCAGCAAGGTTCCGGTAAGTTTCGTTGATCGGATGCGAGAGAATGAAGGGCACGATCTGCTCGCTCAACCCGCCATGGGATCGAAGACGATGGCCATCAAGGCCGGTCAGGTCATGCTCGGCTTGGCTCGAGCCGATGACGGTGTGGGTGTCACCGATCGCAACAAAATCTCCCTCGCGATCGAGCGGCATCTGATAACGGCTGGCGGCGCTTTTCCCGTCAAGAACAAGCGCAATTCCCGGGATTGCGGCAGCGACGTCCATGACGTCCGGCAGCTCCAGTCTTGCTCGCAGGTAAACCCGCACGAACGATCCGAGCGCCCCGTGATGCTTCACGAAGGGATCGGTGATCGGGCAGATGACGCGCACCGCATTCGGGCCGAAACGCCGGTTGAGTTCCTCCTCGAGGAAAACCACACGCGGCGCCCCATCCTCATGCGTCTTGTCGTTCATCCCATGGTCGGCAATTAATCCGACAACCGCGCCTAATCCGGCGAGCCGGCCGACTTTCGCGTCAACCGCGCTGTGGAAGGCGTCCGCTTCGCTATCGCCCGGGCCATGGGCGTGCTGAACCAGATCCGACAATGAAAGATACAGGAGATCCGCCCGGTCTTGCTCAAGCAGCTTGATGCCTGCATCAAGCACGAACAGCGACAAATCCGGGCTGTACATGTCCGGCGCCGAACGCCCGATCAGCGCCTCGACGTTTTCAATTCCGTTCTCGGCAAGAATCGCGCTGCCGGCTTTCTCGGACGAGAAACAGATCCCGCCGGCCATGCGGTGGCCCAGCATCTTCCGAAGCTTGTCCTTGGCTGTGATCGCAGCGACACGCACGCCGGCTCGCGACATCTCGGCAAGGATGGTCGTGGCGCGCATCGGGCTTGCGTCGACAATCATGATTTCTTCGCCGGTTGCCCGATCGAGATAATAGTTTCCAGAAATGCCGTGAACCTCGGGCGGCGCGCCCGTCACGATCGAGACATTATTCGGGTTGGTGAAGGTCGGCATGGCAGCATCTGCGAGCGCGGAAAAGCCGTCGCGCATCATCCGGGAGATGTTTGGGAATACCTTGGCCGCATTTTCAAAATTGAGATAGCGCGGGTCGCAGCCATCGAGACAGACCACCACCGTAGGGCGCTCAGGTTTCACATAGGCTCGGCCGTTTACCTCGATCATGATGACCCTTTGTTTGCCCGGATTTTGGCAGCTGACGAAGACTTTGAGATGACAGAGCGTGAAAAGATGATATGGCGCGAAAGCGGTTACACGCTCTCGCAAATTCTAGTTCAAGATGCCGGAAATAAACATAGGTCGCGCTCCTCGCGGCAGTTGACGCCGATCATCTCGAGGAGCGACTGTGCACTGCATTCTTCCACGATTGACGAGGAGAACCACGATGAGCGGCCGCGGTACTTTCATCTGGAACGAACTAAATACCCATGACGCCAGGAAGGCTTGCGAGTTTTATTCATCGCTGCTGGGTTGGCGTTTCGAGGAGATGCCGATGCCGGATGGCGTCTACCGGATCGCCAAACTGGGCGACAATACGGTAGCAGGGCTGTTCGAAATGAAAGGCAAGGAGTTCGAGGGC
>DASQOU010000067.1:0-21424 GCA_035644295.1 Bradyrhizobium sp.
GTCGTTGAATGCCGACTCGCCCATGACGGTTTGCGCAACCCGGTCGCGAATGTGGATCTGCCGAAAGATCGGCACCAGCGTTGCCGGATCGGTCGAGGCCAGCGCCGCGCCCAGCAACAGCGCGATACTTGCGGGAACGCCCAGAATGTAATGCGCGGCAAGGCCGGTGATGCCGGCGGTAATGAGCACGCCGACCGTGGCGATGGTCAGGATGGTGATCCAGACTTGTTTGAGGACGTCCAGCCGCAGCGCCGCACCGCCATCGAACAGGATATAGCTCGCACCGAACAGAAGGATGATCTGGTTCAGCGCCGAACCCGCCTTGATATCGATCAGCCCGAGCGCTTGCGGACCAATCGCTATGCCGACCACCAGGAACACCGCGACGTCGGGAATCCTGATTTTCTGCGCCATGAGGCCGGCGAAGGTCCCGACCGCCAGAATGAGGCCGCACGAAAGCAGCGTATGCCTGGCGATCTCGATCGAGGCCGAGGGTTCCAATTGGGTTTCTCCCCAGGTGGCGCAAAAAGCTGTCGCGCGCGCAGTCCGCGCCGATCATCGTTGGCCGGCGCGACGCTGCCCGACGCGTCTTGAAATGGCAAGCTTGTCGCCCACGCCAACACTTCTCAGGCGCCGCCGGCCTCGGATGCGGCAGACGCCGCCGGTTGGGCGCTCAACTTTCGCACCATCGGCTTGAGCAGTTGCGGCGATAGATAGATCGGAAACTGGGAGAGCGCGAAATATAGCCACGTCGTGCCCGGCAGCACGCCGTCGGTCGCGGCCAACATCAGTCCCATATTACGCTGCGAGACCATCAGGCCGAGCGCCATCGCGCGCCCGCTACCGGCCTTGCGAAAGATCAGCGCGGTGACGCCGAGGAGCGTGAAGAATACCGCGAAGGCCAGCATCGTCAGCTCGATGGTGCTGACGGGGTCGGCCAGAAAGCCGCCAACCACATTGCCCATCACGGCCGCAACAAAGACGAGAAGAAACAAGACATTCAATCCATCGATCGGGCGGGCGTGCCGCCTGATGGCGGATACGCCTGCGGTCCAACGGATCGCGCTCGCAACCAGCAGCGATCCCGCGAGAATTACGACCAGCTTGAGCCCCAGGCCGAGCGGCGAGAGTGTCAGCGCTGAGCCAAAGAAAACGTAGGCGAACAGCGGTGCCGTGATCGGAACCAGCGCGGTGCTGGTGATCAGCGTGACAAGCACGAGGGTCGAATCCAGACCCATCACCGCCGCCAGCGCCGGCGAGGCCATCATTGGCGATGCCACCGCCTGCAGCATCAACGCGAGATACAGATCCGGTGAACGCATATCGAGGCCGGTCAAGAGGCAGATTCCGCCTGACATCAATGGCACCGCGAGCGTGGTCCATGCGCTAGCGGCGAGAACCAGGCCGGGCCGCCGCAAATGATCGCGCAACGCGCCGAGATCGACGCGCATGAACGATATGCAGAGCAGAAGAAAGACCGCTTCGGTGACGTAGGGCTTGAGCAGTTCGCCAAGCGGTGGCAGCGCGATGCCGATAAACACCAGCGCGGCAATCGCACGCGTGCCCTGACCGCCGAGCCACGCCAGTGCTTGCACCGGCAGGGTGAGGCTCCTTTGCAAAGTGGCGGGCATCTGGCTTTTCTGACAGGGCGCGGCGGGGGCTTTGGCGGGAAAGCGCGCGGAGCGTGAACATGCGGCAACCGCTCCGGGCCACCAAGTAACATCTGGTTACGGTCTATTTCGACCGAAGCGGGCCCCCAACATGCCGGGCAGCGGAAGGCCGGAAGTCGCTGGTGCACGTCGGAAGCGAAGCATTTACAGGCCGCGAAGGCCATCGGTCATGAAGTGGCGGTGGCACGCGCTTATTAAGCCGGATCGGAGCGATATCTTAAGCGGCGATCTGTTGGTACAATGAAAAACCGGACCGTTATGCATCCGCCATCTGCATAAGGGTCCGGCCTGATCGTTTGTTGCTCGGATATTCTCTCAGAGAAGGCTGTCGCGTTTCCCCATTGCGAAGGCCTGACCGACTTCAGACGCTATCCGATGCGAGGCTTTCAGAGGTGGGTTACTTCTTTTTCTTCTTGCCTGACTTCTTTGCCTTCTTTGCCTTCTTCGCTTTCTTGGCCATGTTTTCCCTCCGTGGTCGCAAGAGTTGGTTGGATGCAAGTCAATATTCGACATGCATGGACTGTAGACTACACCACAATTGCAAAATTGATACTGCGCGTTTCGAAGAAGGTAAACGACAGTCGCGCTGTAGCCGATGACGTCAATCGGAGACACGCCCCTCGTTGAGCAACCAGGCATGAATGACTTGCCACTTGTCGCCTCGACTTGGTCGGAAATCCAAAAGAGGCGACCGCCTGTCCTGAAGCTCGTAAAAGAACTTCAACGTGTCTCTGGCCGTGGGCGCTGGCGGATCATCAGGCTGAGTTTGAAGCCAACGATCCCATTCCTGAAGAACGAGGGATTTCCGTACGTGTTGTCGCATGGCTGCGCGTCCTCGACTCAAGAGGGTGAGGCCCTTGAGAGCCTCGGTTCGCCGCGCTGGTCTTTTCTGAAATGCCGGCTCTATAAGAGACCGTTGGATCTGCGTCCAGAAGGCGTTTGGCTACCGCCGCGCCGATGAGCACCTTCAACGCCCAATATGCCCAAGAGGGCTTAACCGTTTCTAAATACGCACCGAGCCGTGTGGCTCACCGGCGATGGCAGCACGTCTGTAAATCCCCACGCTAATTCAGCGCCCTCAGCCAAACGCCGATTTCGCTCACCGCGACATCGGCCTGCTGCAGCAGCTTGCCCATGGTGAAGAAGCCGTGGAATTGGCCTGGAAAAGTCCGGTAGGCGACCGCCACGCCGGCTTGCTTCAGTCGCCTCGCATATTCGTCGCCCTCGTCGCGCAGGGGATCGGCGCCCGCGGTCAGCACATAGGCCGGCGGCAAGCCGGCCAGCGTGCTCGCGCGCGCAGGCGATGCGCGCCAATCGCCGACGTCGGCTTCGCCGTTGAGATAATGGTCGCGAAACCACCTGATGACGGAATGCGTGAGCAGGATGCTGGTCTCGGGCTCGCGGTGCGAGGCATGCGTCATGGCAAAATCGGTCGCCGGATAGATCAGCACTTGTCCGGAGATCGAGGGGCCATTGCCGTCGCGCGCCGCCAACGCGACCACCGCGGCGAGATTGCCGCCGGCGCTGTCGCCGCCGACCAAAAGCCGCTCCGCCTCGATGCCGAGCTCCCTTGCGTGAGCAGCGATCCATGCCGTCGCGGCGATGGCGTCTTCGACGGCGGCGGGAAATTTATGCTCGGGGGCGCGGCGGTAATCGACCGATATCACGATGAGCTGACCCTCGAGCGCCAATTTTCGGCAGGCCACGTCATGGCTGTCGAGATCGCCGATCACCCAGCCGCCGCCGTGGAAAAACACCAGGCAGGGTGCCAGACCGTCTGGCCGTCTCAGCGTCTTCGGCGTGTAGATCCGCGCCGGAATCGATCCGTGAGGGGAGGGAATCGAGAGCGGCTCGACCGATTTCAGTTCGGGCGGATCGGGATTGGTGACGAGGCGGGCCTGAAGATAATATTCGCGCGCCTCGGACGGCGTAAGCGTTTCATAAGCCGGGCGACCGGCTTCCTGAAATGCCCTAAACACGGCGGCGGCATCGGGGTCGAGGGTGATGGGCATGACGAGAGGACCTTTTGATACTTGAACCTGTCATTCCGGGATGGTGCGCAAGCACCAGACCTCAGATGCGCAATGCGCATCGGCGAATCTCGAGATTCTCCGATGTGCAATTGCACATCGTAGTTCGACGCTCTGCGTCGCCCCGGAATGACAACCCTCAGCTCGCTACCCGTCCTCCATCGACGGTGTAGGCGGAACCCGAGACATAGCTCGCTTCGTCGGAAGCAAGGAAGGCGACAATGGACGCAACTTCGGACGCCTGCCCGAGGCGGCGTGCCGGAATCCGGTCTACGATCTTGTTCTCTGGAACGGGCGCCGTGGATGGATTGCGGCCTTCGATGATCGCGCTCAGCATGCGGCTGTCGATCAATCCGGGGCAGACGCAATTCACGCGAACCCCGGTCGCGGTGCATTCGAGTGCCGCGCTCTTGGTGAGACCGATCACCGCATGCTTGCTGGCGCTATAGGCTGCGATGTCATGTGAACCGATCAGGCCGGCGATCGAGGCGGTATTGATGATGCTGCCCCTGTTCTGTTTGAGCATCACCGGCAGCACGTGCTTGAGGCCTAAGAACACGCCGATCACGTTGACGTCGATCACCTTGCGGAATGCTTCGAGCGAATATCGCGTGATCGGCGCAATCTCGCCCTCGACGCCGGCATTGTTGTAAAACACGTCGATGGCGCCGAATTGGTCGACCGCGGCGCGGACATAGCCTGCGACGTCATCTTCGCGGGTCACGTCGGTTGTGACCGCGAGCGCCTGTGCGGAAGCCGGCAGTTCGCGGATCGCAGCTTGCAGGTCCTGTTGCCGGCGGTCGACGGCCACGATCTTCGCCCCGCGCTCGGACAATAGCCGCATCGTCGCCGCGCCAATGACGCCGGCGGCGCCGGTGACAACGGCAACCCTGCCATCCAGGCGAATGCGATCGGGCATGCGGGGCGTTCCTCTGACTGGTCCGGTTTTTGGATTTTCGCATGCTTTTTGCGTGCGGCACGCGAACCTTGTTGGCGCGACTATTTCATTTGTCGTGCGCGCTGACCAGTAGCGGTAGATCTGAACCGCGATAGCGAGCGAGCGCGACGGAATGGGCGAGTTGCGGCCGAAGGGGCGGTAAACCGCCCTTTCCCCGCCGTATTCGGCGTGTTAACCCGGGGGTCTGCGAGCGGCGATATGTACAATGTCGCAAACCCGATTCGCCTTTTAAAGCCGCAAGATGTTTCGAACCATTGCCCTGACCGGTTTTGCGGCCCTTATCGCCGCTGCGACGATCTCGCTTGCGCCGCCCGCGCGCGCGCAGATCGGCAACATCTTTTCCGATCAGCCGCGGCCGCCCGGCAACGTTCCCCGCGGCAATCAGCCGATGCCTGACGACGAAGAGGAAGTGCCGGAACTGCCGCAGGGCCGCCTGCTGCCGGCGCCCAACCGTCCGCTGCCGGGGCAGGGCGTGCCTCCGCCGGGAAGCGTGCAGTCGCAACCGCTCGCCCCGCCGCCCGGCACCACTGTCATTCCGCAGAATCAGCCGGGCATCGCGGTAGCGCCTCCGCAGCCCAATCAAGGCGTCGCGGTCGCGCCGCCCGGCGCTAACCCTTTGCCGCCGGGACAGCGTCAGCAGAAGGGCGTGCCCCAGACGCCGGCGACATTGCAGCCCGGCGACGAGGTGGTCTCCGAGCCGCCGGCGCAAAAAATCGTCAACAAGAAGGCGAGCTTTTCGGGGCTCGACAAGATCACTGGCCGCATCATCAATTTCGACGAAGATATCGGCGAGACCGTGCAGTTCGGCGCGTTGCGCGTGAAGACCGACGCCTGCTACACGCGCCCGGCCACCGAGGCCGCCAATACCGACGCCTTTGTCGAGGTCGACGAGATCACCTTGCAGGGCGAAGTGAAGCGGATCTTTTCAGGCTGGATGTTTGCGGCAAGCCCTGGCCTGCACGGGGTGGAGCATCCGATCTACGATATCTGGCTGACCGATTGCAAAGCCCCTGACGCGACCGTCGTCAGCGCGCAGCCCGATCCGCCAAAAGTGCCGCCGCCGGCGCAGAAGCGGCCGCCGCAGCCGAAGCAGGCGCAGCGTCCGTCGCCGCCGCCGCAGCCGCAATTCCAGCAGCAGCCTCCGCCTCAGCCGCAACCGCCGCCGCAACAACCCGGTGGTTTGTTCGGGGTTTTCAGGCAGTAGAACCGGCGTCCCTCAGCCGCGCTCGGCGATGATCGCAAGCGCGTCTGCGCCGCTCACGGGCTGATCGACCGGCAACTTCCAGAAATCCGCCTCACCCTTGATCGCCTTGTCGAGCAGGGCAGTATAACGCCGTCGCGGAATCTCCACCGCGCCGAAGCTGCGCAGATGCTCGGTGACATATTGCGTGTCGAGCAGCTCGAATCCGCCGACGATCAGGCGGGCCACCAGATGCACCAGCGCCACTTTCGAGGCGTCGCGGGCGCGGTGGAACATGCTTTCGCCGAAGAAGGCCTTGCCCAGGCTGACGCCGTAGAGCCCGCCGACTAGGTCGTCATTCTGCCAGACCTCGACGCTGTGGGCGTGTCCGATCCCGTGCAAGCCGACATAGAGATCGCGGATGCGTTTGTTGATCCAGGTGTCGTCACGGCCGGGCTGCGGCGCCGCGCAGCCCGCAATCACCGCCTTGAACGCCATGTCGACAGTGACCGCGAAGGCGTCCGAGCGCACCGTGCGAGCCAGCCGAGAGGGGATGCGAAAGCCCTCGAGCGGAATGACCCCGCGCATTTCCGGCTCGACCCAGAACAGGGTCGGATCGTCGGCGCTTTCGGCCATCGGGAAAATGCCGCAGGCATAGGCGCGCAGCAGCACTTCGGGCGTGATTTCGGAACTAGCGGAGTCGCGCGACGTCATGGCTGGGAGGATAGCAGGATGAGGGTCACCGCCGCTAGCTTGCGGCCGCGCTGGTTGCCTTTATTGCGGCCTTGCTGACACGGCGAAACCGCAGCACGATCCGGGTGCCGGTATGCGTGGGATCGCGCTCAACGATGGCCTCGAGCTTCGAGGCCATCGCGGTGACGATGCGCTGTCCCATGCCGGTGGAACGCGGATCGCTCTTGCCGTTGAGGCCGACCCCATCGTCGGCAATCGACAGCAGGAGGTCTTCGCCCTCGGCCGCGAGTTCGACATGAATGGGGCCCGCGCCGTCGGGATAAGCGTATTTCACCGCATTCATCACGAGCTCATTGACGATGATGCCGATCGCCACCGCTCGATCGGGGTCGATCTCGATCGACTCCGCCTTCAATGTCAGCCGCGACATCCGGTTGCCCTCGGCGGACCGCCTGAGATCCTCGAGCAAGGCGCCGAGATAAAGGTTCAGCAGCACGCTCTTCAAATCGTGCGAGGTATAAAGTCTGCGGTGAACCTGAGCGACCGCGGCGACCCGACCCATCGCATTGGTCAGCGCTGCCTTGACGTCCTCCTGAGCGCTCGAATTGGCCTGCAGATGCAACAGCGAGGCGATGATCTGCAAGCTGTTGCCGACACGGTGGTTGACCTCGCGCAACAGCACCTCGCGCTCGGCGGCAAGGGCGGCGAAGCGGTCGCGCGAGGCATGCACTTCGGCCTCGGCGTCATCGCGGGCCTTCTGAAGCCGCGCCTGACGCAGTGCGCCTTCGACGGCGACCTGGAGCAGGGGAATGAAATCGCGGTGAACGTCCTTCACCAGATAGTCGGCGGCGCCGGCCTTCAGTGCAGTGACGGCGATGCTCGAATCCTGCGCGGCGGTGACGAATACTACCGGCGGGGCGTTCGGGATCGCCATGATCCGTTCGAGGGTTTCCAGTCCGTCCAGACCGGGCATGTACTGATCCAGCGCGACGACGTCGATGCCGCCCTGCGCAAGGAGATCCAATCCCTGCGAGCCGCTCACGGCATGCACGACCTTGAAGCCGAGCCGCGTCAGGCCGCGATCGACGAGCCGGGCCAGCGCCGGATCGTCCTCGATATACAGCAATGTCGGTGTAACAGGGTTCATATGGCGGCCGGTGGAACCTGGATGACGGAGAAAAACAATCCCAGTTGGCGAATGGCGTTGCCGAAGCTTTCGTAGTTCACCGGCTTCGTGACATAGACATTGCAGCCCAGTTCGTAGCAACGTTTTACTTCCTGGCTGTCGTCCGTCGTGGTCAACACCACGACCGGCGTGGATTTCAAAAATTTGTTTTCCTTGACCCGGCGCAGTATATCGATGCCGGACATGTCCGGCAGGTTCAAATCCAGCAAAATCAGCAATGCATCGCCCTTGTGATCGAAGCCAGAGCCGTCGCTGCCGAAAAGATACCTCACCGCTTCTGTACCGCTGGTGAACGGCAGGATCTTGTTGTTGACACCGGAACGGCGGATATTTCGCTCGATCAGACGGGCATGTCCGTCGTCGTCCTCGATCATGATGATGGTAACCGGCGTACTCATGGACCTTTGTTCCTGTCACTCGCAGTCCAATTAATGGGCAGCGTAATGGTGAACGTGCTGCCATGATTAAGTTCCGACGATACCGACATCGATCCACCGAGCCGTCGCACCAGGGCGCGTACATGGGCGAGACCAATTCCCTGTCCCGGCTTGTCCTGCGTACCGGCGCGTCGAAAAAGGTCGAAAATGCGTTGATGGTCCCTGGGATCGATGCCGCGGCCATTGTCGGTGATTTCGAAGATTGCAAAGCCGAGCTTGGTCCGGCCCCGAACGGAGATGTCGCCGGGAACCCCCGGCTTCAGATATTTCAGCGCATTGTCGATCAAGTTCGAAAAAATCTGTTCCAGCGCGAGGCGGTCGCTGGTGATTTCCGGAAGCGGCTCGATGCGGATCTGGGCCTTCGCTTCCGCGGCCTGATGCGCCACAGTCGTGACGATGGCTTCGATCAACTCGCGGGTGTCGATCTGCACCGGTTCGAATTCGCGCCGTCCCTCGCGGGTGAGGTTGAGGATCGCCGATATCAAGCGGCCCATCTTGGCAATCGACGATTTGATGAAATCCAACGCCTCGGAAAAATCCTGCAGCAGCTGCTTGTCCTCGGCCTCCAGCACCGGCTCGATCTCGACGTCGCCATCGCTGACGGGCGCGGGCGGCACCAAGGCGTCGGCGCGGTGTAGCGCGGCGATGCGTTTGAAGATGTCGGTTCGCAACTCCTCCAGTTCGCTGGTGAAGCCCACGATATTGACCAGTGGCGAACGCAGATCGTGGCTGACGATATAGGCGAACCGCTGGATTTCGTTATTGGCCTCGCGAAGATCGGCGGTGCGCTCGTCGACGGTGGCTTCGAGATTGAGGTTGTTGTCGCGCAACTGGGCTTCGGCGTGGTCCCGCGCGCGCGCCGAGCGCCGTACCAGGAAGATCGAGATGCCTGCCAGCAGGACCACAAGGCCGGAGCCCACCACGGTGACGATCGAGGCGAGCCGTTGCGTGCGGTCCGCGGTTGCGGTGCGCAACGCAAACCGCCGGTCCTCTTCTGCCCGCATTGCATCGGCAACGTCATTGATGCGGCGGACCGTATCGCCGGCGGCGGCCTCGCGCAGCATCGCGATTCCGCCGGCGACGTCGTTGCGCTTGACGAAATCGATGGCCTTGGCAAATTCGTCGAGCCGCGCGTGGACCGGCACACGCAATTGTTTACTGTTCTCGATCTGAACCGGATTGTCGGCGGCCAATCTGGTCAGTTCGTCGATATCGGGAAGGATACTTGCGGCGGCGGCTTCGTGCTCGGCAAGAAAGCGCGGCTCGGAGGTCAGAAGATATCCACGCGCAGCGCTTTCGGCGGTGCGGATTTGCAGGAGCAGGGTGGCAATCTGGTTTGCCACCTCTACGGTATGTACCACCAAGGCGTTTTCTTCGCGGGCTCGATCAACGAGCATGACCGAGCTGGCGCTGATCGCCACCAGCACCAAGAATCCCATGGCCAAAAGAACAATCTGCCCAATCGCGCGACGGCGCGTGGCATCAGCTGTCACAGCATCTCGCGTCATCGGGAAGTGGAATTCAAGCGGCTCCCCCCGGGCAGCAACTCCCAGTGAAGAAAAACGCTGTGCGGCACGATTGGTTCCCCAGCGCTTCCGTTTCGACGGAAGGGCGCCTCAGGCGTCTGGTTTGCCGGCCAGATACTGTTCCAGCCAGTGGATATGATAGTCGCCGTCAATAATGTCGGGTTCCCGGACCAGGGCCCTGAACAGCGGCAAGGTCGTTTCAATGCCTTCGACCACCATCTCGTCCAGCGCGCGGCGGAGCCGCATCAGGCATTCGGCGCGGGTCTTGCCATGGACGATCAACTTGCCGACCAGCGAATCATAGTAAGGCGGGATCACATAGCCCTGGTAGACGGCGGAATCGATCCGCACGCCGAGGCCGCCCGGTGGGTGGTACTGCAAAATCTTGCCGGGGGAGGGACGGAAGGTCACGGGGTTTTCGGCGTTGACGCGGCATTCGATGGCGTGACCGTTGATGACGACTTCATCCTGCGTTACCGGAAGATCGCCGCCCGCGGCGATGCGGATCTGCTCCAGCACAAGGTCGATACCGGTGATCATCTCAGTGACGGGATGTTCGACCTGGATGCGGGTGTTCATCTCGATGAAGTAGAACTCGCCGTCTTCGTACAGGAATTCTACCGTACCGACCCCGAGATATTTCATTTGCTGCATCGCATTGGCGACGGTGGCGCCGATCTTGGCACGCGCTGCGGCATCGAGTGCAGGCGAGGGGCCTTCCTCCCAGACTTTTTGATGACGGCGCTGCAGCGAGCAATCGCGCTCGCCGAGATGAATAGCACCACCGCGGCCATCACCGAGCACCTGGATTTCGATGTGACGTGGCTTCTGCAAATATTTTTCGAGGTAAACCGAGGCATCGCCGAATGCGGATTTGGCTTCATTGGCCGCAGTCGACAGCGCCAGCATAAGGTCTTCGGGTGTCTGCGCGACCTTCATGCCGCGACCGCCGCCGCCGGAGGCCGCCTTCACCAGAACCGGAAAACCGATCCCTTGCGCAATCGCCATGCCATCATCGGTGGGACCCACGGCGCCGTCGGAGCCGGGCACGACGGGAATGCCGAGCTTTCGGGCGGTCTTCTTGGCCTCGATCTTGTCGCCCATCAGGCGAATGTGTTCGGCCTTGGGCCCGATGAAGTGCAAGTTGTGATCGGCGAGGATTTCGGCGAACCGCGCGTTTTCGGACAAAAAACCGTAGCCCGGATGGACCGCATCGGCGCCGGTAATCTCGCAGGCCGCAAGCAGCGCGGGCACGTTGAGGTAGCTGTCCTTTGACGGCGGCGGGCCGATGCAGACGCTCTCATCGGCAAGCCGCACATGCATCGCATCCGCATCGGCGGTGGAATGCACGGCAACCGTGGCAATGCCAAGTTCCTTGCAGGCGCGCAGGATACGCAGTGCGATTTCGCCGCGATTGGCTATCAGGATCTTGTCGAACATATTGTCCTAGTGGCGAGTGGCGAATGGCGATAGCGAATGCAGCAAGACCACTCGCTATTCGCTACTCGCCATTCGCGCTCTTACTCAATGATCACCAGCGGTTCGCCGAATTCGACCGGCTGGCCGTCCTCGACGAGAATCTGCGTCACGGTGCCCGCGCGCGGGGATGGAATCTGATTCATCGTCTTCATCGCTTCGATGATCAGCAGCGTCTGTCCGACCGATACCTTGGCGCCGACTTCGACGAAGGGCTTGGCGCCGGGCTCGGAAGCCCAATAGGCTGTACCCACCATCGGGGAGGGCACTGCTCCCGGGTGCTTGGCAATGTCGGCCAAAGCTGCCGGCGCAGGGGAGGACGGCGCGGCGGCGGGGACTTGAGCGTTTACGGGGACCGATGCTGCGATGCTGAGGTTGCGCGCAACGCGCACGCGAAGTCCGGCGCGCTCGATCTCGATTTCAGTGAGGCTGGTCTCATCGAGCAGCAACGCAAGTTCGCGAATGAGCGCACTGTCGCTGGTCGGGGACTTTGCGGCTGCTTTTTCGTCAGGCTGGCGCGCCATGATCTTGATCCGGAATTTTCCTGGGTGATGACGGGCGGATGCGTCAGGCTTTTGCCTTGGCGCCGATCTTGGCCGCAAGGCCCGATATCGCGAGCCGGTAGCCGTCGATGCCGAAACCGCAAAGCGCCGCGAAAGCTGCCTTGGCGGTAAAGGAATGATGACGGAAACTCTCGCGGGCGTAAATGTTGCTGATATGCACTTCGACGGTGGGAATTTTCACCGCCACTAGCGCATCATGCAGCGCGATCGAGGTGTGAGAATAAGCTCCAGCATTGATGATAATCCCCGCCGCCTTCTTCGCATGGGCCTCGTGGATGAAATCGATCAATTCGCCCTCGCGATTCGATTGCCGGCAGTCGGCTTTCAGGCCGAATTGCGCCGACGTTTCCACGCACAATTTCTCGACGTCGGCGAGCGTGGCATGACCGTAGGTCTCGGGCTCGCGGGTCCCCAATAGATTGAGGTTGGGGCCGTTGAGCACGTAAATGGTCTCGGCAGCGGTCTTGGCCATCCAAATCCCGGGCAATGTGACGGTGGGTGGCGCGGTTATAGGTAACAACCGACCGCAGGGGAAGTCTTTAAGCCGCGGCGGGATGCTCCCAAACGCCTCATCCGCTTACTAAAAAGCTGCGTGGAACCTACGGAAACCGCTCGTTAACCAATGTTAAAGGATCGGCCTTTTGGCGGCATGCGGAGGCAGGAAGGCAGGAAAAAAGGGCGGGCCAAAGGCCCGCCCGGATTCGCGGATTTAGCCGAGATCAGACGTCAAGGATGGCGACGACCTCAAACGTCCGCGGATCCACCACCAGGATCTGGTCTCTGACGAGGATGTACTCATATCCGCGCCATTCCGGATAGATCGACACGATTTCCGCCGGAAGCCGATGGAAGGTTACCTCGCGGGGAATACGGGCGCCGATCGCGATCGAGAAGTTGACATTGTTCAGCGGAGCCACGTGCTGATCCCTGATCACCGTGGTGATCCGGGTGCGCTGCTCGGTTGAGAGCTTGGCGGCGGCGCCGGCCTGTCCAATGGTCTGCGACCGGGTCTCGCTGCCTTCACGGCCTTCCGCCTTCATGCGATCGCGATCCTCGCGGCCCTCGGCCTTCATGTTGCCGCGGTCGCGATCCTCTCGGCCTTCGGCCTTCATTCGATCGCGGTCTTCACGACCCTCGGCCTTCATATCCTTGCTCGCCGGCCCCTTTTCATTCTGCGAACTCATGCCCTTGGACTTTTCGCCCTTGATATTGTTCTCCTGGGCCGATTTCTCGTCCTTCACGCCAGACTTCGTGTCGCCTGACTTCATGTCTTGGGCGCGCTGGTTCTTGCTGCCCTGCATCTTGTCTTCGGACTGGGTCGCCTTCATACCCGACGGCTTATTCGGTTCGGTTGCGGCCGGGGCTGCCGAGTTTCCGGTCGGCGCCTGGCTCTGAATCGCGGAACCGCCCGATGGCCCCTCCCGGTTCGATCCGGTTCCCTGTGCATTGGCGAAGCTGGTTCCGGCGATCAGCGCCACCGTGGCGGCAGTGATCATAAAACGATTTAACATGGACTATCTCCTCGCATGGTTTGCTTGCCCGGCCGTCAACGAAAGGAGACATGCGAGGTTCCCCGTTCCCTCGATTTTGTTTTATGAATGCCAACTGCGCTGCCGCATTTTTGCAAACGAAAAGGCCGGCGAATTCGCCGGCCCTTCGAGTTCCAGATCAAATATTCAAACCCTTGAATGCGCCGATCAGCAGGTTGCCTTTCCGCAGCGGGCGACACCGATTTTCTCTTTAAGGCCCTCAAGGCCGACCGCGCCGATCACGACCTGCTTCCCAATCACGTAGCTTGGCGTGCCGTTCATTCCCATCGATTCGGCGAGCTTGAAGTTTTCCTCGATCGTGGCCCGCACTTCCGGGCTAGCGAGGTCCTTTTCGATCCTGGCAACGTCAAGACCCGCCTCTTTCGCGGCTGCGATCGCCCGCGCCTTGTCGGCCTGGCCCCGTCCGCCAAGCAACCTCTGGTGAAAATCGAGATATTTCTTGCCACCGGGATCCTGCATCCGCACCGCCACCGCGACCTGCGCGGCCTCGACCGAACCCTGGCTCAGCACGGGAAATTCCTTCAACACCACCTTAAGCTTGGAATCGGATTTCATCAGGTCCAGCATGTCGGTCATCGCGCGTTTGCAATAGCCGCAATTGTAATCGAAGAACTCCACAAAGGTGACGTCGCCGTCCTTGTTGCCGAGTACGACGCCGCGCGGCGAATTGAATATCATGTCCGAGTTTTGCGCCACGCTCGCCTCATGTTTTTCGGCTTCCGCGGCAGCCTGGCGCTTGTTCAGTTCGGCCATGGCCTCTTCCAGCACCTCAGGATGCGCAATCAGGTAGTTGCGGATGATCGTCTCGATCTCCCCGCGCTGGCCGCCAGAGAAGTTCTCGGCCGAAGCCGCCGGCGGAGTGGCGCATAAGGCCACCGCAAAAAGTGCGGGAAGGAGCAGGCGGAGCGGGATCATCAGAAAATCCTTTGTGAGCGAGTTTTTCAAGGCAAGTTCCGGGGAGACCCGGGTCTAAAAAATCTCTTTGGTTCCGGATCGTTCGGGTCGGTGAATTTCGCGCTGTTCTTTTGGCCAGGCAGCGGCTTTGCAGAGACGATGTCGTCGGCCTTGACCCATCCGGGCGTGCCGACAGCGAAACGGGTCTTGGCGCGGGAGGCGAGATCGCGCGCGGTCTTGTTGTCGCCGCGAAGAAAGGCAGCTTGCGCCGATGCCAGGTCGGCTTCCGCGTAATCTCCCTTCCGGCCGTAGGCCATCGCCAACTGGATATAGCCGATCGGCGCCTCCGACTCGCGTGCCACCGCGGCACGCAGAATCGAAATTGCCTCGTCAGTATAGGCCTTGTTATCGGACCCCACGAGCGCCTGCCCAAGTAACATCTCGATGAGCGGCGCGTTATTCGATAGTTGCACGGCCCTTCGCAGAGGCACGATCGCTTCCGCCGGCTTGCCACCCTCCAGCAGCGCCTGACCCCGCAATTCGTAAAAATAGGGGTTGTTGGGCTGCAGCTGGATCAATGCGTCGATCTGGGCGAGCGCGTTGCGCAAATCGCCGTGCCGATAGGTTGCGATCGCGTGCGCGTAGCGCGCTGGCAGGCTTTCGTTCGACAATGGATAGCGCCGATAGACGGTGTCCTGTCGTTCCATGAAGGCCGAGATCTTGGCGCGCATCATGTCGTGGCGCAACTGCAGCGCCGGATCGTCCTTCTTGTCCCAGTACGGGCTTGAACGGGCGAGTTCTTCGAGCGCCGCGACGCGCTCGGCGGGCATTGGATGCGACTGAAAGTATGGATCCGCGCCGTGGGCGGCGAACAGGATGTCATTGGAAAACCGCTTGAAGGTCTCGTACATGCCCTTCGCCGACTGGCCGGTCGCGGTCAAGAACTTCACCCCGGCCCGGTCGGCGCTCTCCTCCTGCTGGCGTTGATAGGAGAGCAGCGAGCGCATGATCATACTTTGCGGCCCGGCAAGCGCGGCGGCGCCAACGTCGGCCAAGCCGCTATTGGGATTGTTGCTTTTCGCGCCGGCCGCGATGGCGCCGACGCCGAGCAGCATGGCGATAATCATCTGCGTCTGCGCCTGGGCCAGTTGCTCGCGCAGTCTGGCGAGATGGCCGCCGGCCAAATGGCCTGTCTCGTGCGCCAACACCCCGATGATCTGGTTCGGCGTCTCCGACTGCAGCAACGCGCCATGGTTCACGAAAATGCGGCGGCCGTCGGCGACGAAGGCGTTAAAGACGGCTTGATTGATGATCGTTACCTGGATGTTCTGCTTTTCGAGACCCGCCACCCGCAGGATCGGCCGGGTGTAGTCGCGCAGCACTTGCTCGGTCTCGGTGTCGCGCAGGATGGCCAGTTTTTCGCCTTCCTGCGCGAAGGCGGGAATCGGCGCAAGGATCAGCGCGATCGCGGCGGCGATCGCGGTGAACTTCCTGGTTTTCGCAAGTAAGGCTATTCGGAGCAGCATCGAGCAGTCTTTGAGGATTGGCGGCGGGTCTGATACGAGATATGCCCTACCAAACCGCCGAATAAGGCTAGTCTGGGGCACCCGGCAAAATAGCAGATACTGATGCTTGATGCGACACTGAGAGAGCGGGCAACAGGCCTGTTGACGGCATCGGGGCGAAGCGACGTCCCGCCGTTCATGGTGATGGATGTGATGGCGGCGGCTGCGCGTATCGAGGCGGCCGGCGGTCATGTTATTCACATGGAAGTGGGGCAACCGGCGGCGGCGGCGCCGAAAGCGGCGATATTGGCCGCGCACGCCGCACTGGACGGGGCGCGGATCGACTACACTTCGGCCCTCGGAGTTCCCTCGCTGCGTGAGCGTATTTCCCGCCATTACCACGAGAGTTATGGCCTGGCGGTGGATGCCGAACGAATCGTCATCACCACGGGCTCCTCGGGCGCCTTCATCCTGGGCTTTCTGGCCATGTTCGAACCCGGCGACCGCGTCGCGGTCACGGTGCCCGGCTATCCGCCTTATCGGCATATTCTCACCGCGCTCGGCTGCGAGCCGGTTCTGATCGAGACATCGAGCGAAACCCGGCATGCCCTGACCGGCGAAGCGCTGCTGGCCGCTCATCGGAATGCCCCCCTGAAGGGCGTGCTGGTCGGAAGCCCGGCCAATCCCACGGGCACGATGATGTCCCGCGAGGCGCTTACGAGCCTGATATCGGCGGCCGAAAGCGCCGGTATCCGGTTCATTTCAGACGAGATCTATCACGGTCTCGACTACGCATTTCCCGCGGTGACGGCGGCGGAGCTTTCGCGCCATGCGCTCGTCATCAATTCATTCTCGAAATATTTCTGCATGACGGGCTGGCGGGTCGGCTGGATGGTGGTGCCGGAACCATTGGTGCGGCCGATCGAGCGGCTTCAGCAAAATCTCGCGATCTCGGTGCCGACGCTCTCGCAGATTGCCGCGGAGGCCGCGTTTGAAGGCCGCCAGGAGATGGAAGAGATCAAACGCGGCTATCTGGAGAATCGCTGCATTCTGATCGAGGGGTTGCCGCGCGCCGGCCTCACCAAATTCCTTCCTGCCGACGGCGCGTTCTACCTCTACGCCGACGTTTCAGATTTCACTTCCGACAGTTTTAAATTCGCCGGCGAGATGCTGGAACATGCCCATGTCGCGGCGACCCCCGGCGTGGACTTCGATCCGGTCCATGGCCGCCGCTTCATTCGCTTCTCCTATGCGCGTTCGGCCGACGAAATGCGCGAGGCCGTTGCGCGCATCACGCGATGGCTCGGATGAAGCGGATTATCGCGGCTTTAGGGCGCAGCGCTTGATCCTGGAACATGGCCCGGCGCCATTGACTCTGCGCACCCAATTGATTTTGGCTGGATCCGGCAGCAGGGCGACCGGCGCGAAACGCGACGGAAAGATCGCCAAACGCAGATAGCCGAGACTCATTGGGGGAGTGAAACTCATGGCGGCAACCATCGCAACCGCGGCGCCCACCCGCGCAGCGAAGCCCTGGTACAGGATACTTTATGTCCAGGTATTGATCGCGATCCTGCTCGGTGTTGCCGTGGGCTGGCTGTGGCCCAACCTTGCCACCAATGACTGGATCAAGGCGCTCGGCGACGGCTTCATCAAGCTGATCAAGATGGTGATCGCGCCGATCATTTTTTGTACGGTGGTGTCGGGAATTGCGCATATTCAGGACGCCAAGAAGGTCGGGCGCATCGGCATCAAGGCGCTGGTTTATTTCGAGATCGTCTCGACGTTTGCGCTTGTGATCGGGATGACGGTCGGAAATCTGGTGCGCCCTGGCGCCGGCTTTGGCGACACCTTGGCCAATGCGCAGAAAGTGGAGACTTTCGCCAAGCAGGCCGAAGCCCAGAAGAGCGTCGACTTCTTCCTTCACATCATCCCCGATACGGTGGTCGGCGCCTTCGCCACGGGCGAGATCCTGCAGGTGCTGTTGTTTTCCATCCTGTTCGGCTTTTCCGTGATGAGCCTTGGCGAGCGTGGCCACACCTTGCGTTCCTTCATCGACGACGCCGCGCACGGGGTTTTCGGCGTGATCGCCATCGTCATGCGAGCCGCGCCGATCGGGGCTTTCGGCGCGATGGCCTATACCATCGGCAAGTTCGGCACCGGTGCCATCTTAAATCTGATCGGCCTGATAGCGACGTTCTATGTCACCGCGGCGTTGTTCGTACTCGTGGTGCTTGGCGTCATCGCGCGAATGGTCGGCTTCTCGATCTTCAAATTCCTGGCCTACATCAAGGACGAGTTGCTGGTCGTGCTGGGCACCTCGTCGTCGGAAAGCGCGCTTCCTTCGCTGATGGAAAAGCTTGAGCGGCTCGGCTGTTCCAAATCGGTGGTGGGGCTGGTCGTGCCGACCGGATATTCGTTCAATCTCGACGGCACCAACATCTACATGACGCTCGCGACCCTGTTCATCGCGCAGGCGCTCGGTTTCGATCTCAGTTTCGGACAGCAGATCACGATCCTTTTGGTCGCCATGCTGACCTCGAAGGGGGCGTCCGGCATTACCGGGGCCGGCTTCATCACGCTGGCGGCGACGCTTGCCGTGGTCGATCCACGCCTGGTTCCTGGCATGGCGATCGTCCTTGGCATCGACAAGTTCATGAGCGAATGCCGCGCGCTGACGAACCTTTGCGGCAACGGCGTTGCCTGCGTGGTGGTGTCGTGGTGGGAAGGCGAGCTTGATCGCGACAAGCTGCACGCCAATCTCAACAAGCAGATCGATCCAACCAGCATCGAGACAGCGGTCACCACGGGGTAGGGGCCTTCGCATGCGTGAAGAGCCGCACAAATAAAAACCGCCCGGTTTTCGCCGGGCGGTTTTTGCTTTCGCAAAATCAGTTTGCCTATTCGCCGTTGCCAAAGCGCCGCGACCACCATCCCGCGCGGCGGGGCTGGCCGTCGGTTGCCTCCGAAGCAGGTTCGGCCGGGGCGGGGGCCGCTGTCGGTGGCTGAGGCGGATTGTTGCTGACAGGCGCGGCCGCGTCAGGCTGCGCATTGACCATGAAGCTCACTTTTTCGCGCACGGTCGAGCGCCGCCGCGCGGCGGCTCTTTCGGCCTCCTGAGCGGTTTCTGCCTCAGCCGTCGGCGCCACTTCCGGCGGACGGCGATCGGCTGTGTGTTGCTCGGGTTGCGGCGCCATGGATTCGGCTTCGAGCACCTGCGGCGCGGGTTCTGCAGAATAGCCGTCGAAATCGGCAACCGCGCTCGTCACCTCCGGCGCCGGGGTCGGCGAGAGTTCATCGGCAATTGATCCCGACAGACCGTCCTCCTGCCCGCCGCGCCGGCGGCGTCCCCCGCGACGTCCGCGGCGGCGGGGCCGGCGCTCGCCGCTTGCTGCCTGATCGGAACGAACGGCGCCGGGCTGCTCCTCGGATTCTTCGTCGTCGGCCTCGCTCTCCTCGGTTCCCGCGATCTCGGCAGGGCTGGAAACCGTGCGCGCGATGTTTTCCTCGCGCGGGGGGCCACCCTCGCGCGCCTCGCCGCCGCGGCCACGCCGCCGTCGCCGCCGCTTGCGCCTCGGGCCATCCACTCCTGCTTCGGTGCTGGCTTCTTCGCCGCCAGCGGAATCATCAGTGAGCCCTTCGGCCTCTTCGGTTTCAACTTCCGATTCGGTTTCGACGTCGAACGGCTCGTCCTCTTCGAATGCTTCTTCCGACTGCGACGGAAAAGCTGCAACCTGCGCCGCCAGCAGCGCCTTGGCAGCCTCCAGCGTGTGCACTTGTTCGCCGCGATCGATGACGAAAGATTGCTGGCCGCTCACCGTCGGGTCGGCAATCACTGCAAGGCTTACCTTGAAGCTGTTTTCGAGATCGCGCAGATGGCCGCGCTTGTGATTGAGAACGTAAAGCGCAACGTCGGTCCGGGTGCGCACCATGAGATTATGGGTCGCGCCCTTCATCAAGATTTCCTCAAGGCCGCGCAGCAACTGCAGCGCCACCGACGAGACCGAACGTACATGGCCGCTGCCGCCGCATTGCGGGCAGGGTTCGGTCGAACTCTCCAGCACGCTGGCGCGGATGCGCTGGCGCGACATTTCGAGCAGTCCGAAATGCGAGATGCGTCCGACCTGGATTCGCGCACGGTCCTGCCGCAGGCAATCGCTGAGCTTGCGCTCCACCGCTCGGTTGTTGCGCTTCTCGTCCATATCGATGAAGTCGATGACGATCAGCCCGGCGAGATCGCGCAATCGTAACTGCCTTGCGACTTCCTCGGCGGCCTCGAGATTGGTCTTGAGCGCGGTGTCCTCGATGTGGTGTTCGCGGGTCGAGCGTCCGGAGTTGACGTCGATCGAGACCAGCGCCTCGGTCTGGTTGATCACGATGTAGCCGCCGGATCGCAATTGTACCGTCGGCGAGAACATCGCATCGAGCTGACTCTCGACCCCCATGCGCGAGAATAACGGCTGGCCGTCGCGATATTGTCTGACCGCCCGCACATTCGAGGGCATCAGCATTTTCATGAAATCACGCGCTTCCTGGTAACCGGCTTCGCCGGCGACCTGAATTTCGTCGATTTCCTTGTTGTAGAGATCGCGCAGCGACCGCTTGATCAGCGAGCCTTCCTCGTAGACCAGCGTGGGCGCCTGCGACTTGAGCGTCATGTCGCGCACGGTTTCCCACATGCGGATCAGGTATTCGAAGTCGCGCTTGATCTCGGGCTTGGTGCGGGAAGCACCCGCGGTGCGCAGAATGATCCCCATGCCCTCGGGCACGTCGAGATCCTGCACGACTTCCTTCAGCCGCGAGCGATCCTGCGCCGAGGTGATCTTGCGGCTGATGCCGCCACCGCGCGCTGTATTAGGCATCAATACTGCATAGCGGCCGGCGAGCGACAGGTACGTCGTCAGCGCCGCGCCCTTGTTGCCGCGTTCTTCCTTGACCACCTGCACCAGCATCACCTGGCGGCGCTTGATGACTTCCTGGATCTTGTACTGACGGCGCGGGCGGAAGGTGCGCTCGGGCACTTCTTCCAGCACGTCATCGCCACCGACGGATTCGACGACCTCTTCCTCGGCCTCGTCGCCCTCGTCCTCATCGTCGTGGATTTCCTCGCCATCTGGCGCTGCGGCGTGGACGTCGTGAAGCGAAGCCGGATGTTCCTCGCCGGCGTGTTCGGTGCGCGCTCCGCCACCGTCTTCGGCGTGTGCCGCGTCGTCGGCGTGGGCGGCGTTTTCACGCGCATTTTCCTCGCGGCTGGCTTCATCATGGGCGCGGTCTTGGTGGGCCGCCGCGCTGATGGAGGCCTCTGGCGCGGCCGAGCTCTCAACCGCAGCCGTCTCGTGCCCGGTCGCCGGCTCCGGTGCTTCGTTCGCATCAAGATGGCCGTGCTCATCAGCATGGTCATGTTCGTCGTGCGCATGTTCATGATCGTGCGAATGCTCATGATCATGATGCCCGGCATCGTCATGGTGTTCCGCCTCGCCGTGGTGAAGTTCGGCGTCGTGGGCGTGCTCGCCCTCGGCGTGCTCGTGGAGGTCGTGCGGCTGAGCGGTCTGCGACGGCTCAGGGCTCGCGTGCTCGACAACCTCGCTTTGGATGCGCTCGCCACTGCCGCGGCGGCGAGAATTGCGGTGGCGCGGCCGCCGCCGGTTGGAACGGTTTTCGGATTCTTCCTCGGCCTCGCGATGGGCGCGTTCGTCGGCTTCGATCAGCGCCTGACGATCGGCGACCGGAATTTGGTAATAGTCCGGATGAATTTC
>DASQOU010000068.1:0-2390 GCA_035644295.1 Bradyrhizobium sp.
GGCACCACCGGGCGCTCCAAGGCGGCGGTGCTGACCCATGGCCAGATGGCTTTTGTCATTACCAACCACCTCGCGGACCTGATGCCGGGCACGACGGAGAATGACGCGTCGCTGGTGGTGGCGCCGCTGTCGCATGGCGCCGGCATCCACCAGCTCGTGCAAACCGCGCGCGGCGTGCCGACCATCCTGCTGTCATCGGAACGTTTCGATATCGACGAGGCGTTCCGGCTGATCAAGACCCACCGCGTCAGCAACATTTTCACGGTGCCGACCATCCTGAAGATGATGGTCGAGCATCCCTCGGTCGAGCGCTACGACCATTCATCGCTGCGTTATGTCATCTATGCCGGCGCGCCGATGTATCGCGAGGACCAGAAGGCGGCGCTGAAGAAGCTCGGCAAGGTGCTGGTGCAATATTTCGGCCTCGGCGAGGTCACCGGCAATATCACGGTGCTGCCGCCGGCCTTGCACACCCCCGACGACGGGCCGCATGCGCGCATCGGCTCTTGCGGATTCGAGCGCACCGGCATGCAGGTCTCGATCCAGGGTGATGACGGCCGCGAACTGAAGCCGTTCGAGACCGGTGAGATCTGCGTCATCGGCCCCGGCGTGTTCGCCGGCTACTACGGCAACCCCGAGGCCAACGCCAAGGCGTTTCGCGATGGCTGGTTCCGCACCGGCGATCTCGGCCACATGGATGCAGAAGGCTTTGTCTATATCACTGGCCGCGCCTCCGACATGTACATCTCCGGCGGATCCAACATCTATCCGCGCGAGGTGGAGGAGAAAATCCTCACCCATCCCGCGATCGGAGAGGTGGCGGTGCTCGGGGTGCCGGACCCGTTCTGGGGCGAGGTGGGTGTTGCCGTCTGCGTGGCGCGGGAGGGTGCAGGCGCGGTGACCGAGCGGGAATTGGCCGAGTTCCTCGTTACAAAAGTCTCGCGCTATAAAATGCCAAAACGGTTTTTCTTCTGGGACGCATTGCCAAAATCCGGATACGGCAAGGTGCCGAAGCGACTGGTTCGCGACGAACTCGAGGCGCGCGGTTTGCTTGATACCAAAGCGTTTTCAAGCGAAGTGGAGGCCGGTTCGCGTGAAGAAAACGCGTCAAAATAATGAAGCCCGCGAAGCCAACGAGCTGACGATGCGGAGTATCGTCCAGCCCGGACCACCCGCGCCCGAGCGGATCCAATGGGTAGCCGCGCGCGGACGAGCGTTCTCTTGCACGCTTCAAGCGGGCGTGCCGCTGCTGGAGGCCGCGCGCCGCGGCTTTGCGGCGGAAGGATTTGCCGGTGGCACAGTGAGCATGACGGGCGGAGCGCTCGGTCCGTTTGCCTATGTCACGCCGGCGCTCTCGAAGACCGGCGAGAACGCGGCTTTCTACAGCGACATTTTCCGGCCCGCCGGCGTCACGCGGCTCAAGCTGGCGACGATGACTTTGGGAGCGCGCGACGGCGCTGCCTTTTTCCATTGCCACGGCCTGTGGACGGAAGCCGGCGGACGCACCAACGGGGGCCATATCCTGCCCGAAGAGACCGTGGTGGCCGAGCCCTTCACCGTGGACGCCTTCGGCATCGACGGCGCCGCGTTCACGGCGGCGCCGGATCCCGAGACCAATTTCAAGCTGTTCGGGCCGGTTGCTCGGCCTGCTGCCGCTGTGGAAACAACCAGCCGCGCCTTCGCGCTTCGCTTACGACCCAACCAGGATTTCTCGGGCGCGCTGGAGGCGTTCTGCAGGGAACGCGGAATTATCAGCGCCAAACTTCATGGCGGCGTCGGCAGCACCATCGGCGCACGCTTTACGGATGGCCGCGTCGTCGAGCCGTTCGCGACCGAGTTGGCAGTGCGGTCAGGCGTGGTCGCAATTGGTGCAGGCGGCGCGCTTGAAGCAGAGCTGGACATCGCGCTCGTCGACTATCTCGGCGGCATCGCCGAAGGCCGCCTGACGCGCGGCGACAATCCGGTATTGATGACGATGGAGCTGGTGCTGGAAGTGTTGGGCGAGGTGGCGACGGCGTAGCACACGATAGTCTACGGCACATCTTTCAGATTCAAATTTCAAACAGCAGCCGTCAACTCACTCCGTCATTGCCGGGCTCGACCCGGCAATCCATCTTCTTCGAAAATGGTCTTGCGAAGATTGATGGATGCCCGGGTCAAGCCCGGGCATGACGAGTGTCGACATCTCAACTCCAGACATACGTTCGCCCTCGCCGCGCAATGCGCCCGAGCCGTTGATAAATCTCTCGCCCTTAGAGGGCGTGGGGAACGCCGGATGCCCGTTGCACCCGCGGCCTCGTGTGCACTTGGTAGTGGTAGAACGCACACGAGTAACAACGAGTACACCGGAATCACCCGACGTTCCCGCACGCAATGGTTTTAACGGTTTC
>DASQOU010000069.1:0-10327 GCA_035644295.1 Bradyrhizobium sp.
CTTCTGGCCGAGCGGCGTCTTGTAGAAGGTGACGAGATCCTTCAATTCCTGCTCGGTAAAGTCGCTTGCGTAAATCTTCGCCATCTGCTCGCCGATCTCTTTCTCGCGACCTGCCAGCGACTGGGCAACAATGACCGCGACCTCGTTCAGGTCCTTTTGATAATTCAGATTGCCCTGCAGGATCGTGTCCTTGGTACGCTGGACGATATTGGGGACCGCGCCTGAGTACACCGCGCTGACATTTTTCAAGGTCAGGAGTTCTCGTGCCGCCGCAATCGCCGCGGGGGATGCCGGCTTGAGCGGCGCGGGCTGTTGCGCCGGCTGCTGCGCGCCGGCTGCAAACGTAGTCAGCGCCAATCCCAGCGCAATCCCCGCGGCGGACAAGATTCTTGATGGGCTCTTCATTTCCGATTTCTCCTCAATTAGCGGCATTACGCCGCTCAATAACGTGAATTCCCTGAGCGCCGGCCAGCATCGCCATGCTGGCAAGGCCGATGAACAGCCCGTGCTCGACGACACCCGGTATGCAGCCCAGCGATCCCGCAAGCTTCGGCGCATCGGATATGCGCCCAAGATGCGCGTCGACGATCCAGTGACCACCATCGGTGACGAAAACGTGACCGTCCTGCCGCTTTCGCACCACCATTTCGCCGGACACGCCGCATTCGGCAAACGCCCTGCCGATCGCCCGTCGCGTCGCGCCTAGCCCGAACGGAATGACCTCGATGGGCAGGGGGAAACGACCGAGCGTCTCGACCCATTTGGAGTCGTCGGCGATCACGATCATCCGATCAGATGCGGCGGCAACGATCTTTTCCCGCAGCAGCGCGCCGCCGCCGCCCTTGATAAGATCGAGCGAGGGGTCGATCTCGTCGGCGCCGTCGACGGTCAGGTCGAGCCGGTCTACCTCGTCAAGCGTGGTCAGCCGAATGCCGCAGCGGATCGCATCAGCGCGGGTTGCTTCCGAGGTCGGCACGCCGATCACATCAAGCCCTTCGCGAACCCGCGCGCCGAGCAACTCGACGAAGTGCTTCGCGGTCGAACCGGTGCCGAGGCCGAGCTTCATGCCATCCTGCACGAACTCCAGCGCGCGGGCCGCCGCCTGCCGTTTCAGCTCATCCATGCTCACGTGCCAACGATCCCTTCGGAGCCGCGCTTGATCGCGCGATCGGCGACATGCGGCGGGGCATATCTAGCGTCGTTTTACGGGAAGGAACAGCGCTATCAGGACCCCAATGCGGAGGACTTTGGGTTAGGAGACCACCTTGTCCATCGCCGCCTGGATGGCTGTAAACCGCTCGTCTACCTGTCCACGCATATTCGGATGCGTGAACACGTAAAGTTCGTCGTTCCTGATGGCGTCGAGGACGCGCTCGGCGACGGCAGCCGGGTCTAAACCAGCCTGCAGACGCGAGGCGATCTCGGCGACGACCGCGGCCGCCGGGCCGTTCGGATCAAGACTTGGCGTCGGACCGAAGCGCTGCGGGCGGTTGCGCCCGCTCTCGCCGATGCGGGTGCGCACGAAGCTCGGGCAAAGCACGCTGACCCCGATTCCGAGCGGCCTGAGCTGCGCTGCGAGCCCCTCCGACATGCCTACCACCGCAAACTTGCTTGCCCCGTAGGGACTAAACCCGAGCCCACTCTCCATCCCCGCCATCGATGCGGTATTGACGAAGTGGCCGCCTTCCCCGTGGCCGCGGATATGCGGAAGGAAGCTCCTGATGCCGTGGAGCACGCCCATCAGATTGACGTCCAGCACCCAGCGCCAATTATCGAGCGAGATGTTGTCGATGCCACCGCTGGCGGCGACGCCGGCATTGTTGCAAACCACGTGGACGTTTCCGAAGGCCTCGTAAGACGCCTTTGCCGCGCGCTCGACGCTCGAGGGATCGGCGACGTCACAGATCACGCCGCGCACACCGGGCCTCACATTCTCCAGGCCTTTGACGGCGGCGGCCAACGCGTCCGCTTCGATATCGGCGAGCATTACTTTCATGCCGGCTTGCGCGAAGGCGCGGCCAAGCGCGAGCCCGATACCACTGGCCCCGCCTGTCACGAATGCTGTCTTGCCCGCGAGCTCCCGCATGATTGTCCCCATAACCTATGGCGGATGGCCAGCATCCCTCCTTGCATGATCGGACGCGGACCGATAGCGATTTCTGGATGATTCCTGCCCGCACCGTCGTATTTGATCTTGATGGCACGCTCGTCGATACGGCGCCCGATCTGATCAACGCGTTGAATTTTGTTCTCGAACGTGAGGGCCTTCCCCCCGTCCCGCTTCTTTCCGCGCGCAATATGATCGGCGCCGGCGCCCGCAAGCTGATCGAGCGCGGCCTGGAATTGGACGGCCGTGCCGCAAGCGTTGCCGACATCACCCGCCTCACCGGCGACTTCGTCGCCTTCTATGCCGACCATATCGCCGACCTTTCGCGGCCGTTCGAAGGCCTCGAAGGCGCGCTCGACGATCTGGAGGGGCGCGGATACCGCTTTGCGGTGTGCACCAACAAGCTGGAGTGGCTATCCAAACTTCTACTGGATCAGCTGGGATTGAGCGCGCGGTTTTCCGCCATTTGCGGCGCCGATACCTTCGGCATCTCGAAGCCGGATCCAGGCATATTGCAACAGACGGTGGCGCGTGCCGGTGGGCACATCTCCTCAGCGATCATGGTGGGCGACGCGGGTCCCGATATCGGCGTGGCCCGCCGCGCCGGCATTCCGGTCATTGGCGTTGCGTTCGGATATACCGAGGTACCAATCGCCGAACTTAAACCCGACCGGGTGGTCCATCACATGACCGAGCTGCCAGCCGCCGTGGAAAGCCTCATGGCCCAGAAGAAAATATCCATTTAAGATATTGACTTATTTGAGTTATTTATAGATCACACGAGCATTAACCATCTATTAACGCTCGAGGTCCGCGTGGTTGCACGGCTGTCCTGAGGCTTTTATGGTCGAGGCGGGGAACGTGGCCGTTGGCCGCGCGAGTTGCATGATCCGGAAAAGTGGGACCGGTTTTCTTTCGGGACAAACGCGAAGCGTGCCCGGAGATCATGCTCACACAAAGAAATGAGATCAAATCCGACCAAGCCCGATCGGATCGTGGTCTGAAGTGACGGGTCGATCATGCGCCGTGTCATCGCGATTGCCGCAACGGGACTAAGTCTGGCCGGTTGCTCGTCGTTTTCGATGGACTATTTCAAGTCGACCCCGCCAACGATGCAGATTCAGCTTGAATCGACGCCACCGGGCGCCGAAGCGCGCACTTCGCTTGGGCCGGGCTGCAAGACGCCCTGCGCTGTTAGCGTGCCTGCTCCCGAGAGCAGCTTCACGGTCAGTTTCACCCTGAACAAGTTCCAGCCGGTCACGGTCCCGGTGCAGGTCAGCGGCAGCCCCGGAAGCCTGTTGGCGTCTTCGACGATAAAGATCGAACCCAGTCCGGTGGTCGCGGAACTTCAGCCTATTGGCCCGCCGCCGAAACCAGCCCGCAAGCCGATGCGGCCGAAAAGGCCACAACTACCGGCCGCAGCCTCCGGCGCCGCAGGATCGCCGTTCCCTGACCCAGGGCAGGCGCCGCCGCCGGCCTCACCCACCCGGTAGTTGTCTGAGCGCGATCTCCGGACAAGGGAAAACGATTTTAACCGGCGTCCAGGTCCGGTTCACGCACTAATCGCTTGCACCGCACCACGCAAACGGCGGATTGTATGGAGGTTGCAACGTGCATAGATTGAGTTGGCGCCCTGTTTGCTGTTGATATGGCGGCTGCCGAAGGCACACCCGAAATGACCGTACCTGTCTCTACGCTTCCGTCGCTGTCGCGTCCAATGACCGACCCATTTGGTCGGACAATCAGCTATTTGCGGGTGTCGGTCACGGATCGCTGCGATCTGCGCTGCTTTTACTGCATGTCCGAGGACATGACCTTCTTGCCCAAGGCCGATTTGCTGACGCTCGAGGAACTCGATCGTCTGTGTTCGGCATTCATCGCCAAGGGCGTGCGAAAGTTGCGGTTGACCGGCGGCGAGCCGCTGGTGCGGCGCAATGTGATGTCGCTGGTGCGATCGCTGTCGCGGCACCTCAAATCCGGCGCGCTCAATGAACTGACGTTGACGACCAATGGGTCGCAGCTCGCGCGCTTTGCCAACGAACTACGGGACTGTGGCGTCCGCCGCATCAACGTGTCGCTGGATACGCTAGAGGCGGCAAAATTCCGCGCGATCACCCGCTGGGGCGATCTCGACAAGGTTCTGGCCGGCATCGAGGCCGCGCGCTCGGCGGGTCTTGCCGTGAAGATCAATGCGGTAGCGCTGAAGGGTTTGAACGAGGAGGAGATTCCCTCACTGATGGAATGGGCGCACGGCAAGGGCATGGCGCTGACCCTGATCGAGGTGATGCCGATGGGCGACATCGGCGAAGGACGCATCGATCAATATGTGCCTTTGTCCCTGCTCCGCGCGCGCCTTGCCAAGCAATACACACTGACCGACCTCGATGAGGACACCGGCGGGCCTGCGCGCTATGTCCGGGTCGACGAGACCGGCGGCAAGCTCGGCTTCATCACGCCGATGACGCATAATTTCTGCGAGTCCTGCAATCGCGTGCGGATCACCTGCACCGGCACGCTGCACACTTGCCTCGGCCACGAGGATGCCTCCGATTTGCGCAGACCGCTGCGGGCCTCCGCCGACAATGAGCAGTTGAGTGCGGCGATCGACCGCGCCATTGGCCTGAAGCCGAAGGGCCACGACTTCATCATCGATCGCAGGCACAACCGCCCCAGCGTCAGCCGGCATATGAGCGTTACCGGTGGTTGAAAGCCGGGGTCGGCTGACTCGCCTTGCAACCGTTTGATCTCGCGACAATTCGCCCATTTTCCAATTGACGTCGCCACGGTGCGCTGGAATGGTGCGCTTGCTTTTATGCCCGCACGGCTGGATAAGCCACGGCGCCGGATCGGCGCAGGTCAAGACGGCAAAGCGTAATTGGGGGAGGACTACGTTGCGATCGCTCCTGGAAATGAGCCGTAGCCCCGCGCGCGGAATCGAGGTGCTGCCCCTTGAAACAACGGGCATGCCTTGATGGCGTCCGCTCGGGAGAACACCATGCGTCCATTGTTGGCGCTCAGCGCCGCGATCGACCTGATCAATGAAAAGGTTGGTTACATCTGCAATTTCCTGGTTCTGGCCGCCTGCATTGTCAGCGCCGCCAACGCCATGATCCGCTACGCCTTCGGCTACAGCTCGAACGGCTGGCTTGAACTGCAGTGGTACATGTTCGCCATTCTGGTCATGTTCGGCGCGTCATACACGTTCAAGCGCAACGAGCACGTCCGGGTCGAAATCTTCTATCTGTTCCTGACCGAACGTGGGCAGCTCCGGCTCGATCTGATCGGGACCCTCTTCTTCCTGATCCCGGCCTGTCTGCTACTGGCCTATTTGTCGTGGCCTTTCGCCCTGCAGGCGTATGCCGTTGGCGAGATGTCGGGCAACGCCGGCGGCCTGATCCGCTGGCCGATCAAGTTCGTGATTCCATTCGGCTTCGTCATGCTTGCATTGCAAGGCGTCTCAGAGGTCATCAAACGCATCGCCGCGCTTCAAGGCCAGCTGACGATCGATGCGAAATACGAGAGGCCGACGCAATGATTACGCTGGAAACGATGCCGCCACTGATGTTCGGCGGCCTGGTTCTCGCCATGCTGATCGGCTTTCCAGTGGCCTTCACGCTTGCCGCGGTCGGGCTTTCGTTCGGCTTCCTCGCGATTAATCTCGGCTTTTTCGACATGAATTTCCTCCAGGCCATCCCGGGCCGGGTATTCGGCAGCGTGCTTTCGAACGAACTCCTGCTCGCGATCCCCTTTTTCACCTTCATGGGTGCGATCCTCGAGCGGTGCGGGCTTGCCGAAGACATGCTCGATTCGATGGGACAGCTGTTTGGACCCATCCGCGGCGGCCTAGGCTATTCCGTCATCATCGTCGGCTTCATTCTCGGCGCCATCACCGGAACCGTGGCGGCTCAGGTCATTGCCATGGCGCTGATCTCGATGCCGGTGATGATCCGCTACGGCTACAATATGCGCTACATCACCGGCGTGCTGGCGGCGTCCGGCACCATCACCCAGCTGGTGCCGCCGTCGCTGGTGCTGATCGTGCTCGCCGACCAGCTCGGCAAGTCGGTCGGCGACATGTATCTGGGCGCCTGGGGCCCGTCGGTTTTCCAGATCGCGCTGTTTGCCGGCTACACCTTTCTGCTCGGCCTCTTCAAGCCGGATCACGTGCCACCGGTGCCGAAGACGGCGTTGACGCTGACGGGATGGCCGCTCTGGCGCAAATGTCTGCTCGGCATCATTCCCTCCGCCGTCCTCATCTTCGTCGTGCTGGGCACCATGATGATGGGTCTTGCTACGCCGACCGAGGCCGGCGCCATGGGCGCGGTTGGCGCGATTGTGCTGGCGGCCATCCACAGCAAGGATTTCAGTACGACCGGCCGGAAGGTCCTTATCATAGGCGTGATCGCCGCCGGCGTCGGCACCATGGTCGGAATCTTCGCAACCGAAGGGCTTATCTTCAAGATCGCCTTTGCCGTCACCTATCTTGCGGTGGTGTGGATCTGCCTTGAGGCCGTGCGGATTCCCGAACTGCGGGACCTGATCAAGCAAGGTTATGAGACGACCATGCGCATCACCACCATGGTGGTCTTCATTCTGATCGGCTCGACCTGCTTCTCGGTGGTGTTCCTCGGCGTCTCCGGCGGCGTCTGGCTGGAGCACCTCTTGACCTCGCTACCCGGCGGCGTCTGGGGATTCCTGATCTTCATCAACCTGTTCATCTTTTTCGTGGCGTTCTTCCTGGATTTCTTCGAGATCGCATTCATCATTTTGCCGATGATCGCACCGATCGCGCAGAAGATCCTCACCCCCGTGGTGGGCCCGGATGCCGCGCTGATCTGGTTCGGCGTCATGCTGTGCGTGAACATGCAAACGTCGTTCATGCATCCGCCGTTCGGCTTTGCGCTGTTCTATCTGCGTGGCGTCGCGCCGAAAGAGGTCAAGAGTTCCGACATCTATTGGGGCGCCCTGCCCTGGGTGGGATTGCAGATGATCATGGTCGTCCTTGTGATCGCTTTCCCGATCACGGTGACCGCCCTGCTCGACAAACCGCTCAACGTCGATCTGAACCAGATCAAGATCGACGTGCCGCAAATGGAGCTGCCGCCGCTCGATTTCGGGCCTCCGCCAAAACAATAGCGATTAGCCTTGTGCAAACGAAAAACCCCGAGGCTCGCGCTTCGGGGTTTTTGCTTGTCCGGATGGTCGTGGGAGCTAGTTTAGCTCTGCGAATGCCGCGCCATGAAGTTGTCGTAGCCGACTTCGGCGACCTGGAACCACTGGTAGCCGTTGTTTGTAAAGGCAGTCAGCGAATCGTAGGCCTTCTTGAAATTTGCGTTGGTCGCCGAGACCTCGCTGTGCAATTCCTTCGCGGCCTTGAAGGAAGCCTCCATGACCGGTGCCGGGAAGGCGTGCAGCTTGGTGCCACTCGCCAAGAGCTTGCGCAGCGCCATCGGATTTTGCGCGTCGTATTTCGCCATCATCCAGTTGTTGGCATAGTGGCCCGCCTGATCGAGCAGACTTTGATAATGTTTCGGCAACGCATTCCACTTGTCGAGGTTGACAATGGACAGAAGCATGGGACCGCCCTCCCACCAACCGGGATAGTAATAGTGCGGCGCGACCTTGTAGAAGCCGAGCTTCTCGTCATCGTAAGGCCCCACCCATTCCGCCGCGTCGATGGTGCCTTTTTCCAGCGCGGGATAGATGTCGCCGCCGGCGAGCTGCTGTGGCACGCAGCCGAGCTTCTGCAGGACGCGCCCGGCGAAGCCACCGATGCGGAATTTCAAGCCCTTGAGATCGTCGACGGTAGTGATCTCCTTGCGGAACCAGCCGCCCATCTGACACCCGGTGTTGCCCGCGAGCAGCGACGTGACGTTGTAGCCCTTGAAGAATTCGTTGAGGATTTCCTTGCCACCCCCGGTCGTGTACCAGGCCTGGTTGAGGCGCGAATTGGGTCCGAACGGTATCGACGAGCCAAAGGTGAAAGTCGGATCCTTGCCGAAATAATAGTAGGACGCGGTGTGTCCCATCTCGACGGTGCTGTTCTGCACGGCGTCAAGCACCTGCAGGCCGGGAACGATTTCACCGGCCGCGAAGGTCTGGATCTGAAACTTGTTGTCGGTGGCTTCCCCAACAACCTTGGCCATGATCTCGGCCCCGCCATGCAGCGTGTCGAGCGATTTAGGCCAGCTCGTCGTCATGCGCCACTTGATCTCCGGCATCGACTGCGCGATGGCCGGCGCGGCAATGGTCGCTGCCCCCGCAACGCCTATTCCGGTGACCTTGATAAAGTCTCGACGCTTCATAGAAATCCCTTCCATTGATGATGTGATCCTCGTCTGTCAGCCTTCGTATCGAGGCTTTGGCGCACCATGGAACATCCGGTTTGGGATTTCCACGTCGAACTGAAATGCCGCAATGCAAAAAAACCCGGCCTCCGCCGAGGCCGGGTTTTCGAGCGACCAATTAAGAGGCAGCCAGGGCGTTTTCGAGCGAAGTGGATACCGGTTCGCGTGAAGAAAACGCGTCAAAACAAGAAATTAGAGCGTCGGTTCTGATTCAATCAGAACCGATCTCGCTCTAGCCGCGGGTGCGCGAGCGGATCATGAAGCTGTCGAACGTATATTCGGCAACCTGCCACCACAGATACTGGTCGGAGCGATAGGCCTGCATCGCATCGATCGACTTCTTGAAGTCGGCATTCTTCGCGGAGATTTCAGCCCACAATTCGTTGGTCGCCTTCAGGCAGGCTTCCAGAACTTCGTTGGTGAAGGGACGAAGCTGCGTCCCGCCGGCGACCAGGCGCTTCAACGCCGACGGATTCTGCATGTCATAGCGGGCAGCCATCCAGCTGTTGGCGTTCGCCATTCCGCTGGTGACGATGGCCTGATAATTCTTGGGCAGTGAATTCCACTTCTCGAGATTGCAGAAGGCGTGCACCATCGGACCGCCCTCCCAGAAGCCAGGATAATAGTAATATTTGGCGACCTTCTGGAAACCGAGCTTTTCGTCGTCATACGGCCCGACCCATTCGGCCGCATCGATGGTGCCCTTCTCGAGCGCTGGATAGATGTCGCCGCCGGCGAGTTGCTGCGGCACGACGCCGACTTTCTGCAGCACCTGCCCGGCAATGCCTCCGATGCGGAATTTCAGTCCGGAGAGGTCGGCAACGCTCTTGATCTCCTTGCGGAACCAGCCGCCCATTTGGGTACCGGTGTTGCCGCAGGGGAAGCCGATCACGCCGAATTTCTTGAAGAACTCGTTGCCGAGCTCCATCCCGCCGCCCTGGTACCACCAGGAATTCTGCTGGCGCGCATTGAGGCCAAATGGCACCGAGGCATAGATCGCAAATGTCGGATCCTTGCCGACATAATAATACGAAACGGTGTGGCACATTTCGATGGTGCCGTTACTGGTCGCATCGAGCGCCTGCAGACCCGGAACGATTTCACCGGCGGCAAAAACCTGGATCTGAAACTTGTTGTCGGTCATTTCGGCGACATATTTCGACAACTCGGCGGCGCCGCCGTAGATCGTGTCGAGCGACTTCGGGAAACTGGAGGTCAGCCGCCACTTGATCTCGGGGGAGGATTGCGCAATCGCTGGCGAGGCCACAGCTGCCACCGCGGCACCCGCTGTTGAAACCTTCAAAAAATCACGACGCTTCATTAAGGCATCTCCTTGTCGGGGCGTTTCCCATATTCACCGGAGCTTTTCTTTCGGCGAAGTGATTTCCGTGCAACCGAAGGCGCTCTGGCGGGGGCTTTAACACGGAAGTTGAGCCTGCGAATACGCGACAAAGGCATGACAGCTACGATTAAACGAGAATCGCCTGCCTCGATTAAACGAAAGTCGCATAGGCGGCGCCGGCCGGCTCAAGCTGCGGCGATGGCGCCTTGGAGCTGATCGCGGACCTTGGCGCCGATCGCCCGGTAGATCGCCGCATGTGACCCGTTCGGCTCACTCTCGACGACGGGTGTCCCCGAATCCGAGGTGGTCCGGATCGACATGTGCAGCGGAATTTCGCCCAAAAACGGTACGCCAAGGCGCTCGGCCTCATGGCGCGCCCCGCCGTGACCAAAGATATCCGATTGGGTACCGCAATGCGGACACTCGAAATAGCTCATATTCTCGACGATGCCGAGCACCGGGACATTGACCTTCTTGAACATCGCAAGTCCCCGCCGCGCGTCGATCAGGGAGAGATCCTGCGGCGTGGAG
>DASQOU010000070.1:0-17483 GCA_035644295.1 Bradyrhizobium sp.
GACCCGCGGCAAGGCCATCGCTTATGAATTCGAGGGGCGAACGACCAGCTTCACCGAATTCGATCAACTCACCAACCGTGTCGCCAACGGGCTGAAAGCGCTCGGCGTCAAGCAACGCGATCGCATCGCCTATCTCGGCAAGAACAGCGATATCTATTTCGAATTGCTGTTCGGGGCGATGAAAGCCAATGTGGTGATGGCACCGGTGAACTGGCGGCTGGCCGGGCCCGAGATCGCCTTCATCGTGGCGGACTGCAAGGCCCCCGTGCTGTTCGTCGGGCCGGAATGCGTAGCGCAGGTTCGCAACATCAAACCGCAATTGCCTGAACTGCGCGTCATCATCACAACCGAGGGCGGCGCGCCGGAATGGCAGGACTACATCGCCTGGCGCGACGCCCAGAGCGCGGACGATCCCGAGGTCGAGATCGGCCGCGGGGATGTCGCGATCCAGCTTTATACTTCCGGCACCACAGGAAAACCAAAGGGCGCGATGCTGTCGCATGCCAATCTGCTCAATCTGGTGGAGACCGGCCAGGGCGAAAAGCCCGACTGGAATAAATGGACCGAGGACGACATTTCGCTGGTGGCAATGCCCATCTTCCATATCGGCGGCTCCGGCTGGGGGGTGCTCGGCCTCTATCAAGGCGCCAAGGGCGTGATCGCCCGGGAATTCGATCCCACCAAGGTGCTGGACTTCATCGAGCACTCCGGAATCACAAAGCTGTTCATGGTCCCGGCCGCAATGCAGTTCGTGGTGCGGCAGCCCCGCGCGCGGCAAGTGGATTTCTCGCGGCTGAAATACATGCTCTATGGCGCCTCGCCGATCCCCGCAGCGCTCCTGAAGGAATGCATCGAGGTGTTCGGCTGCGGCTTCGTGCAGTTGTATGGCATGACCGAAACTACCGGCACCATCGTGGCGCTTGCGCCGGAAGACCATGTCGAGGGATTGGAGCGGATGCGTTCGGCCGGCAAGGCATTGCCTGGCGTTGAACTTGCGATCCTCGATGCCAATGGCAACCGGTTGCCGCCGGGCGAAGTCGGCGAGATCGCCACCCGCTCCGGCTCCAACATGGTCGGCTACTGGAATCTGCCGGAGGCCACCGCCAGAACGCTCGACCACGAGGGCTGGCTGCGCACCGGCGACGCCGGCTACATGGACAGTGACGGCTATCTCTATATCCACGACCGCATCAAGGACATGATCATCTCGGGCGGCGAGAACATCTACCCGGCCGAAGTCGAAAGCGCGATCTGCGATCATCCGGATGTCGCCGAAGCCGCCGTGGTCGGCGTGCCCGACGAGACCTGGGGCGAAGCGGTCAAGGCGATCGTGGTGATGAAGCAAGGCAAGCAGGCCACCGCTTCCGATATCATCAATTTCACCCGCGAGCGCATCGCCGGCTTCAAGACGCCGAAGACGGTCGATTTCATCGACGCCCTGCCGCGCAACGCCTCGGGCAAGATCCTGCGCCGCCATTTGCGTGATCCCTACTGGGCCGGCAAGGACCGCCAGGTGAACTGAGGGGCGATCGCGAGTCGTCCGCTCCGCACAAGTCGCGAACTTCGTATGCGTCAACGCGCACGCTGCGTACCAGCTCGCTTGCTCTGCTAAGACCCCGTTGTTGATATCAATGCCGGAAATTCGGTCCGTCATCGGACTGCAATAAAGATGCGATTTACCTACCGCCATAAACTCCTCGCCCCGGCTACCACGCAAAAAAATTGTGTCGCGCCCGTGGGAAGATCCACCCTGTAATTCAAAAGAAATTGGAGACATCAATGATCTCAAATCGGTCTTATATCGCGGCTGCGCGCCGACCTGGCGCTTGGAAAGCCGCAAGCGCAGCGGCAATCCTGCTTTTGACGGGCGGAATGGCGTCGGCGCAGTCGGTCGTTTTTCAGGGACAGACCTACGTGAACAAGGGACTCGTTGGCGTCGCCCGTGTCCCCTCCAACGCCACAGACCAATTTGGCGAGACCTTGGGCGGCTACGGGTCGGGCATGGCGATGGACCTCGACAGCTGGCACAAGAACCGCGATGGAAGCTTTGGCGGCACGCTCTTTATGCTGCCGGATCGAGGCTGGAACACCCAGGGCACAACTGATTTCCGCGGCCGGCTGCATCGCTTTGACGTCACGCTCAACCCGCTTTATTCCGGCAGCACTACCAGCCAGAACCAATTGCAGATGCAATACAAGGGTTCGACCCTGTTCCACTTGCCGGGCGGCGTTCAGACCACCGGTCTCGATCCAGATTCGGTCCAGCCGGCAAACCTGGCCTTCCCGGACCTGCCGATCGCATCTTCGAACGGCCACATCACCCTCGATGACGAGGCGGTGGTGCATGTCGGCGATGGCACTGTATGGGTGAGCGAGGAATATGGCCCTTACGTCTACCACTACGACCGTAACGGCGAACTGTTACATGTGATCAGGCCCCCCGACGCTTTCATCCCGATGCGCCGGGACGCGTCCGGAAAAGTGGTGGAGAACTTCTCTGCCAACAGCCCGCCGATCGGCAAAACCTTCAACACCGGAAACCCAGTATCCGGCCGTCAGAACAATCAAGGCTTCGAGGGTCTGGGGATGAGCCCCGACCGCAAGACACTCTTCGTGTTTCTGCAGAGCGCGCTCATACAGGACCTCGACGCGACCAGCGCGGCAACGATCAAGCTGACCCGCCGTAACACGCGGCTTCTCGCCTACGATCTCCGCCATGGCGACCCCAAATTGGTGGCTGAATATGTCGTTCAACTGCCGCTGTACCAGGACCAGACCACGACCAAGCCGACCTTGTTGACCGCCGCGCAAAGCGAATTGCTCGCGCTCAACGATCATCAATTCCTGGTGCTTTCCCGCGACAGCACTGGAGGATTCGCCGTCGCAAACCCGGGTTCGGTCTACCGCAGCATCGATCTGATCGATATTTCTGGCGCCACCAACATTGCCGGCACCGCCTTTGACAACGTCGGCACGCCGGTCGCCCCGCTTGGCGTTCTCAACAGCGCCATCACTCCTGCTACTTACCAGAAATTTCTCGACATCAACGATAACGCCCAGCTGAACCGTTTCGGCTTGCACAACGGTCTTCCCAGCGACACCAATGACCTCTACGAGAAGTGGGAGAGCATGGCCGTGGTGCCGGTGTTCGATCGCGAGGCGCCGAACGACTACTTCCTGTTCGTTGGAAGCGATAACGACTTCATCACGCAAGACGGTCATCTGGCAGGTCAATCGTTCAAGGATCCATCGGGGGCCAATGTCGATACTTTGGTTCTGGTCTATCGCGTGACACTTCCGACCTATATCCGACCGCATTTCGAACGGTTTGAGTCGACCGAGCGCCATGATCACGACGACCGCGACGATCGCGATCGACGATAGGCCTATGGCATCGCATCGGCCGCTAGTGTCCCGAATCCGAAGTTCGCCACACATTGCGGCACCCTCCTAAGCGAACTTCGGATTCGAAAGGACACTTGAAACTCATGATTCTAGTGTGGTTTTGGTTCAGAAGTTCTCTTGACGGACTAGCAGCGTAAATGAAGAGATCTTCTGAACCACCACACTAGCCCGCATATGGACCAGCGGCCTCGGCAAGGATCGCTAGGTGAACTGAGGGGGCTATCCGTCATTGCGAGGAGCGCGAGCGACGAAGCAATCCGTTCTTCTTTAGAACAAGGTGGATTGCTTCGCGGAACCTGTCATCGGGCGCGCGTCCGCGCGACCCGTTGGCTCGCAATGACGGTCGCCTCTCAATGTTTCCCCGCCCCCATATACCCGAACAGGAAGCCTGCGACCTTGCGCTTCTGGATTTCCTCGCTGCCTTCGGTGATGCGGTAGCGGCGGTGATGGCGGTAGATGTGTTCGAACGGTTTGTGGCGCGAGTAGCCCATGCCACCGTGCACCTGCATGGCACGATCGGCGGCCTCGCAGCACAACCGGTTCGCCCAGTAATTGCACATTGAAACCTTGTCGGAGAGCGTATGCTCGACCTGCGCCTGCGTGAGTTTGTCCATCTCCCAGGCAGTCTTTCGGATCAGTAGCCGCAACATTTCCGCCTGCGTCGCAAGCTCAACCAGCGGCCACTGGATCGCCTGATTCTCGGCAAGCGCACGGCCGAACGGTTTGCGCTCGCGCGCATATTTCACGCTTTCCTCGATGCAATACACCGCAGCGCCCAGCGAACTTGCGGCCTGCCGGATCCGGTTCTCATGCACAAAGCATTGCGCCAGCGACAATCCGCGGCCGACCTCGCCGAACAGCGCGTCGTCGGGCACGAACACATCGGTGAAACTGACGCGCGGGTGATCGGTCGGCATGTTGAAGGTCCACATGTATTCTTCGATCTTCACGCCTTTGCTCTTCGCCGGCACCAGGAAGCAGGTGATGCCGCGCGCATCGCCGTCATTGCCGGTGGTGCGGGCGAACAGCGCGCAATGCGTCGCGACATGCATGCCGGTGGTCCACATCTTCTCGCCATTGATCACCCATCCCGAAACGCCACCACGGGTCGCCGGCACGGCGCGGGTTTCCATATGGGTCGCATCCGAGCCGTGCTCGGGTTCGGTGAGGCCAAAGGTGATGCGATATTTTCCCGTGATCGAGCCTTCGATCATCGCTTTCTGGTCGTCTCGGCCATAACGGTCGAGCATGGTGACCAAGGGAAGATTGCCGACGATCGAATGCTCGTTCTGCAGATCATTGTGCAGGCCGAGTCCTCGGGAAGCAAAATGCTCACGGATCACCGCCATCCAGAGGTTGGAGCCATCCTTGCCGCCATAGCGTTTCGGTATCGCGAAGCGGAGATGTCCCGCATCGTCGGCGAGATTTTTCACGCGGCGCAGCAGCGCTTCCCACTCAGGCCGCGGCAGTCCGCCATGATCGAAATCGGTGCGCGCCCATTCGCGGCGGTGATCGAAGAAACGGATGTTGTCATCGGCGTTTTCGATCGGCGTGATCTCGCGTGCGATGAATTGATCGAGCTCGGCGAGATAGGCGACTAGGTCGGCCGGCAATGCAAAATCCAAGGCAGTTCTCCCTGATGACGTCGTCTTGTTATTGCGCTCAGCACATTCCCAAATGACCGCGTCGGATGGAGAGGCGCTAGCTGCCTTTCCGTCCTAGTTCCCTCTTGTAGGATGCATAGTTCGGCTGGTCGACCGCGAGCTTGTCCATTGTGGTCTGCCATAAATGCTCGGTGAGTCCCGGCGTTTGCAAATCCACTTCGCCTTTGGCGATGCGGTCGGCGAGCATACGGTTGAGTTCGCCGAGCGAGCCTTGGCGACCCAGTAATTCCTCGAGCCGCGCCTTTTCCGCGGAATCGCTGGCCTGCTCCAGGGTCAGCTGACGCGTCACAAGGTCGAGCGCGTTGATTGAGACCCGTAGTTTGAACGCGTCATGGCCGCTGATCACGGGCGCGATATCGTTGCGCAGGAAATCGGCGACCGCCCTGATCAGTTCTTCCGGTGCCGGTTCGTCCTGCATGTTACTCCCCTCGCGGCGCCAACAGGCGCAACAAATCGATCTCGGTCTCCGACGAGCGACGGCCGATCATCGCCCGCTCGATGGAATGCTCGGGGCCATTGCGAAAGCGCTGCATCATGCCGCAGCACATCACGCCCCAGCGCAACGTTCCCATCACTTCCCAGAATTTTACGCGCGCGGGATCGACGCGGCGGCCAGCCTTTTCGTAACCGGCGAACAGCTCCTCGCGTGTGCCAAGACCGCCGACCGGCTTATCGATCTCGCCGAAGCGCCACGAATTGACGCAGATCCATCCCAAATCCTCCATGGGATCGCCGACATGCGCGAGCTCCCAGTCCAGCACCGCGCGCAACCCCTCGGGGCCGATGATCAGATTGCCGTGGCGAAAGTCGCCGTGCACCAGCGTCGTCTCATGGGGCGAGCCGGGATCGTGATCGCACAGCCAGCGCAAGGCCAGTTCGAACACCGGCCGCGGCCGGTTGAAGCTACGGTAGTCGCGCTCAAGCTCGGCAATCTCCTTCGCGGCCGTCATGCGGCGAAGTTCGGGCAGTTGCGGCAACGCCAGCCTGTGGATGTCGGCCAGAACCTTGCCAAGCTGGCGCGCGAGTTTCGGACGCGCTTGCGCAAACCGTTCATCCCGCAAAATCTTGCGCGGGATGGTTTCGCCCTCGACCCGCGACATGATGAAGCCGGTGCCGAGTTCGTCTTGCGGCTGCAGCACATGCAACACCCGCGGCGACGGCACGCCGGCCTCATAGGCGCGCTGCATCAGGGCAGCCTCGGCAGCGAGCCCGGCTGCGCGCTCCGGGGCTGCTCCGTAACCCGACGGCGCGCGGCGCAAAATCGCGCCGATGTCTCCATCGGGATGGACGATATCGAACGACCAGGTTTCCTGACTGGCGCCGCCGGAGAGTCTGACGGAATTGGCGACGCCGATCGCGCCCGGATACCAGGCGGCGACGCAGCGTCCGAGTTCGACCTCGATCATTTGCCCTTGAATTTTGCTGGACGCTTTTCGAGGAAGGCCGTGACGCCCTCCTTGAAATCTTCCGTCGAACCGGCTGTACGCTGCGACACGAATTCAAGATTTAGCTGGTCCTCGAACGAATTGTCCGGGCTTTCCCAATAAAGCTCGCGGATCAAGGATAGCGCTACCGTCGGACCGTTCGCGAGTTCATGGGCGAGCTTCATGGTCTCGTCCGCCAGCACAGCGTCGTCGTAGACCCGATTGACCAGCCCCCACTCCAGCGCCTTCTCGGCCGGAAGCCTCTCGCCCATCAGCGACAATTCGATCGCGCGGGCTTTTCCGATCAGCCGCGGCAACAGCCAGGTCGATCCGCAGTCGGGCACGAGGCCAATACGGCGGAAGGCTTGCAGGAAATACGCCGACCGCGCGCACAGGATCATGTCGCCCATCAGCGCAAAACTCATGCCGGCGCCGGCGGCCGGCCCATTGACCGACGTCACCAGCGGACAATGCAGGTTGCGCAGACGCCGCAGGAACGGATGAAACGCGGTCTCTAGCGCCGCCCCTGCGCCGCTTTTGCCGGGCTTCTGGTTGTTGCGGCCTTGAAGGTTGGCGCCGGTGCAGAACGCGCGTCCGGCGCCTGTCATCACCAGGCAGCGGACCTCCGCCCTCTTATCCTCGACCTCATCCAGCGCCTCGCCAAGGCCACCCAGCATGTCGAGCGAGACCGCGTTCATGACCTCCTGATGGTCGAGCTTGAGGATGCCGACCGGTCCATCGAATTCGATCGTGGCGTGCTTGAACTGCATCTGTTTCCTCGTGGGGTTGTGATCCCAGTTATTTCGTTTCGCGGTACAAAGGATTCAATCTTGAACCCATATTTGATTTTCTGGACGAGCTTGTCCATGGTTGTGACGGGAACATCTGTCCGCCATCGGATGCGCGGCTAACGCGCGCCAAACCAGACTGGAAACGTTCATGAGCATTTTCGACCTCACCGGCCGTGTCGCCGTCATCACCGGCGGTAATGGCGGCATCGGACTTGGCATCGCGCAAGCGCTCGCGGCGGCCGGATGCAACGTCTCGATCTGGGGCCGCAACGCCGACAAGAACAAAAGTGCCGCCGTGACCATGGCCGGCTGCGCCGGCAAGGTCGACAGCCGCATCTGCGACGTCAGCGATCCCGCATCGGTCAAATCGGCGATGGCTGCCACGCTGGAGAAATTCGGCCGGGTCGACGGCTGCTTTGCCAATGCCGGCATTGGCGGCGGCGGGCGTCACGCCTTCATCGACCGCACCGAAGAACAATGGCGGACCATGTTCGCCACCAATCTTGACGGCGTATTTCATGTGTTCCAGGCCGCCGCGCGTCACATGACCGAACGCGCCGCAGCCGGCGACGCCTTCGGCCGGCTGGTTGCGACCTCGAGCCTGGCATCACTGTTCGGTACCGCGCGCAACGAGCATTACGCCGCGACCAAGGCCGCCATCAACGCGCTGGTCCGCGCGCTCGCGGTCGAACTGGCGCGCCAGGGCGTCACCTCCAACGCCATCCTGCCGGGCTGGATCAAAAGCGACATGACGGCCGGCATCATGGCCAATGAGAAGTTCGTCGGCAACGTGATGCCGCGGATTCCGATGCGGCGGTTCGGCGAGCCCTCCGACTTCGGCGGCATCGCCGTGTACCTGATGAGCAAGGCGTCCTCCTATCACACCGCCGATTGTTTTGTGATCGATGGCGGCTACACCGCGTTTTGACAAGTTCTTGTCATGGCGAGCAGCCAACGGGTCGCGCGAATGCGCACCCGATGACAGGCTCCGCGACGAAGCGAGCCAGCACTGTCATTCCGGGGCGATGCGAAGCATCGAACCCGGAATCTCGAGATTCCCAGATGTGCAATTGCACATCTGAGGTCTGGTCCTTCGGACCATCCCGGAATGACGGAGATGGATCGCCTAGCACCCCGCCCCACAAAGACCGCTTACTGGATCGTCCAACGAGTAGCCTGCGCGGTTTCGGCAGGCGCGTTCTTGAGACAACGCCGCGCAGCGTCGATCTCGGCGTCGGTGGCCCCGTGACTCCGGGCCCACATTTCAGCGGCAGACGCTGAATATTTAGCGACGTAGTACCGAACAACGGTGCAGGAAGCGCGATGAACGATCCCGGAGCGCTCGCTGGCCTCCGCTTGCGAAGCCAAGCCAACGCACATGGCCGCAACGCACCCCCAACGTGACAACATCTTTCAGCCCCCTTGCCCCGGCCGCGCGGCTTTAACATGTAAGTTCCACCATTGGAACCTGCACTTGAACCCGCCCGATCATTCAATTGAGTTTGCCGAGTCGCGCACCGGCGCACAAGTTACCGATAAACGAGGCCGGACTTCTCCACTAGGTTTGGGCGCATGAGCCGACTCTGGCCGTGCCGAAGCCGGCCCCTATGTTGGCGATCATCGCAGCAGTAGCCCGCATGAGCCCACGAGCCGCGCGCACACGCGCTCGATGACAGGCTTCGTCGTAATCCACCTCTTTATCGACAGTGATCGGCGGATTACGCTGCTTTCCGCCCCGCGCGCTCGACCTGCGGGAGATTGGAGATGACGATGAACACTCTGGTGAATGTGTGTGTCTGCGGACTGGTGGCTTTAGTCGCCATGTCCGGGTCTGCGCTCGCGCAAGGCGCTACGACCGCCGAGGCGCGGTTGAAGGAAAAGAATATCATATTGCCGGTCGTGCCTCGGCCGGTGGCCAACTATGTGGACTCGGTGCAAGTCGGCAAATTACTGTTCCTTTCCGGAAACACCCCCGATGCTCAATGGAAATTCAAGGGCAAGGTCGGGAAGGATATGACGGTGGAGGAAGGCTACCAGACCGCCCGGCAGGTTGGATTGATCATGTTGGCGAAGGTGCAAGCGGCGCTTGGCAGCCTTGATCGCGTCAAGCGCGTCGTCAAAGTCCTCGGCATGGTCAACTCGCCTGAGGGTTTTGGTGACCAGCCGAAGGTCATCAATGGATTCTCCGATTTGATGGTGGAAGTGTTTGGCGAAGCGACCGGCAAACACGCGCGCTCCGCCGTAGGGATGGCGGGACTTCCCTTTAACAATGCCGTCGAGGTCGAGATGATCGTCGAGGTCGAATGAGTGAGCTGGTAAGGAACATTGTTAGACCAGCGTTTGCCGGAGCCCGAATGGCGGGCCACGATCCGATGTGCGTGGCGGGCCGGCTCCTCGCCCTGCTCACGGCTCTCCTCGCTGCAATGTCTATTCAGGCGAGCCGTGCCGAGGGATATCCGGAAAGAACGATCAAAATCGTGGTTCCCTTCCCCGCCGGAGGACCCACCGATGTCGCCGCGCGATTAATTGCGCAATCGATTTCGTCCAAACTTGGCAAGGGCGTCGTCGTCGAAAATCACGCTGGCGCTGCGGGAAGGATTGGCGCCAAGGTTGTCGCCAAAGCTGCGCCGGATGGCTACACGCTCTTGCTCGGGGGAACCAACGTCAACGCCATCACCGGAGCTATCTATAAGGATCTTGGCTTCGACCCGATCAAATCCTTTGCCCCGATCGCGATCGTCTGTGTCGACTCCCTGGCGGTCGCGATATCGCCCCAGCTCGCGGCCAACACTTTCCCTGAGTTTGTCCAGTACGCGAAGGCTCATCCCGGAAAGCTGAAGTACGGCGCCTCACCCGGCATATACACTCACTTTGCCGGCGAGTTCTTCAAGACCAAGACCGGCACCGACATCCTGTTCGTGCCTTACAAGGGCGGCGCGCCGGCCGTTACCGATTTGCTGGGCGGGCATATCGACATGGTGGTCAACAACAAGTCGAACCTGCTGTCGCTCTTCAAGGACGGAAAATTAAAGGCGCTCGCCGTAACCAGCCAGGCGCGCTGGCCGGAGCTGCCACAGACCCCGACCATGAACGAAGTGGGAATTTTGGGCTTTCCCTCAGAGGTCTTGTTCGGGTTGCTCGCTCCGGCAGGCACTCCCGTGGCCATCATCCAACAGCTCAACCGCACCGTAAACGAAGGACTCCAGTCAGCAGAGGTCCGCTCCAGCCTGGAGGCCGTCGGCGTGGAGGCAAGGCTTGGAACTGCCCAAGAGTTTGCCGCAGCGCTCGACGCGCAAGCGCGCGAATGGCAAGCGGTGATCGACGAGACCGGAATCAAGGTGGAATGAGCCGACCAGAGGGCCGCCCCCGATCGGGTCGCCGGCGCTAGTCCTTACGCCTGGAACAGCCGGCCTGACGCAATGCGGGCGCCTTCGCTCAAGGCGGCGAGTTTGGCCCACACGACGTCCTCCGCGACGCGACCGGCGCCGGCGGAGGTATCAAACCCACAGTCCGTGCCGGCGATGACGCGGCTGGGATCGCCAAGGGTCTTGACGACGCGTTCGATCCGCTCGGCCACCACTTCGGGATGCTCGACGAAGTTCGTCAGGGAATCAATGACACCGGCGACGACGATCTGGTCGTCGGCGATCGTGTGCCCCTCAAGGCATCGCACTTCATGGGCATGGCGCGGATTGGCGAACGGCAACACCAGCGCGCCTACGTTCATTCGTGCGATCAGCGGCAGGATCGTCGCCAGCGGCACGTCGCGGTCATGCGGCCCCTCATAATTTCCCCAGCAGACATGCATGCGGACCTTGTCGCGCGGGATGTTGCGCAGCGCCTCGTTGATGGTCGCAACCACGCGCTCGACGAAGTTGAGAAAATCGGACTCCGGACGATCCTGGAACGAAATGTGGTGCTCCAGCGCCAGATCCGGGCAGTCAAGCTGGAGCAAAAAACCTTGTGCTGTTATCGCTTCATATTCGACCTGCAACGCACGGCCGACGGCGGCGAGATAGGCATCCTCGGTGTCGTAATACTCGTTGCGGATGGCGGCCACGACGATGCCGGGCGATGGCGCGGTGAGAAAGGCTTCGACGAATCCGCTCTGGCCGGCCGTCGCGCGCTCATTCAGAACATTGCGGAAATCGGCGCCTTCGCGCGCCGCTTGTGCGGCGCCGGTGTAGCGGATTTCGCCGATAACTTTAGGGGGCGCGAAGCTACTGACCATTTCCTTGCCGGCATTTTGCTGTTCCATCGACTGCTTGAAGATGGGGTAGCGCTCGACATCGGCGCGCGGCCATCGCTTCCAGGTCCCGCCAAAGCCGGTCATGCGGTGTCTGACATGGAGAAAGAAGCCCTCGCGCTGCTGTTCACCGTTATTGCCGATATCGATTCCGGATTCGACCTGTTTTGGAACGATTGCTTGCAAGGCGGCATGGCCGGCCGCATCGATTTCTCCCGCGTCGACTACCTCCCCACGTGCGCGCCGGGCATATAGTTTCGTCAAGCCGGGCGGACGCGGAAGGCTTCCCGTATGGGTCGTGAGAATACGATCGTCACTGCATCGCATAGTTGTTTTGGCTCCGGTAAGAGATTCGGCGCAACATCACCGTCTCAGGTGCCTGCACCGGCTTCGATCTCGCCTCGCTCGATGGTCAGCGTCACGTCGGCGAAGGTGTCGAGAAGTTTTGGGTTCGACTCCGTAATCAGCAACGTGATGGTCTTGTCTTGCGAACGAAGCCGCCGCAGCGCCTCGGCATACCGCTGCGCCAGGGCGGGCGCCAGCCCCTGGAACGGCTCGTCGAGAATGACAAGGCGCGTTCCCAGCATCAGCGCACGGCCCAGCGCGACCATCTTGCCCTGGCCGCCTGAGACCGATCCGGCCGGCCGCCTGGCAAGCTCTTTCAGCTCCGGCAGCACGGTATAGGCGCGATCCAGCCTGCGCCGGGTCTCCTCACCGCTCAGCTTCGCAACGCGGCCGGGAAGCAGGATGTTCTCCTCGACCGAAAATGCTGAAAACAGGCGGCGATCTTCAGGCGCGTAGCCGATCCCAAGGGATGGCCGGCGATGCGGCGGAACGGAGCCGAGATCCTCGCCGCCCAAGCGCATCGTGCCGTTGGCCTCCGTGAAACCCATGATGGTACGTACGGTCGTGGTCTTGCCGGCGCCATTGCGCCCGATCAGCGCCGCGCTCGCACCGGCCTTCAAAGCGAAGCTGACGTTGCGCAGCACCGGCGCACCGGCGATCGCGACGTTGACGTTCTCGAAGCTCAGCATCGCATCATATCCCGATCACGTGCTCGCGGACTTTCGGGTCGGCCAAAACCTCCGCGGGCGTGCCAATCTTTTGAATCTTTCCCATGCTCCAGACGGCAACCCGGCTGGCATAGCGCTCTACCATGTCCATATCGTGCTCGACAAAAACCGAAGTCACCTTCTCCCTCGCGAGCGCTACGGTAAGAATGTCCATGATGCCGAATTTCTCGGATGAGGCGACGCCCGAGGTCGGCTCGTCCATGAGCAAGAGCCGGGGCTTCAGGGCGAGCGCAAGCGCGATATCGACGAGCTTACGCTGCCCTTCCGGCAACGCTCGCGCCTTGCGTTCGGCGAATTGCTTGACGCCCACGAGATCGAGTAGCCGCTCCATCTCCGCCCGCTGCGGCAGGCCCGACAGCGCCTTGAACCCCGATGGGTGACCCACAAGCGAGGCGGCCGCGATCAGCATGTTCTCCATCACGGTCTGATCAAGGAACAGTTGCGGAATCTGAAAGGCGCGGGCGATGCCGAGCCTGGTGATCGAACGCGGCAGCTGCGCGGTGATATCGCGGCCAAGAAAGCTCACGCTGCCGGCCTGCGGCCGGAGATAGCCGGTCGAGATATTGAGGAACGTGGTCTTGCCGGCGCCGTTGGGTCCGATGATAGCGAGATTCTCGCCTTCGTGGACGTCGAGGTCGATGCCATCCGCGGCGATGACCCCGCCGAAGCGGATCTTGATGCCTTTGGCCGAGAGCAGGACGTTGGCCATCAATGACCTCCCTGCTTCGCACGATCGTCGCGCTGCCGCAGGCCGATCAGGCCGTTCGGCGCGTAGAGGATGATGACGATCAGCACCACGCCGAGAATGAGCTGCCATGCGTTGGCGAGCTGGGCGGCCGCATAAAAGCGGACGACCTCGAACATGGCGGCCCCCGCAAACGCACCGAACGCATGCGCGCCGCCGCCGAGGATCGCGATGAACACAAACTCACCCGACTTGGTCCAGTAGCCGAACTCCGGCGTTGCGATCTGCTGGATGATCGCCACCAGCGTGCCGCCAATGCCACCGAGCAACGCGGAGATCACGTAGCCGACCAGAAGCACGCGGCGGGCCGAGGTTCCCAGATACTCAAGCCGCGTCTCGTTCGACTTGATGGCCCGCAACATGTGCCCGAGCGGGCTGTCGAGATAACGCTGGACGCCAAAGAATGCTGCGACCGCGATCAGCAAGCTCACATAAAGCACGACGTATTGAAAAGTATCCGGCGTGAAAGCCAACCCCAGCAAACCCGGGCGCGCCACGCGAATGCCGTCCGCGCCATTGGTGTAGTGGAACATCTTCTCCAGGAGCGACCACAACACCATCGAGAAGGCGAGGTTGAGCATGCCGAAGAAGATTTCCCGGTAGCGCACTACAAACAGGCCCACGATGAGGCCGAGGAGCGTGGACGATACGGCGCCGAGCACGAGGTCGAGTAGAATGTCGCCGCCACCGACAAACTTGCCCCAAAATGCCGCGGTGTAGGCGCCTGTTGCGAAGAACATCGCGTGGCCGAACGACACTTGTCCCGCCTGCAGCAGCAGGATGATGCCCAGCACCACGATGCTTTTGGCGAGGATCAGCGCGAACAGCGTGGCCCAGCTTGGCATGAACAGCGGGGCTGTGGCTGCGACCAGGAAGAAGACGGCCGCGGCCACCGTGATCGGCTTGAGTGTGATCGGCTCGAGGCGGCCGGCCATCAGATTTTCCTCAACTGCGGGGCGCCGAACAGGCCGAACGGCCGCACCAGCAGCACCAGCACCATCAGCAGATAGGGTACCAGGACCTCGAACTCGGGCTGGATGTAGATGACGAAGGCGCGCGCAAGCCCGATCATGAGAGCGGTAACGGCGGTGCCTTCGATCTGGCCGAGGCCGGCGGTCGCGGCAACCGCGAAGGAGAGCACGATCATGTCCGCGCCCATGCCCGGCACGAGCGAGGTGGTCGGCAAGGCAAGCGCGCCCCCAAGCGCCGCAAAGCTCGCGCCGATGATGAAGGTGGCGAAGTAAACCCGCTTGGCGTCGATACCAATGGCGGTCGCGGCTTCACGATCCTCCGTGACCGCCATGATCACGGCGCCCGCAAGGGTGCGACGGAGAAAGTAACGCAAGCCGGTCAGTGTCAGCACGGCCACGCATGGCAGCAGCAAGACCTGGTAGGACGTATAATTGACGCCGAACACGGAGATGTTGGGCAACAGCTTCAACGGCTCGTTGGCGAAAATCGGCTGAACGCCCCAGATCAGGCGCTGCAGATTGTCCATGACCATGAAAACCGCAAAGGTAATCAGAAGCTGCAGGATATCGTCGCGCCCGTACAGCGGCCGCAGCAGAAAGCGCTCGATCAGCCCGCCACATACCACGCCGATTACGATGGATGCCGCCACCAGGGCGGGATAGGTGAGCCATGGCGACAGCGGCGCGACCGCGATGCTGAACGTGGCGGCGAGATAAGCCCCGAAGGCATAGAAGGAGCCATGCGCGACGTTCACCACGCGCAACACGCCGAAGATCAGGCTGAGCCCGACCGAAACCAGGAATACCAAGGCGGCGTAGCTGATCCCGTCGAGAACGGCCAGGGTGGCGAGGGTGGAGTTCATCGGGAAGCCTTCAAGGCAGAACCCGTCCCCCGGAGCAAATCCGGAGGACGGCGATCACGGCGTCACTGCTTGAAGGTCGGCACGTCGAGCTTGGCGAAATCGGGCTTGAGCGTCTTCAGCCATTCGACCGACCGCATGCCCGGCGGCGTTGTGATCACTTCGGGGTCGAAGATCATCATGTTGTCGAGCAGCTTGAAGTCATAGCCGGGTACGGCCTTGGTGGTGCCGACAAGCTGGGCTTCCAGGCCCTGGTTATCCTCCACCCGCAGGGTGACGGGCCTGCCGAAGCCCGTTGCGAACGCGTTGCCGGCGGCCGCATCCACGACCTGCTCGTGCGTCGGCCAGTTGCCGCCATTGCCTTTGATGGCCTTGTCGTAGGCCGCCTGCAACGCGGCGAAGGCCTGGGCCATGTGATAGACCGGGTAAATCGGCCAGGACCCGGTCTTCGCCTTGAAGGCCTCGTTGAAGGCTTTGAAAGCTGGATCGTTCTTCTTCTCGGGATGCAGGAACCAGTGATCGCCGCGGGCGCCAACGATCAAGCCTTCGGGCAGATCCTTGCCCAGCCGCTGAATCGAGGATTCGCCGATGGCGAGCACGAATGCGGACTGTTGCAGCAGGCCGCGCTGACCGGCCTGGCGCACAAGCGTGTCGAGATCGCCGCCCCAACTGGTGGTCAACACCACATCGGGCCGCAACGCCAGGAGCCGCGAAATCTCGGTGGAGTAATCGGGGGAGCCAAATTTGGGGAACAGCTCCGCCAGCACCTGCACGTCAGGTTTCATGGCCTTCAGCGCGGTTGAGAAGATTTCCCAGCTTTCGCGACCCCAGGCGTAGTCCTGATTGACCACCGCGATGGTCTTGAAGTCCGGCTTTGTCTTGAGGAGATAGACGAGAACCGCCAGCATCTCCGGCGTGCCGTTCGCCTGGGTGCGGAAATTGTAGCGGTATTTCTTGCTCTCGAGGATGGAAGCCGCACCGCAGTCCCACATGAAGTTCATCACCTTCAGGTCTTCCGCAACCGGCACGAGCTGATTGCAGCTGCCCGAGGAGATCGAGGCAAACGTCGCGTCGACCTTTTCGTCCTGCACCATGCGGCGGTAATTCGAAACCAGCGCCTCGCCACCGGCACCTTCGTCAACGAAAGACAGTCTTACCGGCACGCCGCCGATCCCACCCTTCTTGTTGATATCCTCCGCGATCATTTCCGCGGCAGCCTTTCCGGGCACACCGAAGACGGAGGCCGGTCCCGACAGGAAGGTCGTGATGCCGATCTTGATTTCCGTGGGTTTGCCCTGCGCAAGGACAGGGCTCGCCAGGATTGCCGTTGTAATGCCGGCGGCGAGCACCGTTTTTAGAAATTGCATTGAAATCCTCCCTGAGTTCTATCTCAACCTGCATGCGGCCTGGAGGCCATCTTGCGGCGGATTATGCTTGCGCTCGTCCGCCTTGCAGGCTGTTGTAATCTTACGTCATTATGGGGGGCGTAGCGACCAAGTAAATGGACTGCTTCGGAGCCTGTCATCGGGCGAGGCAAACGCCGTCGCGCCGCAACCGCCACAGCAAACCGCCGGATAGCCCGTCGGGAGTGGCTTAACGGGTTCGTAAGGCGCGGACCGATGAGGGCTCCGGCCTAACTGGCCTCGTTATTTACTGGTGAACGGCAGATCACGCTTCGAATCCGCCCTGCCGGCGCCGGTCCATGAAAACACCAGCCGCCGCTGTTTAGCTCAGGTCAGGCTCAAAAGCCGAGCAGCGCAAGGCCCACCCAGCTGAATGCAAATATCGAGCAGCCCACCACCGCGACGGACGCCAAGGCTACAATAGCTTTTGCCGAGTCCATGACCAGCACCCTTTGTAGGAACCAATCAATTTCTCTCCGACAATTTGTGCCCAATCATGGCGAGAATTCGCCACGGCAAATAAACCAGCCACTTGTGGCTTCGTTGCAACATCAAGGAGCATGCTTGCCCGCAAAAACCCGTATTTGCTGCACGTAGTGAACGAATCGGTTGGGGGGATTCGCGCGGCATGCATCGTTTGCTTAACATCGGCGTCGAAAGACGTCTTGTCATACATGTCGCGTGGGTTTTGCTTGCGCTCGTCGTCGTGTGGCTGGGTTTTCGAGAATCGGGGCTTCAGCTTGCCAGTGATTTTGAAGAGTGCGTCGAACAGGTCCAGGCCAAACGGCCATCGAATGACGAGCGCGTTGCTTTGATGACGGACTGCAACGTGCGTTTTGCAGGCCGGCGAAAAGCCGGCGGTGGCTATACTTATTTCGACTTCATGCAGGGTCGGACTTTC
>DASQOU010000071.1:0-13275 GCA_035644295.1 Bradyrhizobium sp.
GTTTCCGACACTACGGCGAGCTTTCGGCTGAGCGTATCGACGCGCTCTTTGAGTTCGTATTCGTCTTCAAGCCGGGCGTAAAGCCGCTCCAGGTCGGGACGATCCCATAATGCATCGGGCTTTTCGGCGATTGCGACGCGGCCGGATACTCTGTGCTGGACCAGCAGGGCATTCCCGATCAGCTGCAAAACCCCCTTGCGGTCTCTTCGGGTCCTTCCGTGATCTGCCAGCTCTTTCGCAAATGGCTCGATGATCTCGAACACTTTTTCAACTTCGCGTTCGTCATGGGCAAGCACGAGGCTCTTGGCGAGGACATCGGCGATGACAAGGAGCTTTTCCGGCAACATATCACGCAACTGAATCGGCCCTCCCGCCTGAACCTGATCCTCGGCCTCGCTGGCGAGTGCAATGATGGCGGTTTCCTCCTCAACGCGCGCGAGTTTGCCGCCGATCCGGGGCTTCAGCTTTTCCAAAAAGCCGATTTCATCTTCCGGCGAAAGCCCGATCAGTACCGCGACGCCATAGCGAAAAAGAACAGCGATGCCGGTCTTGCCAACCCGAATCGCGAGCGGGACTGCTGAAAGGGCCTCACCTTCAAAACCGATCGTATTGATCCGGTCACCGACATGCAGGGCATGCGCGGCAACCCGTGTCCCCATTTCGGCGGAAATTAGTTCGGGTTTGGTCATCACGCCGTCTCCTCAGGCGGTCGCGGCTTCCGCAGCCGTACCCGTTGCCTTTGTGCCGATAGTACTCGAGAATTTATCGCAAGGGTGTATTCCGACAAGACCGGATGGGATTGATCGCGTGTTGGCAGTGGCGCGCAGGTTCGGGCATTTGCTCAAGCGCTGACACGCTACCGCAATCTTGGCCAGATCCGTTTTCTCAAACCTCCCGATGGCGGCATCACCGATAATTTTGGCTTGTCCTGCCTCGTGGTCGCCCGCGCCACACCCGGCAATGTCGATCGGGGCTGTTAAAATCCAGGCGTAGAAAAACCCGCCGGCTGAACCGGCGGGTTTTGGGGTTGTTCGATTTTCGAACGGCTTAATTCTCTGTTGCGGGCGATTGATGCGGTCATGACGCCTGCGCGGCGTGATGTCATGCGATTGGGGGCGATGATGGAATAGTGCCGCTGATTTGCCCGACGTGTCAAAATGTTTTCGCAGGATTCGCTCAAGGCATCCATGCCAGCGACCACCATGCTACTTTGCATGGGGTTGTTTTCGATATTTTAGCTGAAAGCGAGAGCCGCGTCGGCCCTTGCGGCTGTCTTTCCCGTTGATGATCGCAGCATGGCTTGCCAAGCCGTAGCTCGCGAACCGCGCAGCCCGCCTTCGCCCGATGGGCTCCGGCGCGGCAGCCTTCCTCGCTTCGCGCTGAGCGTCTCTCACCGAAGAGATTTCGGTTTACGAAGAAAACACGATCCAACCAAAGGAGAGAGCAAGATCGCGGTTCAACGCGATGCCAGCGCGTTCACGCGGAATTAGCGGCTCCGACCAGGTCACCAGCGCCCCGGCGCCCAGAACAAAGCAAGCCGCTGGCCTTCGGCGATCTGATCGGACGACATTTTCGACGCCACCGCATTGCGAAGCCGCAGATAGTAGTCACGCTCGCGCTTGGCCGCATGCGCCGCGGCCAGGTCGAGCCATTTATACGCGAGCACGACGTCTTGTGGTACGCCGTGGCCCTTGTCGTAAATCAGGCCGAGCCTGCTCTGCCCAAAAGGCTCGCCTTGCACGGCCGCTCGCTGATAGAAATCGGCGGCGGCGTCATAGGCTTGTGGCACGCCGAAGCCGTTTTCATACATGAAGCCCAGCAGCGCCTGCGCCCGTGCGTTGCCGCGCAGCGCAGGCGCCGACAGCGCGCCAACCGCGCGCACGTAATCGCCGCGGGAATAGGCCGCGGTCGCGCGACTGAGTGCGTCCGCATGAGCCGGGCGCGGATCGTTGGCGCCGAACGAAGAAATGACCAGCAACGTTGTCAGTACAATCCGCCGCACTGAACTCGACCTCCATAGTTCGCTTCTGATGCATCCATCCCCGAATGTGCGGGGCAGGGCCTGCACCGTGCCTTCGGTGGCCTCGCGTCATCGCAGGTCGCGGACCCGTGGCTCATTTGCTACGCTCGCGTTGATGCTGCCGCGAAGTTTCGACCGAAGCTCTTCGGCAACAACATGAGCATCCATGCTGTCGCGGATAATCTGGGGGCGGATGAAGATGATCAACTCGGTACGGGCCATCTTTTTGTCCTGATGAGAGAAGGCGTCGCCGAGGCCCGGAATCTGATCGAACAGGGGAATCCCGTTGCGTTGTTTGTTTTGCTGTTCGCTGATTAATCCGGCCAGCAGGACGGTCTGGCCGGTGGCCACTGAAATCGAACTCCGGACCTTTCGTTCCGAGACGGTTGGGGTCAAACTCGCGGCGGTAGCTGGCGAAACGTTGCTGATTTCCTGTTCGACGTCGAGCCTGACGTTTCCGTTGACGTTGATGCGGGGAGAAACCCGCAGAATGATACCCGTGTTGCGATAGTCGATCGTGTTGACAACCGTGTTGTTCGTCGTCAGCACCGTAGCGCTGCCGGTGGAGACTGGCACGACATCGCCGACCTGAAGGGTTGCCGCTTGATTGTTGATCACAACCAGGGATGGGTTGGACAACACCTTGACACCGGTGACGGTGTGCAGCGCGTCCAGGATGGCGCTCGGCTGCGACTCCGATCCGACCAGGAAATTGAATCCGGGGAATGCGCGATTGATGAAGGCGTTGGCGACCGTTCCGGCGGCCGCCGCGACCGGCGCAGACGTCGACTGGGTGTTGAGGAGGGAGCCCTGGTCTGGCCTTAGTCCCAGATTGTGGCTGGTCAGGTAGGTCTGGACGCCGTAGCTCAGCTCGTCATTAAGTGTGATCTCGGCGATGGTCGCGTCGATCGCGACTTGCAGCTGCGGCTGATCCACTTGCTGCAGTGTCGATGCGATGATCCGGTAATTCTCCTGATCGGCATAGATCAGAAGGGTGTTGTTGACGGCATCGGCCGTGATCCGCACGCCTTTCAACATCGGTTGGCCGCCGGAGCTCGTGCCTTTGCTGTCCAGCGTTCCGGCATCCGATGTGTTTGCGCCCGGCGCGGTGGCCGCCGTTTGCGTGCCGAAGCCGGTGGTGCCGCCGGTATTGGTTCCGGATGGCATGCGGGAGCCGAAGCCGTTCGACGACGACGACGACGTGTTGTTGCCCAGGGAGAGGCGATCAGCGCTGGATGTCGCATAGGTGCCCGACCCCGGCGCGATCTGGCTGTCGGCGTTGTCGAGTAGGCTTGAGGACGATCCACCGGTGAACATCTCGGTAAGCACGCGCGCGATCTGGCGCGCCTCGCCGTATTTTACCCGGTACACGTGAACGCTGGTTCTGGCGGTGTCGGCATGATCGAGCCGCTTGATCCAGGTCGCGGCGGTATGCAGCAGCGCCGGCTTCTTGCTCACCACCATGATCGCATTGAGGCGAGCAACCGATTGAAACTTGATGAGGTTCGCGCTGAGACCGTTCTCGCCTGAATCGACGATCTTTTCCAGTTCCGCGATAACGGCTTCCGGAGCGCTGTTGGCGATGGGGAAGATTCCGACCGACTGACCGCGCATCCAGTCGAGGTCGAAGCTGAGCGCGGTATCTACCGCCGTGCGGCGTTCCGCGCCGCTGCCTTGAATGAGAAGCAGGTTTCGCGTCGTGTCGGCGCGAACCATTCCGGCTTTGGTCGCGAAGCTGTCCATCAGCTTCAGCAGTGTTTGCGCTGACACATATTGCAAGGGCACGACGGAGACACCGTAGCCGGGTTCGGGGCTGGAGGCCGCCGCATCGACCCGGCCCCCGCCGACCGCATCGCCCAGCGGTGTCAAACGGTAGCCGGAGGCGTCGCGAACGAGCACGATCCCACCGAGCCGCAAAGCGTTCTCGAGCACGAAGACAATGTCGGACTTGGCCACCGGCCTGACGGACACGAGGCTCACGGTGCCCTGCACCCTCGGATCAATGGTGTAACCCGTTTGCAGAATGTCGCCCAGCACCACTTTGGCGACGGTGGCGACAGGGGTGTTTTCGAAATTGAGCTCAAAGCCGTTGCCGGTTGCGACCGGCTGCGGACGCGGCTCGGAGACGTCGGACACCTCGGTACCCTCGAACATCACCGGCCGGCTGCGTTGGCCGGCATTGGCCCCGGCGGCATTCACTTGCTGTGGATAACGAGGCAAAGTGTCGAGCGAGCGGACCTTGTCGATGACGTCGATATCGAGGCCGCCGCCGGAATTCACGGTTGCCGAATTGCAGGACGCCAGCAGGACAACGGACAACAGCAAAAAGCCAATAGAAATGCTGCGACCGACTGGCGGGGACCAGCCCGGGTTGGCGACGCGTACCATATTTCCGCCGTTCCAGCTTTATGTTCGGGTCCAAGGGTCATCGGAAGGATCATCGGGGATGATCCAAGCTGGTCGGCATACTTAGCGGCGGAATATGACAGTTATAGTTGACCGGTGCGGATCATCGACCGTTCATCACCTGTGTGCGGCATAATTGCCGCGCGACGGCAAGCCGACGAAACCGGCCACACCCAATTCTTTTGTGAAGCCGACGCCCGCGCGCTTCGTACAGCTGTCATGTTTCGGATCAATAACCACGCTGCAGCCGACAACTGGTCGACGGCGGGCCGATGCGCCGTGCTCCATTGATCGGCCTGAGCAAAAACGGCGCGACTGGAAAAGACAGATGACGGGCGACGATTCCTTGCAGTTCGTGGAACATCTCCGTCAAAACAATCACTTGACGAAGACCGCCGGCAACGGCGAGCGCGCGGAGCAGGGCGGGTCCGAGCGTTCGCAAAGCAAACTTTGGGAGCTCACGGACCTCTCGGCCAGCGATTTCGCCGATGAAGCGGCGCGCTTCTTCGATCTTGGCCGGGTGACGCTCCACGACATGCTGTCTGCCGCACCATTGTGCGCATCATTCACGCAGCGCTTTCTGCGGGAAATGATGGTGTTTCCGTATCAATCGGCCGACGGCGGCGCGGTGCTGGCGGTCGCCGATCCGAACGATACGGCGGCACGGCGCGCGGCTGAAATCGTGCTCAGGGCGGATGTCGCGGTCAAGGTGGCGTCGGTCGAAGACCTCAAGATTGTCCTCGATCAGCGCCTGGGCAGCGACGACGTCGAGCTGAGGGACAGCGATCCGCACCAGCCGCGCGAAGACGATATTGAAAGTTTGCGGGATCTTGCCAGCGGCGCGCCCGTGGTTCGCGCTGTCAATGATCTGCTGGAGAAGGCCGTAGAACTTCGCGCGAGCGACATTCACATCGAGCCCTTCCACACCGGGCTGGTGGTCCGCATGCGCGTCGACGGCCTGCTGCGGCCGGTGGCGGCGCCGGCCGGCGTGCTGCCGCAAGCGGTCATTTCGCGCATCAAGATTGTCGCCAACCTCAACATCGCCGAGCGCAGGCTTCCGCAGGACGGCGCCGCGCGGCTGCGTGCCGGGCGGACGGATATCGACATTCGTGTTGCGATCATGCCGATGCAGCACGGGGAAACCGCGGTCATCCGCATCCTGCCGAAGGATCGCGGGCTGCTCGTCGTCGAAAAGCTGGGATTTTCGCCGGCCGACGATGCCACGCTCAGACGATTGCTAAAGCTGCCCCATGGCATGATCGTCATCACCGGTCCGACCGGAAGCGGCAAGACCACGACGTTAGCGACGTTCCTGTCGATCCTGAACGAACCGGGTCGAAAAATCCTCACGGTCGAGGATCCCGTGGAATACGACATACCGGGCGTCAACCAGGCGCAGATCAAGCCGGCGATCGGGCTGACCTTCGCAGCGGCGCTGCGGTCGTTCGTGCGTCAGGATCCTGACGTCATCATGGTCGGCGAGGTGCGCGATGCCGAAACCGCACACGTCGCGATTCATGCTGCCCTGACCGGTCACCTCGTTCTGACCACGCTGCATACCGAATCGGCGGCCGCCGCGGTGCCTCGCCTACTCGATCTCGGCGTCGAGGGATATCTGCTGCGCTCCACCTTGCGGGCCGTGGTCGACCAGCGGCTGGTTCGCCAGCTCTGCGACCGCTGCAAAACACCAAAGACGCTCGCCGAGTCCGATTTTGCCGATGATCCTCAGCTGGTCGCGCTCGGTTTTCGCAGCGGCGAAACCATTCAGGGGCCCTGCGGTTGCGAACGCTGCGGTGGTACAGGCTATCGCGGCCGGCTCGGCGTGTTCGAGATTCTTGAACTCACCAATGAGGTTCGCGAATTGATCGGCGAAAAGACCGATGGATTGAAAATCGACCAGACGGCAATCCGCGCCGGAATGACGACGATGCTTGATGACGGCGTCGCGAAATGCCGCGCCGGCCTGACCTCGCCCGCGGAAATACTCCGCGTCACCATTGCGCGGTGAGGGAAGATCGTGCCGAATTTCCGCTACCGGGCCCTGACGCAGAACGGAGAGATCGTGCACGGCACGTTATCGGCTCCGACGGCGGCGGAAGTGGCGCACCGTATCGAGTATCTTCGGCTGCTGCCGATCGAAACCATCGAGGACAAGGCAACCGTTGCCGCATCGGGCGCCGGTTTCGGTTTTTTCGGCCGGCCGAGTCCGGCGGAAGTGACGACCTTCACCAGGGATCTGGCGCTGCTTTTGAAGGCGGGTGCGCGTCTGGACGACGCCCTCGAATTGCTCGCGAGCGACACGGATGTCGGCCGGCTTCGTCCGGTGGTCGGTAAATTGCGGGCGGCACTTCTGACCGGAGAAAGTTTCGCCGCTGCGGTTGCGGATCACCCGGCCTTGTTTCCTGCCATGTATGTCGCGCTTGTACGAGTCGGCGAAGTCTCGGGCACACTCGATCAAGTGCTCGAGATGCTGGGAACGGAGCGGGCGCGGGCCGAGCTGATGCGCCGCAAACTCACGGATGCGATGCAGTACCCGGCCTTTGTCCTGATCGCCGCAGCTTGCGTCATGCTGTTTTTCATTCTGTTCGTGCTGCCGCAGTTCTCGACGGTGCTGCTGGACTTCGGCGCAAAATCAGACTCCGCGCTCAGCGTCTTCATCAAACTGTCGGACTTTCTTCGGGCGAACGCGGCCGTCGTGATGCTTGCCTCCGCTTCGTTCGTGGCCGGTGTCTGGTGGCTGCTTCGCCGGCCGGGCGCTGGCGCGATCATGACCGCGGTTTCTGGCGTTCCCGGCATCGCCGGCGTCTTCCAGTTTTACCGTACCAGTCTGTTTTGCCGCAATCTCGGCGTTCTGCTCGGCAGCGGCGTCAATCTCACGGCCACCTTGCGCATCCTGGTCGACATCATGGCGGTCACCGGAAGCGTTGCGACCTGGACCACGGCGGCGGATCGCGTCCGTCATGGCGGCAAGCTTTCGGACGCTCTGCTCGCGTCCAGCAACATACCGCCGATGGCGATCCGCATGCTGCGGCTGGGCGAGGAAACCGGGCAATTGCCGGTGCTGGCGGGCCGGGTCGCCGAATTCTATGAGGCGAAATTGCAGCGCAGCCTTGATCGTATTGTCGGCATCATCGGGCCGCTTGCCATCGTCGCCATCAGTACAGTCGTCGGGGGACTGATCGTATCGGTCATGACAGCGCTTCTGTCGGTTACGCAACTTGTCGGATAGAGCAAGGGTTGGTTCATCATGAGATTGGCGAAACATGTTGGCGGGTTTTCCGCTGGGCGCGCGGACAATAAGCGCCGTCAGGATCCGGGCCAGCAGGGTTTCACGCTCGTGGAGATGCTGGTGGTGATCGCCATCATCGGCCTCATCATGGGCCTGATCGGTCCGCGCGTTCTCAATTATCTCAGCGAATCGAAAGTCAAAGCCGCGAAGATCCAGCTGCAGAGCTTCGGCAGCGCGCTCGATCTGTTCTATCTCGATGCGGGCCGGTTTCCCTCGACGGCGGAAGGCCTGGTGGCGCTGGTGCGCCGGACACCGGGCACGGCAGCCTGGAACGGACCATATCTCAAGGGCGGCAACGTCCCCAACGATCCCTGGAACAACGCCTATGTGTATCGTTCGCCCGGAGACCGTGGCCCTTACGATATCCTGTCCTACGGATCGGATGGCCAGGAAGGCGGCAGCGGTCTGGCGGCCGACATTTCCGTCGAAAACATGGCCAGTGCGAAAAATGAGTGACGGCGCCGAACGCGGCTTCACTTTGCTTGAGATGGTGTGTGTGCTCGCGCTCATCGCCTTGATGGCGGGCGTGCTGCTGCCGTTCATTCCACGCAATACGTCACGCTTCCGCCTGCAGGCCTATGCGCTTCAGACCGCGACGCTTCTGAAGGTGGACCGCAACGCGGCGATCCGGCGCGGGACAGACGTCGCCACGCTGGTCGACGCCGGAGCGCGCTCGATCCGGTCGGGTGCGACAATGGATATGATCCGTATCCCCGATGACGTCCGCTTCGAGGCGCTGTTGCCGCAAACCTGCAACCGGCGCGCGGCTTTGTCGACCATCAGTTTTTTTGCCAGCGGAATGTCGTGCGGCGGGACCATCGCGCTGACGCGGCTCGATGCCGGCTACGAGGTTCGCGTCAACTGGCTTACCGGAAGGATCGAAATTGTCTCCCGCAGCTCCGCCACCAACTGACGGTCGCGACGCCGGCTTCACAATCATCGAAGTGCTGATCGCGTTGGCGGTAGTTGCCGTCTCCATCGTTGCGATTGGATCGGTCATGTCGACAAACGCGCGCGGCGTGCGGTTGCTGGAGCAGCACGTGACATTGATGCAGACTGTGCGCACGGTCATGACCGCCGGCATCCCGCCGCGCCTCGAGCTCGGCCCGGGCGCGTTGTCGGGACAGATCGACGACTATAAGTGGACGATCGACGTCGGACCGCTGGGCGAGGGCTGGGATGTGCCGGGCGCGGACTTCGCCTGGATTCCGGCACTCGTCAGAATTCGTGTCCGATCCCCCTCCGGCGCCGAATCCGATCTTCGGACCGTTCGTCTGATGCGCAGGCCGCCGCAATGAGCGCTTCGCTTGCAAGGCAACGGGCCGGCGAGAGCGGCTTTACGCTGATCGAAACCCTGGTGGCGATGGCGTTGATGGGCCTCGTGCTCTCGGCACTAGCCGGCATTACCGCGCAATGGCTTCCGAACTGGAATCGCGGTCTGGAGCGCATCCAGCGCAGCGAGTTGATCGGGATCGCGCTGCAGCGGATCGGCGCCGACCTTGCCGCCGCCGAATATGTGCCGGCCAATCGCGATGCGCGCTATCCGCTGTTCGAAGGCTCCGAGCTGTCGGTAACGTTCGTGCGGACCGCACTGGGTCCGAACGCCGGGCCCGGGCTGGACGTGGTTCGGGTCGGCGAAACCACCGATCGTCAGGGCCTTGTGACGGTCCGTTCAAGAGCGCCATTCCGGCCGTTGCCGCTGGCATCGTCGCTATCGGAACAAATTCATTTCGGCGAACCGGTCTTGCTGTTGCGTGCGCCGTTTCGGCTGTCGTTCGCCTATGCAGGCCCGGACCGGATATGGAAAAGCAGCTGGCACGATTCCGACAAACTGCCGGCGGCCATCAAGCTGACGGTGCGTGACGCGGCGAGCGAACGAATCCTATCGATTTCGACGGTGGCGCCGGTTCATGTCCAGTCGCCTGCGCAGGCCGATTGCGCGCAATCCGACGGCGGCTGTGACGGCAAATCGGTTGCTCCGAACAATTCGCAAGAAAACTCACAAGCCGGAAGCGCCGCGACAGCGCAGGGAGGAACGCAGTGACGCGAGAACTTCGGCGCGCGGCTGCAACAGCCTCGGAGCGCGGCTTCGTCATCATCGCTGTGCTTTGGATCCTCGCGGCCTTGGCGGCACTGGCAACGATCTTTTCGATCTATCTGTCCAACTCGGCGCAGGCGTTGGCTGTCAATGATAGCGGACTGAAGGCGGAGGCGCTGGTGTCGGCCAGTCTCGAACTCACGACCTATCAATTGCTGGTGGCGGGCGACAAGGCGCGTCCCGCGCTGGGGTCATTTCACTTCCGGTTAGACAACGCGGACGTCCTCGCCACCTTTTCCTCGGAAGCCGCCCGAATCGATCTCAACTTCGCTTCCAAGGAGATGCTGGCCAATCTGTTCGCGGTTCTCGGCGCGGATCAGCAGGCCGCCAAGGAATATGCCGACCGGATCGTTGGGTGGCGAACGCGTCCCAAGCCTGACCGCGCCAATGACGAAGAGGCGCTTTATGGCGCCGCCGGCCTCGGCTATTCTCCGCGACAATCGCTCTTCACCCATGTGAACGAGCTCAGTCTTGTGCTTGGCCTGCCTCCGGTACTGGTCGATCGCGCATTGCCGTTCGTAACGGTTTTTAACGGATCATCCAACGTCGACGTCCTGATCGCGCCGCCGGAGATCATCGCCGCATTGCCCGGCATGACGCCATCAGCGCTGAAAGATTTCCTGAACCAGCGGCCGGCATTGTCGAGAGACTCGCCTGCGATCGCAACTGCGCTCGGCCCGGCGCAGGCCAGCGCGACCGTTCCCAAGAGCGCAGCCTTTCGCATCCTGACGACGGTCCAGTTCGACAATGGTCGCCGAATGTCGTCGGAGGTCGTGATTGCGCTGGGCGGAGAAAAGGATCCTTACCGCGTGCTGTCGTGGCGGGATGACGTGGAGGCGGGCCGTCGTTCGCGGCAACCGGCGAGTGGGTGATGGCGATGATCTCTGAACTCAAGGTGCTGTTCGATGAATGGATCGCGGCCGTTGCCGGGACCGTCGAGTCCGTGACCAGTCGGTTGGCGCGCCGGCGGCAGATTCTGCTCAGCGAGGCCGCTGGCAACACGTTCACGGCCAGGCTGGCGTCGACACGAAACGGCCCCGCGCTGCCAGACGTTTCGTTTCGCCTCTCGCAGGGCCGGCCCAGCCCCTCCTTGCCTGCGGATTGGGAGGCGGCACTTCGCGGCAGCCGTGTTGAAGTTCTGCTGACATCCGGCCAGGTGCTGTTTCGTTCGCTCGACTTTCCGAAGCAGGCGGTGGATTTTCTCGATGGCATGATCCGTGCGCAGATTGACCGTCTGACGCCCTGGGCGGCTGATGACGTGGTCTTCGGCTGGAGTTCGCCGTCGACAATTGCGAATGAGCGCGTTGAGCTGACGTTGGCCGCGATGTCGAAAGCTGACACCCAGCCTCTCGTTCAGCTTGCGGCCGGTCTCGGAGCCGCATCCGTTGCCGCGTTCGCGGCACTTGCCGCCGACGGGGGCACGCCTGCGAAGATCAAAATCTTCGACAAGTCGCTGCGGGGCGCGATCGGGGGGGCGGCGGATGTACCGCGCATTCTGCGCGTGGCTTTGCTGTCCGCCGGTCTTGCGGCCGCTGCCTGCCTGATCGTCTCGGCTTACATCGAGAATACGCTGGATTCCGAGCAGCAACAACTGCAGCGCCGGATTTCGCAACGCCGCGCGTCGCTGCGCCTCGACCCGAACGCCGGCGGCGGATCGGCTCTGAACCTGCTGGCGAAACGCAAGCAGACGACGCCTTCCAGCGTCATGGTGCTTGAAGCCCTCTCGCAGGCACTGCCCGACAGCACCTATGTGACCGAGTTGCGGATCGAAGGCGACAAGGTTCAGGTCGTCGGCATGACGCAGGATGCGCCGTCTTTGGTCCGGCTGATGGAGAGGTCGCCGCAATTCGCCCGGGCCACGTTTTTCGCGCCCACCACGCGCGCGCAGAATGATCCGGGGGAGCGTTTCCACATCGAGGCCCATATCACGCCGTCTTTCGGATCTGGCACATGAACCTTGCTGCGGCTTTAAGAAAATCGTTCGCAGCGTCGCCCATCCTGGCGGCCGTTGCTTACGCTGGACTGGTGTTCGCGTTGCTGTTCTTGGTTGTCACCTCTATTGTCGACATTCTTGGCCAGCGGGCCGCGGTGGCATCTTCGGCGGCGATGTTAGAGCAACTTGAGGGCCGCAGGGCCGCCGCTTCCGGCGGGCGACCCGCTGACGTCCTGATGCCATCGGGCTCGGCGTTTCTGGAAGGGGCGACGGTCACCATTGCGGGAGCGGCCCTGCTTCAGCGCGTCGCAGGTGCTGTGACGAAACTTGGCGGCAATGTCCTGTCGTCCCAGCTCGATTTGCAGGGCACGCAATCCAAGGCGGGATTTGTCAGCATGGTGGCGAGCTGCGAAATCGATCAGCCGGCATTACAGCCTCTGATCTACGATCTCGAAGCCGGCATGCCGTTCTTGTTTATCGATCAACTCGCCGTTCAAGCCCCGACCACCTCGTCCGGCGAGGGGAAATTGCGGATTCTGCTGGCGGTGTCGGGGCAATGGCAGGGCGTGAAATGACGCGGAAACTTGCGATCGGGATCGCCGTCCTGGCGCTGTCGGTGCACGGCGGCGCATCGGTATCGATATCAGCTGTTTCCAACGGTTCGCCGGACGCCGATCGCGGCGATGGCACGCAGGCGGCAGCTCCGACAAATCCCGCGGCGTCGGTGCAAGTCGTTGTCCCTCCACCTGCACCGGTCGCGCCGGCACCGGAGCGGGCGCTGAGCGCCAATCCGTTGTGGGCCATTCCGCTCGCTCAATTGCCCAACACGCGCGACCGGCCGATCTTTTCACCATCCCGGCGGCCGCCGCCACCTGCGGTCGCGCCCGCCGCCGTCCCGAAAGTGGCCGCAGTAGCCAAACCAAGAGAGCCTGAACGTCCGCAGGTCTCTTTGGTCGGCACCATCGCAAGCGACGATGAGGGATTCGGGATATTTCTGGATCAATCGACCAAGGCGGTCTTCCGGCTCAAGGTCGGCGAGGACTATCAGGGCTGGAAGCTGCGATCGGTTCAAGGCCGGGAAGCGGTCCTGGAAAAGGATCAACAGGTTGTCCCCCTCGCGCTGCCGCAGCCCAGCGCTGGACAGGTGGCCATTGAGGTCCCTCCGCCACTGGCTAACGTAGGAAACCTGCTGTCGGTGACGACACAGCCGCGACCTGATGACAGGTCCGGTCGCTGATGTTCTGTGGTCCTATGGTCGCTCAGCAACACGGCCAGTGTTGTTGCAGACCCGACGCGAACAACAGGCCGATCGCCAAAAATGGCCCGAATGATATTGACGTCCGACCTGTCAATTGACGTCCGGCCAATTGCATGACACCGGCGCAGGCCAGCGCGGTCAACGCGGCAATCATCAGAAGCATGGGAAGGCCGGCGACGCCGACCCAAATTCCGGCGGCCGCCAGGAATTTGACGTCGCCCAAACCAAGGCCCTGGATTTTCCTGAGTGAGAAATAAAGACTTCGCAGTAG
>DASQOU010000072.1:0-28504 GCA_035644295.1 Bradyrhizobium sp.
GCGCTCGCGCCTGATCAAGGCGCTGCTCGGATTCGGCGTCGCCTTCATCTTCTGCTTCTTCTTTGCCAAGCAAATCTACAACGTGCTGGTGTGGCCGTTCGTCTGGATCGCGGGCCCGGAGAATTCGAAGTTCATCTACACCGCGTTGCTGGAATATTTTCTCACCCAGTTGAAGCTCGCGCTATTCGGCGCCGGCTTCATCTCGTTTCCGATTGTTGCGACGCAAATCTACAAATTCGTGGCGCCCGGCCTCTACAAGCACGAGCGCGGCGCCTTCCTGCCCTATCTGATCGCGACGCCCTTCTTCTTCGTGCTGGGCTCGATGCTGGTGTATTTCGTGGTGATGCCGATGCTGGTGCGGTTCTCGCTCGGCATGCAGCAGATGGGTGGCCCGGAGACGGCGCAAATCCAGCTTCTGCCCAAGGTCGGCGAATATCTGTCGCTGATGATGTCGCTGATTTTCGCCTTCGGCGTCGCGTTCCAACTGCCGGTGATCCTGACCCTGCTAGGTCGGATCGGCATCATCACCTCGAAACAGCTGCGCGAGAAGCGGCGCTATTTCATCGTGGTCGCCTTCATCATCGCCGCCGTGTTGACGCCGCCCGATGTCCTGAGCCAGGCCTCGCTCGCTCTACCCCTGCTGGCACTGTATGAAGGCTCGATCGTCGCCGTCCGCATCGTGGAAAAGAACGCCACGGCCGCCAAGGCCAAGACCACCGTTTCGACACCGCCTCCGGCGAGCCCACCGCCCGATCCGACGCCGGCGGAGTAGGGGTTATTCGTCATGCCCGGGCTTGTCCCGGGCATCCACGTCTTTTACAGACCATGCAATGAAGACGTGGATGGCCGGGACAAGCCCGGCCATGACGGGAAATTAGCTCATGCACGATATCAAATGGATCCGCGACAACCCATCTGAGTTTGATAGGCGACTAAACCGTCGAAACCTCGACGACAAAACGCGGCGTAGATTCTCTTCCGCCAATATAATTTCGATTGATGAGCGTCGTCGAGCAATTGTCCGCGTGCACGAGGGCGCTTTGACGCGGCGAAAGGCTCTTTCCAAGGAGAATGAAGCTGCGAGGAAAAATAAGGATGAGACCGCAATTAAGCGTCTGACCGATGAGGTGTTAGAGCTCAAGACAACTATTTCGACGACCGAAAGGGAGGAAAAAGACGCTGCCAACGAACTTCGCAACCTACTCGCTGAAATTCCGAACCTGCCGCTCGACGACGTACCCGACGGCGTCGACGAACATGGCAACGTCCGACGTCACCTATTCGGCGACAAACGCAACTACGGCTTCGGACCAAAGCCGCATGACGATCTGGGCGGCACGCTCGGCTACATGGATTTCGAGACCGCGGCAAAACTAAGCGGCGCGCGTTTTGTGGTGCTGAGGAAGGGCCTCGCACGACTCGAGCGCGCAATCGGGCAATTCATGCTCGATATGCATACCAACGAGCACGGTTACACCGAGATCAATCCGCCGCTGCTGGTGCGTGATGGTACAATGTTTGGCACCGGGCAGTTGCCGAAATTTGACGATGATCAGTTTGCTACCAGTGGTGGGTCCAAGCCAGAGAAGTATTTGATAGAGGCTGTGAACGGCGCAGTCTCGGCATTTGCTTCAGATCAGGTAGAACACATTGAGTACGATAAGCTAGAACGAGCAATCGCGCTCGCAAATACGGAGGCGTTGAAGGGCCTTAGCAACACAAGACTCTGGCTCATCCCCACCGCCGAAGTCCCCCTGACAAACCTTGTCCGCGAATCCATCGTCGATGAAAAAGAATTGCCGATGCGGCTGACGGCGCTGACGCCGTGTTTTCGTGCCGAAGCGGGCGCTGCTGGGCGCGACACCCGCGGCATGATCCGCCAGCATCAGTTTACAAAAGTCGAGTTGGTCTCGATCACGACGCCGGAGACGAGCCGCGACGAACACGAGCGCATGCTGGCCTGCGCCGAGGAAGTGTTGCGCCAACTCGATCTGCACTACCGGGTGATGACGCTGTGCGCCGGCGACATGGGCTTTGCCGCGCAGAAGACCTACGACATCGAGGTCTGGATGCCAGGACAATTTTCAGGGCAGGGCGAGGGTGGCGCTTTCAGGGAAATCTCGAGCTGCTCGGTGTGCGGCGAGTTCCAGGCCCGCCGTATGGATACGCGCTATCGCGGAGGCGACGGCAAGCCGCGTTTTGTGCATACCCTGAACGGTTCCGGCACCGCCGTCGGCAGAGCGTTGATTGCGATCATGGAAACCTATCAGCAGGCGGACGGTTCGATCGCGGTGCCTGACGTCCTGCAGCCCTATATGGGCGGGGTGAAGGTCATCGCCCGCGACAAGTGATTTTGCGACAATTTATCCGGCTCTTGTGTCCGTTCCATGTTGCGAAGGCGCGGCGTCCCGGTATCTTCGTTTTTTCATCGTGGCACGAGCGGCGCCTGATCGGTTCTCATTGGAAAACGAAACTTAAGCAATGGCCCTGCATCGCGACATCTACTGGGTGGGCAGACAATGGGCTGTTACCGGCCACGGCATCCAGGCGTGCGATCAGAAGCAGAAGGGCCAGTTCGACATCGAGGCCTCCAGAATATGGGAAGAAGACGTACTGGAGAGCGTACGCGCGCTGAAGTGGCTCAATTCCGAAGATTTCGACAAGGCGATTTCGGTCGCCCGCAAGCATTTTCCGGAGCCGCCTCGAAGGCCTGCGCCGCCTGAAAAGCCTGTTGCGCAACCGAACGACGATGTTCCCGCCCCGGAGTCAAAACCGGTGGTTCGGGAATTCGAAATGCGAACCGACGGCCTGCGCGCGAAATTCGTTAAGGTGTGGCGCATCCGCTCCAGCGTTCGCTGAGCGACAATAGCCAGCATTTGAATTGCAGTGACGGCGATCGCTAGCGAGGTCCTTTGCCCTCTCCGATGAAGTTTCTCACGATGAGCAATTTTGACCACGGTCTGAGCCGCCCAACGCGTCATTCTAAGGCATCACGGCCTTTGAGGGCCGGTGACGACGGGTCCGCAACGCTCCCCGCAGCAAATAGGTTACGTCATGCCTGAATATCAGCCGGTATCCTCGGTCCATACTGCCGCCATCCAGCGCCCCCCGCTGCCCGGACTGCCTGCAAAATCGCATGCTGCTGTCGAAGCTCGAGGCGGGACCGGACGGGTACGAATACCGTACATTTGAATGCCAGAAGTGCGGTCGGGTGGAGACGACAATCGCATCCCAGAAGCCTCTGGCGTCGGACATGATGGGTTGGCTTGCCGGCGAATAAGGCCGCCGGCGTAGGAACTTGGCGGGAGGGAACAGCCGCAGCCGGCACGAGCCGGACGGTATCCGGTTGTGCTGGACCATCTTTGCACGCTTTTGGGTCGCTCACCCGACATTACTGGACTATGATGGCTCATCACCGCGCCGTTCCAGGCTTTTGCCGGTGACTGAGAGTGTTGTGCTCCCGCCCGATCACGGACCAACACCATGCACCATTCAACGACAAATCTCGGTTCGAATGCGGTCTTTGATACCGAGGCTTTGCTTGGCCTAATTGAGGCCGGAAAAACCGTCGAGAGATACCGAAAGTGCCAGAAGATTTTCAGCCAAGGCGACGTCGCCGACACGGTTTTTTTCATCCACAAAGGCAAGGTCAAGGTCACGGTCTTATCCGAACATGGCAAGGAAGCCGTGGTCGGGATTTTCTCCGCAGGGCAGTTCTTCGGCGAAGGGTGTCTTGAGGGGAACGAATTGCGTGCCGCTACGAGCCACGCCATGGAAGAATGCGAGATCACTTCGATCACAAAAACCGCCATGCTCGCCACCCTCGGCGCGGAGCCGAAATTCGCCCAGTTTTTCATTTCCTATCTGCTGTCGCGAAACAGCCGGATCGAAGACGACCTGATCGACCAGCTCTTCAATTCCAGCGAGCGGCGTTTGGCCCGCCTGCTCCTGCTGCTCGCCAATTTCGGCAAGGAAGGCGATGCGACGCCGGTGCCTGTGTCTCTCAGTCAGGAGACGCTGGCGGAAATGATCGGCACCACGCGTTCGCGGGTAAGTTTTTTCATGAACAAGTTTCGCAAAAAAGGTTTCATCGACTACAATGGAGAGATCGAAGTTCACCGTTCGCTGCTCGATGCGGTGCTGCGGGAGAAGCCGCAGATCGACGAAGAAAAATAGCGGCCGCGGGCTCTTTGCGGCACGCAAATCCGGCGTCGCGGGCGACGCCCCTTTGCCGATCGCGAATTGGGTAACAAGAAACCACCAACCATCGCAGCTGCCCGAGATCAATAACCGGTACGATGGGTTTGCCTCATTCGTGATAGCCGGATAAGACGGCGCTCCGAGCGCCGTTGAACCGATCGAAGAGGGCCAATCTGCCGATGCGAATTCTCTGCACCAATGACGACGGCATTCATGCCCAAGGCTTGAAAGTTGTCGAGGAGATTGCGCGGGTGTTGTCCGACGATGTCTGGGTGGTGGCGCCGGAACTCGACCAATCCGGGGTCTCGCACTCGTTGTCGTTGAACGATCCGCTTCGTTTGCGTGAAGTCGGGCCGCGTCACTTCGCCGTCAGGGGCACGCCGACCGACTGCGTCATCATGGGCGCGCGCCACATCCTCGGTGAAAAGATGCCCGACCTCGTCCTGTCAGGGGTCAACAAGGGCCGCAACGTCGCCGAGGACGTCGTCTATTCCGGCACGATCGCAGGCGCCCTTGAGGGCACGATCCTGGGTTTGCCGTCATTTGCGCTGTCGCAGGAATTCACCATTGAGTCGCGCGAAAGGCCGCTGTGGGACACCGCCCTGAAATTCGGTCCGTCAATTCTGCGCAAGGTGATCGACGCCGGCGTGCCCAAGAACACGGTGATCAATGTCAACTTTCCGGCCTGCGCGCCCGACGAGGTCGCAGGCGTTCGCGTCACGCGGCAGGGCAAGCGCAATCTGGGATTTCTGAAGGTCGACCAGCGACGCGACGGCCGCGGCAACCCGTATTTCTGGATCGGATTCGAACGGCTGGCTCAGATCGACGTGCCGGCCGAAGGGACCGATCTCTGGGCCCTGGCGGCGCGTTATGTCTCGGTGACCCCATTGCGGCTCGACCGCACCGATGAGGCATTTTCCGAAGCACTGACGGCGACGCTGAAGTGACGTGAGGCGCCAAGGCGAAAGCCGGAATTGCTACTTTTGCCGGACTCGAACCTTGCGGGGCTCAACAGCCGCCTAAACCGCCGTGCGCTTCAGCGTATGGTCGATCATCCGCGCCAACGTTTCGATCTGGAAGGGCTTTTGCAGTGCCGGACGGTCGCGGTATTCCTCGGGAAGTCCCGATGAGCCGTAGCCGGTCGCGAAGATAAAGGGGCGGTTTCGCGCCTTGATCAGGTCGGCGACCGGCGAGATCACCTTGCCATTGACGTTGACGTCGAGAATGGCGAAGTCAAATTCGGTCGACTGCACGAGCCTGATGGCTTCGCTGATTTCACCGGCCTCAGCGGCGACGCTGTAGCCCAGCTCCTCCAGCATGTCCGCCACCATCATTCTGATCATGACCTCGTCCTCGACGAGGAATACAGAACCTCCTGGCGGCTGCGTCGCAATCATCAATGGAGTCCTTGCCCATCCCGGTACCGAAGGTTCGCAAATTATGGCAACCGGCGCAATCTCGACCTGCGCGAACCGCTCCCGGACAGCTTGTTTCGGCCCCCGGTTTGGGAGCAGGCTTGATCGGGCCGGTCCGCTAACGCCAAAGTGTATATTGGGTTCCCGGAGGGGAACACCAATTCGAGCTGAAATTTTATCGAGACCGGTGCCGCGGCATGAGCATGGACTTAACTGACTTAGCGGGCCGCTCTGGCCGGCAAGCGACTTATGAGACCGAAATGTCCACCACTCAAAACCCGCCCCAAAAGATGATGTTTCAGCTCAACCTGCGGCGGCGCGGGATCAGCGATCAGGCGGTGCTTCGCGCCCTGGAAGAGATTCCGCGCGAGATGTTTGTCGAGGCGGAGGATCGCGCCGATGCGTACCGGGACAGCGCGCTCGGGATCGCCTGTGGGCAGACCATCAGCCAGCCCTTCGTGGTGGCCTACATGACCGAACAATTGCAGTTGCAGAAGCATCACCGGGTGCTCGAAATCGGCACCGGCTCCGGCTACCAGGCCGCCATCCTGTCCCGGCTAAGCGGTCACGTCCTGACGATCGAGCGTTTTCGGACGCTGGCCGACCGCGCCCGGACCCGGCTTGCCAAGCTTGGCTGCGACAATGTCGAGGTCAGGCTGGGGGACGGCTTTGACGTCCCGGACGACGCCGGCCTATTCGACCGGATCATTGTGACCGCGGCCATGGAGCAGATCCCCGACCCGCTCGCCCAGCGGCTGGAACCCGAGGGCATCCTGATCGCCCCGGTCGGGCCACAGCAGGGCACCCAGACCCTGATCCGCCTGGTCCGGATCGACGCCGGTCTCGAGCGCAAGGAGCTCGTGGACGTGCGATTTGTGCCGGCGCTTCCGGGCATTGCGCGCGAGCTTTAAAATCCCGGATTAGCTGTCCTGCCAACATCTTATTCGCAGGCTTAAGTGGTTGTTTACTCGTGACGTGTTTACTCAAAACCGTAATTTGTTGCGTACGAGTGAGTAACCATGTCGCGTATCGTCGAGTTGCTTTGCTCGCGTCGTCTACCGCACGTCGCGGTGCTGGCGCTGATGTCGATCGGTTTTGCCGGCTGCAGCGGCGACATGTCGACACGTCTTTCACAAAATCCCTTTGCCTCCCAATCCGAAGCCACCGGCACTGTCCCGGCCCAAGGGGTCGAGCGTCGCGAACTTCCGCAAAATTCCCGCCCGCAGTCGCAGGCCCTCCCGTCCGCGATCTCCGCCCCGCAATCCTATCCGGCAGCCAGAGGTGTATCCGGGGGAGGGCGCGGACTAGCCTCTTATGCTCCGCCCGGGCAGCCGATCGAAACCACCGGCAGCGTCCCGCGCTCGATCGCGGCCGCGCGTACCGCTCAAGGCACCACCATCATCGTCGGCACCAGCGACACGCTCGAAATACTGGCGCACCGCTACAATGTTTCGTCCGCCGCGATCCTGCAGGCCAACGGGTACAAGGGACCGCGGGTCCTTTCTCCGGGTCAGCAACTGATCATTCCCCGTCCAGCGGCGGTCGGTTCGGCAACCGCGGCGACCGCACCTGCGAGCAGGCCGGTTACCGCTGCGAGCGCTGCATCCTCAGTTCATGTCGTCAATCGCGGCGATACCTTGCTCAACATCGCGCGCCGCAATCATGTTTCGCTGGCTGAACTCGCCCGAGCCAATGGCATCGATCCAGCCGCAAAACTCCAGCTTGGCATGAAGCTCGTGGTGCCCGCGAAAACTGCCGCAGGCGCGCAGCCCGCGCTTGCTGCTACCGCACCGCCTGCCGCGGGATCGGTGCCGCCTCCGACCAAAACGGCCGCGGTGACGGTCGATCCCCAGCAAAAGGCGCGATTGGCGCAAGCGACAACCGCCGAAGACACGCCCACGGAAACGCCACTCAAGGCCGCCGAGGCCACCGGCGCGTTGCCAACCTTCCGCTGGCCGGTGCGCGGCAAGGTGATCACGAGCTACGGCGCCAAGACCAATGGCAAGGCCAATGACGGGATCAACCTGGCAGTGCCAGAGGGCACGCCGGTCAAGGCGGCCGAAGATGGCGTCGTCGCTTATTCTGGGAATGAACTTAAAGGGTATGGCAATTTGGTTCTCGTTCGTCACACCAACGGCTATGTCACCGCCTATGCCCATGCGAGCGAACTCCTGGTCAAGCGCGGCGATACCATCAAGCGCGGTCAGATCATTGCCAAATCCGGGCAGTCGGGCGAGGTGGGCTCACCGCAACTCCACTTCGAGATCCGCAAGGGATCATCTCCGGTCGATCCGCTTCAGTTCCTCAACGGAGCGTGAGCCAGCCCGATCGTCATTGCCGGGCATAGCCGTCCGAAGGACGGCGTCGCTTCCGCTCGCCGATGCCCGGCAATCCATCGTCCAGAAACGTATTTCGTGAAGATTGATGGATACGCGGGTCAAGCCCGCGTATGACAGCTGCACTACGTCTTGATCCGAACCCCAAGCCGTCCGGCCAATTCCTGCGTGAACTGCCAGGCGACCCGTCCCGAGCGCGAGCCGCGCGTGGTCGACCATTCCAGCGCTTCGTGTTCAAGCTCTTTTTCGGCGAGTTTGATGCCAAAATGGCTGCAATAGCCTTTCACCATGGCAAGGTACTCGTCCTGACTGCAGCGGTGAAAGCCGAGCCACAATCCGAACCGGTCCGAGAGCGAGACTTTTTCCTCGACCGCCTCACCCGGATTGATCGCGGTGGAGCGTTCATTCTCGATCATCTCGCGCGGCAAGAGATGCCGGCGGTTGGAGGTCGCATACAGGATCACATTGTCGGGACGGCCCTCGATCCCGCCCTCCAGCACCGCCTTCAGCGATTTGTAGGAGGCGTCATTGCCGTCGAAGGAAAGGTCATCGCAGAACACGATGAAATGGAAGTCCGAGCCGCGCAACAGATCCATCAAAGCCGGCAGGCTCTCGATATCCTCGCGATGAATCTCGATCAGCTTCAAGCGGCCGGCAGGTTTGCGATCGGCGTTGATGCTGGCATGAGCGGCCTTCACCAGCGACGATTTTCCCATGCCGCGGGCACCCCACAGCAGGGCATTGTTGGCGGGAAACCCATTGGCAAAACGTTCGGTGTTCTCAATCAGGATGTCGCGCATGCGATCGATGCCCTTGAGCAGTCCGATATCGACGCGGCTGACGTGCGGCACCGGTGCCAGCCGTCCATCCGGATGCCAGATGAAGGCGTCGGCTTGGCCAAGTAATCCGGCCGCGTTGGCCGCGGGCGATCCGGCTGATAGGTGCGAGGCGATGGTTTCGAGCGCGCGCGCGATCCGTTCGGCCATATCGTGCCCGGAAGACGCCACGGGGCCTTTTGTCGCTGATACCGGCGATTTTCGCACAGCGGCCCGCTGAGCGGGACGAGGGGCTGTTTTACTGGATTTTTTTGACATCTTTCGCCTTCCTGACGACGCACCCTTAACGGGCCTTACAGGGGGCCGCAAGCGGCGCAAATCAGGGACTGGCAGCGTTGCAATTGGGACCGCGGCCGCTATAGTCCGCGCGAATTTGTCCGGACCGGCTTGGCGCTCAGGCGCCGCCGGTTCATCCCCGTTCCGCAAGGATTGCACGAATGCTGATTACCCCTGCGTTTGCCCAGGCCGCGGCCGGCGGCGATACCAACAGCATGTTGATGTCGCTGCTGCCGTTCGCGCTGATCTTCGTGATCATGTATTTCCTGATTTTGCGGCCGCAGCAGAAGAAGGTGAAGGACCACGCCGAACTCGTGAAGAACATCCGCCGCGGCGACACCGTCGTTACGTCCGGCGGTCTGGTCGGCAAAGTGACAAAAGTGGTGGACGACGACCAGATCGAGTTCGAAATTTCGGACGGCGTCCGCGTGCGGCAGATGCGGCAAATGATTTCCGGCGTTCGCGCCAAGGGTGAGCCGGCCAAGGAAAAGAGTGAGCCCGCCAAGGACGAGACGTCCGCGAGCTGATTTTCGGCGCCGCATTCTCCTGGATCTGACGGGTCAACTCGATGTTGTATTTCACGCGGTGGAAGGCGCTGGCGATCATCCTCACAGCGCTGGTGGTGTGCCTGTGCGCGGTACCGAATTTCTTTCCAGAAGCGAAAGTAAAGACTTGGCCACTCTGGGCGCAGCGTCACCTCGTGCTCGGCCTCGATCTGCAGGGCGGCTCCTATCTGCTGCTCGAGGTCGATTCGAACTATATCAAGAAGGGAAAGCTCGATCAGATCCGAGATGATGTGCGCCGTGCGCTGCGCGACGCCAAGATCGTCTATACCGGCCTCAACGTGCGAAATGATGCCGTCGAGGTGCGTATCTCAAGAGAGGCAGACCTGCCGGCCACGCTGACAAAGCTGCGCGAGTTATCGCAGCCGCTGGGCGGTTTACTCGGCTCCAGCGGTCAGCGCAGTCTGGAAGTGACGGACGCCGGCGGGGGGCTGATTCGTCTGACGGTGCCGCAGGCGGCGATTACGGATCGCATACGTCAGACCATCGAACAATCGATCCAGATTGTAGAGAAACGCGTCAATGAACTCGGCACCGTCGAGCCGTTGATCCAGCGCCAGGGCACCGACCGCATTCTGGTTCAGGTGCCTGGTTTGCAGGATCCCACGCGGTTGAAGGAACTTCTCGGCAGGACCGCCAAAATGGAATTCCGCATGGTCGATGAGGCCGTGCCGCCGGATGCAGCCACGCAGGGACGGATACCGCCGGACGACGAACTCGTGCCAGAGGTCTCAGGGCAGAAGCTTGTCCTTAGGAAGCTAGTGCTGGTTTCCGGCGGTGATTTGAGCGACGCGCAGACATCGTTCGATCAACGTACAAGCGAACCCGTCGTGAGTTTCAAATTCAATTCGGCCGGTGCCCGCAAATTCGCGCAAGCCACGACCGAGGGCGTCGGACAGCGTTTTGCAATCGTGCTGGATAACCAAGTGATCTCGGCGCCCGTTATCCGTGAACCCATCATTGGTGGGCAAGGCCAGATTTCAGGCAGCTTTACCGTCCAGTCTGCGAACGATCTTGCGATCCTGCTGCGCGCGGGCGCGTTGCCGGCGCCGCTCACCGTGATCGAGGAACGCACCGTGGGTCCCGGCCTCGGCCAGGATTCGATCGAAAAGGGCGAACTGGCCGCCTATGTCGGCTCGATCATGGTGATTGTGTTCATGCTTGTGACCTATCGGCTGTTTGGCCTATTCGCCAACATCGCGGTCGCCATCAACGTCGCCATGATCTTCGGCGTATTGTCGCTCCTGAATGCCACGCTGACACTACCCGGCATCGCCGGCATCGTGCTCACGGTCGGTATTGCGGTTGATTCCAACGTGCTGATCTATGAACGCATACGCGAGGAAATTCGCGGCGGGCGCAATGCGATTTCTGCCATCGATGCCGGCTTCAAGCGCGCGCTGTCGACTATTCTCGACTCCAACATCACCACCTTCATCGCTGCCGCCGTGCTGTTCTATATCGGCACCGGGCCGGTGCGTGGCTTTGCGGTCACGCTCGGGATCGGCATTCTCACCACGGTTTTCACTGCGTTTACGCTCACCCGGCTGATCGTGGCGGGATGGGTGCGGTGGAAGCGGCCGCAAAGCGTGCCGATCTAGGGGAATGCGGCATTGACTCATTTCGTTCTTATCTCGCTGGGAATTCTGATTGCCGTGCTAACCGTGGTCAGCGTGCTCGACATTCTGCCACCGTTGCGGATCGTGCCCGACAACACCCATTTCGACTTCACGCGTTTTCGCCGCATCAGTTTTCCGATCTCGGCACTGCTCTCGATCGTCGCGATCACACTGTTCTTCACTCACGGGCTGAATTTCGGGATCGACTTCAAAGGCGGCACGCTTCTGGAAGTGCAGGCCAAATCCGGTGCGGCCGACATCGCCTCGATGCGGGCGAAGCTGAGTGGCCTGGGTCTGGGCGACGTCCAGCTGCAGCAATTCGGCGGGCCCGCCGACGTACTGATCAGAGTCGCCGAACAGCCTGGCGGCGACGCGGCGCAGCAGGAAGCGGTCCAGAAGGTGCGCAGCGCGTTAGGCGACGCCGTCGAATACCGGCGCGTGGAAGTGGTCGGACCGCGCGTCTCCGGCGAACTGCTCGCCTACGGCATGCTCGGGCTGATGCTCGCAATCTTCGCGATCCTGATCTATCTCTGGTTTCGGTTCGAATGGCAGTTCGCGCTCGGCGCCATGATCGCCAACGTCCACGATATTGTGTTGACGATCGGATTCATGTCGATCTCGCAGGTCGATTTTGACCTCACCAGCATCGCGGCGCTGTTGACGATTCTCGGTTATTCCCTGAACGACACGGTCGTCATCTACGACCGCATCCGCGAAATGTTGCGGCGGTACAAGAAGATGCCGATGCCGGAATTGCTCAACGAGTCCATCAATTCAACGCTGTCGCGCTCCATTATCACCCACGTCACGGTGACGCTGGCGCTGCTGGCACTGCTAGTGTTCGGCGGCAATGCGATCCACAGCTTCACCGCCGTCATGATGTTCGGCGTGGTGCTGGTTGGTACCTATACGTCGATCTTCATCGCAGCGCCGATCCTGATCTATCTTGGTGTCGGCATCCACCGGGCAGACGCCCCGGACATTCCTCGAAAGAAGTGACGATGGCGGGCCGCTCGGACGCTCCCCATCTTCCGAGGTCGGCGCCGATCGAGGCCTATGGCAACGGCGGCTTCGCGTTCGCCGAAATGTCGCATCGCGGCTCGCTGCTGTGCCTGCCGGATGCCATGTGGGCATGGCCGGTGACGAAGCCGGAAGATATCGACGAAGGCTCCCTTGCTCTTGTCTTCGCAGCTGCGAATACCATCGACACGCTCATTGTTGGCACCGGCACGGATGTCTGGGTTCCTCCCAGAGGTCTTCGTGAGGCGTTGCGTGCTAAAAGTATCGTGCTGGACCCGATGCAGACCGGACCTGCGATCCGCACCTACAACATCATGATCGGCGAGAGGCGGCGCGTCGCGGCGGCGCTGATCGCAGTCCCATGAGCGAACCAGCCGCAAGCAGGGAGGCGGCCGGATTCTGCGCGGAACTGGTGCGCTCGCACGATTTTGTCCGCTATGCTTCCGCGCTGTTCGTGCCTGCCTCTCAGCGTCGCGCGTTGTTGGCGTTATATGCCTTCAACGTCGAGGTTTCCCGCGTGCACGAGCAGGTTAGTCAACCGCTGCCAGGCGAGATGCGCCTGCAATGGTGGACCGACATGCTGGCGGGCGTGGAGCATGGCGGTGTCGAGGGCAATCCGGTTGCGGCCGAATTGCTGCTGGTGATACGGACCTGGCGCCTGCCGGTCGAGCGGCTGTCGCGTCTGATCGAGGAGCATCAGTTCGATCTCTACAACGATCCGATGCCGACCATGGCGGCGCTGGAAGGTTACATCAACGACACTTCGTCAGCTCTTTTTTCGCTAGCGGCCCAGATCGCCGGGCAGACGTCGGAAGAGATCGAGCATCTCGCGCGCCACGCGGGCCTGGCACAAGGCATCACGCAGGTGATGGCGTCGCTGCCGCTGGATGCTTCGCGGCGTCAATTGTTCGTGCCGCAGCAGGTACTGCAGAGGCACGGTTGCGGGATCGAGGAAGTGTTCGCAGGCAAGGAAACCCAGAAATTGCGCGCCGCTTTCGACCAGCTGCTGGGCGAGGCGAAGGGACATCTGAAGACGGCCTTCGGTTTGCTTGAGATGGTGCCACCGGAGGTGCGGCCGATGTTCTTGCCACTGGCGCAGGTTCGACGCGATCTTGTGCGGATGTCGCGTGCCGACAGCGACCTATTCATGCCTCGATCAACGCCAAGGTTTCGGACATTGTGGACATTGTGGCGGGCAGCCAGGTCGCGACAATTCTCAGCGTAAGGACGCATTCAAGTCCTCGCTCTCGAAGTTGAATCGACCACCACGGAACCAGGTCGATCCTGCGCAATACCGCCTCAACGTCGCCGTCTGCTTTTCGAAAACGGCCGCGTTCGACCGTGGAGAACACGTCACGCTTCAGCAACACGTCTTCAGCCCATCGCGCCGATAGAACATCGGCCTCGTCCCTGGGCAAAGTCATGAACGCTCACGCTGCCGCTGCAACGCGCAGATGTTCGGCGATCCAAAAATCGAGATCAGACAGCGCACGTGCGCTGATGGCACGTCGCTTTGCAATCGTTTTTTCGTTGCCGCGCAAACGCGTCCCGTCGGGGCTTCTGTTGGGCGACGCAGCCAGCGGAGGAAACAGTCCGAAATTGATGTTCATCGGCTGGAACGATCGAGGGCCGCTGTCGATGGTTTCGATATGGCCGCCCGTGATGTGACCGAGTAGCGATCCGAGCGCTGTTGTCGGAGGTGGAGACGGAAGCGACCGGCCCCGCGCGTCGGCGGCCGCATAAAGGCCTGCAATCAATCCAATACTTGCGGACTCCACATAACCTTCACATCCGGTCATCTGACCGGCGAAACGCAGCCGCGGATCTGCGCGAAGGCGCAGCTGCCCATCCAGTAGCTTTGGCGAATTCAGGAAGGTATTGCGGTGCAAGCCCCCGAGCCTGGCAAATTCGGCGTTTTCGAGCCCGGGAATCATGCGGAAGATCCGCTGCTGCGCGCCGTATTTCAGCTTGGTCTGAAATCCGACCATGTTGTAGAGGGTGCCGAGCTTGTTGTCCTGGCGCAATTGCACGATGGCGTAGGCCTTCACGGTCGGATCGTGCGGGTTGGTCAGCCCGACCGGTTTCATAGGCCCATGCCGCAGGGTCTCGTGACCACGCTCGGCCATGACTTCGATCGGCAGACAGCCGTCGAAGTAGGGCGTATTGGTCTCCCACTCCTTGAAGTCGGTCTTTTCGCCGGCGATAAGCGCATCGACGAAACGATCGTATTGCTCTCTTGTCATCGGGCAATTGATGTAGTCGGCGCCGGTGCCACCGGGGCCGACCTTATCGTAGCGTGACTGAAACCAGGCCGCCGGCATGTCGATGGAATCCCGGTGCACGATCGGCGCGATTGCATCGAAGAATGCCAGCGCGTTCTCGTCGGTCAGTTCGCGAATGGCCTCGGCCAGCGGTGCCGAGGTGAGGGGGCCGGTCGCGACGATCACGTTGTTCCAGTCCGCAGGTGGTAGTCCCTTGATCTCGCCCCGTCGCAATTCGATGAGCGGGTGGTCGTGCAGGGCTTTGGTGACGGCAGCCGAAAATCCGTCGCGGTCCACCGCCAACGCGCCGCCGGCAGGCACCTGGTTGGCGTCGGCGGCACGCATGATCAGTGAGCCGAGCCGGCGCATCTCTGCATGGAGCAATCCGACCGCGTTATTGGCGGCATCGTCGGATCGAAACGAATTTGAACACACCAGTTCGGCAAGGCCGTCGGTGCGATGCGCCTCCGTCATGCGGTCCGGGCGCATCTCGTGCAGGACGACGCTGATCCCGGCATTCGCCGCCTGCCAGGCCGCTTCAGAACCAGCGAGACCACCGCCGATAATATGCAGGAATTGCTGGGATGATGGGGTGCCTATCATGGGCACAGAGGTAGCGCGTTTCGCCGCGGAGTGCACGGGTCCGCTTGACACGACAACGCCCGCGACTTGGCGGGCGTTGTCCGTCTTAAACCTCGGCTGAATGTGGTTCAGCCCTTATAATTACCGGCTGCAACGCGCGGAATATCCGAGCGATCAAGGCCGATATCGGCCAGTTCGCGATCGGTCAGCTGGGACAGTTCGGCGACATTGCGCTGGTAATCCCGGAACGCCTGGATCATGCGGACGAGCGAAAGCAACATGGGTTGATCTCCTTGTATCTTGATTCAGTCTTTGGGAGACCTCATCATTGAAGGGAACATAAGCCGTGATTCCCCGCGCTGGAAGTTCCGATGTTGCGGTGCAGCTAATCATAAATCGCATATCTCCTGTAAGAGATGATTAACAGTTCGGCAACGCTTCCTGTTCAATCACGTCAAAGGCTGGGCTCCAGTAGCAATCCCGTCCAAGTGGCGGCGACAAATGTCTTTTCGTAGCCGACTGAGGTTCCGTGACCATGCGCGGTTTGAATATGGTTTAAATAATGAACCAAAGATCACTCTTACGTGTGTGTCAGGGAGTGTGGGCTAGCTGGGTGGCAAAATAGCCGATGGTTTTGGCGTAAACCTCACTCTTGTTCCACTGCTGCAGAACGGTGAAATTCGCGCTGCCGGGTTCCCAGCCCTTGCCGCGTTGCCAGCCGTAACCGGCAAGGAAATTGGCGGTTGATGCCAACACATCGGGTGCGCTGCGTAGCAGGTCGCGGCGGCCGTTGTTGTCGAAATCCACCGCGAATTTGACGTAGGACGAGGGCATGAACTGGGTCTGCCCGATCTCACCGGCCCAGGCGCCGCGCATTTCAGATGGCGTGAGGTCGCCGCGTTCGATAATCCGCAAGGCGTCCATCAATTCGTTTCGGAACATCTCGGAGCGCCGGCAATCATATGCCAGCGTCGCCAGCGACCGCATCGTCGGAAATTTTCCGATATTGACGCCGAAGTCGGTCTCCAATCCCCAGATCGCGACCAGCACCTCGCCGGGGACGCCATAGCTTTGCTCAATGCGGGACAGCAACGAACCATATTGCTTCATCATGTTCGCGCCGCGCGCAACTCGGGGCGGGACCATGCGGCTGGAGAATTCTTCGAAACTCTGGTTGAAGACTTTTTGCGAGCGATCCCGGGAGAGAACGCTCTGATCGAGCGTCACGCCATTCAGGCCGGATGCGATCGCGGCTTGCGAGATTCCCTTCGCGGCCGCTTCGGTCTTGAAATCATCGAGCCAAGCCTGAAAGTTACCGGTACCGCAGGGCACGGCGAGCGCCGCGCTTGCGGAAATGGTGAGCACCGTGCTCACCGCGAAGACGCAGCGGAAGATCATCGAAATTCGCACCGACTGGCTTGGCTCCTGGAGGGGGACCGGACGACCGGATATGTCGGGGTCGACCGCGGCCAAAACAAGGCTTGGGCGAACCCGGCGTGATGGAACATCAGCACGCTTCATGCCGAACCGCCGGTCAACCATCACCGGCGGTCCGATCGGTGTGGCGTAAGATTTATGCGTCGTCCTTGCGCCGCCATGGGAACAATGCAGCCGGGAAATCCGCGGCCGAGCGCCGCTCGCGTTGAGGCCGGAGCGGGATCGGCTGTGGATTGGGATCGGGTGCGATGACCATATGATAGAGATGCCAGGTCGCGTGACCGAGCAGCGGCATCACCACCGCAAGGCCGAGGAAGAGCGGCAGGGATCCCACCACCAGCAAGGCGGCCACGATCAATCCCCAGACAGCCATGGGAACCGGATTTCGTGCGACGGCCCGAAGCGATGTCACGATGGCGTCAGCGGCGCCGGCGTGTCGATCGAGCATCAGCGGGAACGACACCACGCTGATGCACAGTGCCACGACGGCGAACAGGAAGCCTGCGCCACATCCCACAATGATCAACCACCAGCCTTGCGGCGTCGTCAGTACGCGGTGGGCGAAGTCGGGTATTCCGGCGGCGGCTTCGTAACCGAACGTCGCGACATAAATCGCTTGCGCCGTGGCGACCCAGGTCACGAACAACGCCAGCAGCAGCGTGCCGAGCCCGAGCATGGCGCCGAACGAGGGCGAGCGCAGCACGTCGAGGGCATCCCAAGCCGATGCTTCTTGGCCAAGTTCGCGACGGTGGCTCAGCTCATAAAGACCGAGCGCCGCAAAAGGACCGAGCAGGGCAAAGCCCGCGGCCAGCGGAAACAGCAGCGGCAGCACGGAATAGCCGAGCACGGTGCGCGCCAGGGCCAGGCCGAGCACCGGATAAATCACGCAGAGGATGATGGCATGGCTTGGAACCGCCTTGAAATCTTCCCAGCCGAGCCGAAGCGCTTGATGGAGATCGGATAGCGTGATCTTGCGGATGACAGGTCCCGCCGCAGTATCTTGTGCTGGCTGAGCCAGCGGTGGGACATTGCCAGAGTATGGTGTGGCCATGGTCGTTGTCTCCCTTGGTGCAGCGGCCGGATTCACGCAAGCTCAGGGCAGCGCGGGACCGTCTGCAGAAGCGATCACGATCAAGCCAGACGCGAAGACAGGAAAACCAGAACTGGCCGTGTCGCGAACTGAATTTCTCAGCGTACTCTCAATTGCGGTTGCCGTCGCTCACGCTTGAGTGAATTTGCATTTTGGCAGCGCACGCCGAGACATCGGTCATGCCGCCGCCATTCTGCCTCAGTTAAGCTAACTTCGAGGCGTTTCCTTTGCACGGGCAAGCGATGCCGAGGCAGCCAAGGTTTGATGCTATCCGCCCGGTGCTTGCCGTTAGTTTTCATACGATCAGTGAGTTCATTGGGAGAAAGCCATGAGTATTTTCGGAAAAATCATGAGCGCGATCTTTGGCACCAAGGCGGATGCAGCCCCTGCAGGCGGCGGTGCTGCCGCAGGTCCGGCTTCCGGATCGGCGGCGCCGGCTGGCGGATCGTCGGCTGCACCGGCGCAATCCGTCGACGTCGCGCCGATCCTGGACAAGGCGGTCGCGGCCAAGGGAGAAAAACTGGCATGGCGCACTTCCATCGTCGATTTGATGAAAGCGCTCGATATCGATTCCAGTTTTGCCGCGCGCAAGGAGCTGGCGAAAGAGCTCGGCTACACCGGCGACAGCAATGATTCGGCCAGCATGAACATCTGGCTGCACAAGCAGGTGATGGCGAAGCTCGCCGCCAACGGCGGCAAACTGCCCGCGGACGTGAAGTGGTAAGCAACCCTTTCTCGCCAAACCAAAAGGCCCGCATTGTCGCGGGCCTTTTTTATGCCGCAGCGCAGCCGCTTGATTTTCTTGCCCGGCGCGAATGGCGGCGCTAGACACGTTTCCGGAAGGATCAACAGGAGCATACAAATGGATACCGTCGATCGCAGGAGCATTCTCGCCTCGGGCGCGCTGGCACTGGCGGGCGCTGCGACGCAGGGCGGTTCGGCGCAGGCGCAATCGGGCCCAAAGCCAATTTTCAACGTCCCTGCGATCACGATCCCGATTGCCGGCCAGGCGGATGTGTTTCCGGTGCGCCGCATCTATTGCATCGGGCGCAACTATGCCGCGCACGCGATCGAGCGCGGTTCCGATCCGACCCGCGAGCCGCCGTTCTTCTTCCAGAAGCCGACAGACGCGATCCAGGTTGTCGCGGTCGGCGACGTGGCGGATCATCCCTATCCCTCGCTGACCAAGAACTACCACCACGAGGTCGAGCTGGTGGCAGCACTGAAATCCGGCGGCACCAATATCGCGCCGGAGAAGGCGCTCGATCACGTCTTCGGCTATGCGCTCGGCCTCGACATGACCCGGCGCGATCTGCAAAACGGCATGGCCGCTGAAAAGAAGCCATGGGAAATCGGCAAGAGTTTCGACCATGGCGCGGTGATCGGTCCGATCCACCCAGCGACGAAGACGGGGCATTTCAGCAAGGGCGCGATCTCGCTCGCCGTCAACGGAACGGTGCGGCAGGCCTCCGACCTCGACAAGATGATTTGGAGCGTCGCCGAGCAGATCGCCAAACTGTCGGAAGCGTTCGAACTGAAGGCCGGCGATATCATTTACTCCGGCACGCCGCAGAACGTGGGTCCTGTCGTCAAGGGCGATGTGCTGTTGTGCAAGCTCGAGGGCTTGCCGGATATGTCGATCCGGATTGTGTGAGGGCAATCTTGTCATTCCGGGGCGCGCGTCAGCGCGAACTACGATGTGCAATGGCACATCGTAGAATCTCGACGTTATAATCTCGGGGTTCCGGGTTCGACGCGTTGGGTCGCCCCGGAACGACGGTCTGAAACCACTCACCCCACCAGATCCGCGTATTCCGGATGCTTGCGCAAGTAGTCCACCACGAAACCGCAGCCGGCGATGACCTTTTGGCCGTCGGCGCGGATCAGTTCCAGTGCGCCCTTGACCAGTTCCGAGGCGACGCCGCGGCCGCGAAGCGCGCGTGGCGTCTCGGTGTGGGTGATGATGACGGCCGAGGGCATGGCACGATAGTTGGCAAAGGCGACTCCGCCCTCGACATCGAGTTCGAAACGGCTTTGCACTTTGTTGTCGCGGACGGTGGCCATGCCTTAGCTTTCGCAAAACGGGATTCAACGGCTTCATTTAGGTCGGTGGGCCCGCGGATGCAAACCGACAGGACGCAAGGAACCGCTCACGGGGGATCAGGTTTTCAAGAGGTCGGCATAGTCCGGGTGCTTCTCGATATAGGCTTTGACGAACGGACATTGCGCGATCACCTTCAACCCCTCGGCCCGCACCTGGTCGAGCGCGCCCTTGATCAATTTCGAGCCGACGCCCTTGCCGCCGAGTTCGGGCGGCACCTCGGTGTGGATGAAGGTGATGACGTTGCCTGAGATCGCGTAATAGGTCGCGGCGAGATGGCCGTCGACGGTGAGTTCATAGCGGTGATGCGCCTTGTTGTTCACGACTTCGGTCATGGCATTGCTTTCCAGATTACCGTCAGACCACTTCTTTCAAGGACTCGCTGAGAATATCGCGGATTGACCAGGCTTCGCCGTCGAGCGTGCCGATGATATCGTCGATCTTCCATTTGCCATCCTCGCGCACGAAATTGTAGCGGATGGTGTTGTCGCTGGGCTTGGCGCGCGGCATCCGGCCGGAGATGGTGGCGGCGATGACCGCCTTGTCCGTTTCGATCTTCTCCGCCACGACCTTGAATGATTTGACATCCGGATCTTGCGAATTGGTGACGGGATCGAAGTCGATCGGCGGGACGTCGTCCTTCGAGGTATGGGCATCGGCCCTGGTCCACAACTCGACCAAAGATTTTGACAGATACTTCGCCTTGGCAGCCTTGTCTTCAATGATGAACGTGCCGCCGCCATCGCCTTTGCCTTTTGCGGCACGCGCGTAGATGGCGTTGACGATCCCGACGGGGTCGGCGGGGGAGGGCTGTGCGGCCGGGGCGTTGCGCGTTACGGCGCCGACGAGCAAGCCGCTTAGGCCGGTCAGAATGAGCGTGCGGCGTGTGATCATGCAGGTCCTCATACAGAATTGGCCTTGCTTATAAACGAGAATGCCGTCTTCGTGCGAGTGCATGCAAATACCGCCGGGAGAAGATCATGGCCAATGAAAAAGGCCCGAACATCAAGAAGAAGCAGAAGTGCAAGAATTGCGAAGGCAAGGGACTGCTCAAGAAGGGCGACAAAGTTGTAAAATGCCAGCGCTGCGGCGGGACGGGGTTGCGGTGAGTGGTGTGTAAGATCGGCACCGTCATTCCGGGGCGCGAGTGAAACGAGCGAACCCGGAATCTCGAGATTCCGGGTCTGGTGCTAACGCACCATCCCGGAATGACGAACAGTGAATTGCTTCTGTCTCGCCTCAGACGCGCGCCTTTACATTCCCGCGACGCGGAGCGCCCGAGCTATGGATAACAACCTTCCTCCGACAAAGGAGGGCGCAGGAAACGCCGGGTGTTAGCCGCACCCGCAGCCTCGCGTGCGAAATAAATGAAGCACACGAGTATAGTCACCACAGGTTTGGCCGGATTCACCCGGCGTTTCCTGCGCAATGGTTTTACGGCTTATAGCGCGCTCTCCTCGGGGACCGGGCTTTCTTGCCCCCGTCATCAGCGGAATTGATTCCGCGGACTTGACACCAGCGTCGGGGCGTCAGGACCACACGATTTTGCCGTCCGCGGACACGCGCCCTCGTCAGAAGCGCGCGCCGCGTCCATTGCATCCCGCATCCAACGTTCGTGACGATCGCGAAGCGCCCCTCTTGTGGATGCGGGACGGCGTCAATGTGAGGTGTGTCGGGTCCGTGCCGCAAGGCGCGCTGCCTGCGGCAGATTAACACGACGGGCAATTTGCGCATGGCCGATATGTGCAATCTGCCCGTCGGGGCAAATCATTTGCCGTCGTCCCGGCGAACGCCGGGACCCATAACCCACCGATGCTAGTCGTTAGAAAGCCGTCGAGCCTCTGTGCTAGCCAGAGAGGCTGCGGCGTATGGGTCCCGGCGTTCGCCGGGACGACAAAGCTGGTACTGTTTAGGGTCCCTATCGCCGCTTGCGCACGTGGATATTGATGTCGAGATCGATCCTGGTCACGCATTTCTGCGTCGTCTTGTGGGAGCCGCCTTCATGCCAGCGCCCGTGACGGGCGCGGGCGTTCCTGACATTGGCTAGTCTCAAGCACCGCCATTGCGGCAGCGGGCCTGAGCTTTCTCCGGCGAATTGCCACGCCAGCACGACCTCTTCGCCGCTTTTGTTGGTGCCGATGATATGCGGACAGAGCTCGCGCGAGCGGCCGTCATAGCTGCACACGACTTGCTGCTCGGCGAGGATGGCGTTGCGGAAGAGGGTATAGGTGGCGCCGGGCATTGGATTTCTTTGCGAAACGGTCGCCTTCGCTATCTAGGATTGCGCGGCGGCCAGAGTATAAGCATTGAAATACAAGTTGTTCCGCTCGGACTTCGCGCATGGCCGCAAGACGAAATCGAACCATCAATCTGCCGGCGCCGTACCTCCGACGGCTATGGCTCGACCCGTCGCGCATTGCCGACCGCAACGCCTATCCGTTCTGCTTGCCCTTTCTGGGGGATAATTTCGAGTTGGGCTTCGATCGCCCCATCACTATCATCGTGGGCGAGAACGGCACCGGGAAGTCCACGCTGCTGGAGGGAATAGCCGTGCTCGCCGGATATGACGAAGCCGGCGGCGGCAAGGGCTACATGCCGGTGGATCACTCCAAGGCGATCGAAAAGATGGGCGGAGCACTCTCGAAGGCGCTTCGCGCGAGCTGGCTGCCAAAGATCACCAATGGCTGGTTCTTCCGCGCCGAGAGTTTTTTCTCGGTCGCGCGATATCTGGATGAGGCCGCCATTGGAACGCCCGGACCGCCGCCGCCGGACTTCCTCTCGCATTCGCACGGCGAAGGTTTTCTGCGCTTCTTCGAGGAGCGCTGCCAGCGGCAGGGCATCTTCATCTTTGACGAGCCGGAATCGGCGCTGTCGCCGGCGCGCCAGATCGAATTCCTGAAGTTGCTACGCCGGATGGAGCAATCCACGATTTGCCAGGTCGTCATGGCCACGCATTCACCGATGCTGATGGCCTATCCGAACGCGCGGCTGTTGCGGCTATCGAAATACGGGCTGGAGCCGGTGACCGTCGAGCAGACCGATCACTACAAGGTCATGCGGGAGTTCTGCGGCGATCCGGCGGGGTTTGTGGAGGCGGCGATAGCGGAGTGATCCGAATTGACCTAGTGGCAGTATCATGTAGTAGGGCGGATTACGTAGCGTAATCCGCCATCGCTTCGGGGTGCAGCGGCGGATTACGCCTTTGGCTATTCCGCCCAACGCGCTGACAATCCCCGTTTCGTCTGGTATAATGGATCAAAGGTGTCCCATGTCCGACCTGTTGAAGAGAATTACGATAGACCCCGACCGATTGCATGGCCGCCCTTGCATTCGCGGACTGCGCATTACTGTTGCAGATATTCTCGCTTTGCTATCGGCGGGCCAATCGCGCGAGGCGATCCTTCAAGAGTATCCATATCTCGAAAATGCGGATATCGATGCCGTCTTGGCCTTTGCTGCCCGTCAGGCAGACCATCCCATTATTGCGGCGGAATAGGTTTTGCTCTTTCTTATCGACGCTCAGCTTCCGCCCTCGCTGGCAGTAGCTTTGCGTGACGCCGGCTGCGAGGCGGTCCATGTTGCCGACGTCGGACTGCTAACCGCAACCGATCGGCAGATTTGGGATGCAGCCATTACCCGCGCGGCGGTCTTAGTCACCAAGGATAGGGACTTTCCGCTTTTCCGCGCGGCGCGTGACGTCGGTCCAACGATCTTATGGATTAGAGTTGGCAACACGGACAATCAAATCCTGATTGCGCAGCTATTGCGTTCCTTGCCAGCTATTATTAGTGCCGTCGAACGCGGAGAAGTAGTAATCGAATTTATGGGACGTTAGCACTTTACTCCGCCGCCTCGCTCGCCCCGCTCTTCCGCGGCTTCCCCGCTTTCGCCAGCACCGGCGCCAAAAACCTTCCCGTATAACTCCGCGGCGCTTTGGCGATGTCTTCCGGCGGACCCCAGGCGACGATTTCGCCGCCGCCGTCGCCGCCTTCGGGGCCGAGATCGATCACCCAGTCGGCGGTCTTGATCACCTCGAGGTTGTGCTCGATCACCACCACGGTGTTGCCCTGCGCCACCAGTTCATGCAGCACCTCCAATAGCTTCTTCACGTCGTGGAAATGCAGGCCGGTGGTCGGCTCGTCCAGGATGTAGAGCGTGCGGCCAGTAGCGCGTTTTGACAGTTCTTTTGCCAGTTTGACGCGCTGGGCTTCGCCGCCGGACAGCGTCGTCGCCTGCTGGCCGACATGGATGTAGTCGAGGCCAACGCGGTGCAGGGTCTTGAAGGTTTCGCGCACCCGCGGCACCGCCTTGAAGAATTCGGCGGCTTCCTCGACCGTCATGTCGAGCACATCCGCGATCGACTTGCCCTTGAACAGCACTTCCAGCGTCTCGCGGTTGTAACGCTTGCCCTTGCAGACGTCGCAGGTGACGTAGACGTCGGGCAAGAAGTGCATCTCGATCTTGATGACGCCGTCGCCTTCGCAAGCCTCGCAGCGGCCGCCCTTGACGTTGAAGGAGAACCGGCCGGGCTCGTAGCCGCGCGCCTTGGCCTCGGGCAGCCCGGCAAACCATTCGCGGATCGGCGTGAACGCGCCGGTATAGGTCGCAGGATTCGAGCGCGGGGTGCGCCCGATCGGCGACTGGTCGATGTCGATGATCTTGTCGATATGTTCCAGCCCCTCGATGCGATCATGGGGTGCGGCGCCTTCGCTGGCATTGTTGAGTTTTCGCGCGATCGCCTTGTAGAGCGTGTCAATGAGCAACGTCGATTTGCCGCCGCCGGAGACGCCGGTCACGCAGGTGAAAAGGCCGAGCGGAATTTCCGCCGTGACGTTTTTGAGATTGTTGCCGCGCGCGTTGATGACCTTGATGGTGCGGCGATGGTTCGGCGGCCGCCGCTCGGGGATCTCGACCGACAATTCGCCGGTGAGATATTTGCCGGTCAGCGAGTTCGGGTTGCGCATGATGTCCGCGGGCGTGCCTTGGGCCACGATATGGCCGCCATGCATGCCGGCGCCGGGGCCGATGTCGAGCACATGATCGGCCATCCGAATGGCGTCCTCGTCGTGCTCGACCACAATCACGGTGTTGCCGAGGTCGCGCAGCCGCTTCAGCGTATCCAGAAGCCGCGCATTGTCGCGCTGGTGCAGGCCGATCGACGGCTCGTCCAGCACATAGAGCACGCCGGTCAGCCCCGAGCCGATCTGCGAGGCCAGCCGGATGCGCTGGCTCTCGCCGCCCGAGAGCGTGCCCGAGGCGCGCGCCAGCGTCAGGTAATTGAGGCCGACATCGAGCAGGAACGATAGCCGCTCGCGGATTTCCTTCAGCACCCGGGCCGCGATCTCGTTCTGTTGCGCGTTGAGCGCCTTCGGCACGGTTTCGAACCATTCGCCGGCGCGGCGCACCGAAAGTTCCGAGATTTCGCCGATATGCTTGCCGCCGATCTTGACGCACAGCGCCTCCGGCTTGAGGCGATAGCCGTGGCAGGCCTCGCAGGGCACGTCGGAGAAATATTTTGCCAGTTCCTCGCGCGCCCATTCGCTTTCGGTCTCGCGATAGCGGCGATTGATATTGGTGATGACGCCCTCGAACGGCTTTTTGGTGTCGTAGGAGCGCACGCCGTCTTCGTAGGAGAATTTGATCTCGTCCTCGCCCGAACCGTGGAGGATTGCACTTTGCGTTTTCTTGGGCAGCTCCTTCCATTTGGTGTCGAGCGTGAACTTGTAGAATTTTGCGAGCGCAGTCAGCGTCTGGATGTAGTAGGGCGAGGAGGACTTTGCCCATGGCGCGATCGCCCCCTTGCGCAAAGTCAATTCCTTGTCGGGAATGACCAGGTCTTCGTCGATATGCTGTTCGATGCCGAGCCCGCCGCAGGCCGGGCAGGCGCCGTAGGGATTATTGAAGGAGAACAGCCGCGGCTCGATCTCGGGAATGGTGAAGCCAGAAACCGGGCAGGCGAATTTTTCTGAAAACAGAATCCGTTCCGGCCCGCTCTTGTCGTGGATTTTGGCGGTCTTTTTCTTGTCGTCATGGCCGGGCTTGACCCGGCCATCCATCTCTTTTGTAGAAGATGGATCACCGGGTCTCGCGCCTTCAGCGCGGCCCGGTGATGACGGAGGAGGGTCCGCATACTCGATCACCGCCAGACCCTCGGCGAGCTTCAGCGCGGTTTCAAAACTTTCCGCGAGCCGCTGGCCGATGTCGCCCCGCACCACGATGCGGTCCACCACCACGTCGATGTCATGCGGGAATTTCTTGTCGAGAACCGGCGCTTCCGCGAGTTCGTAGAAGGTGCCGTCGATCTTGACCCGCTGGAATCCCTTCTTGAGGTATTCGGCGAGTTCTTTGCGGTATTCGCCCTTGCGGCCGCGCACCACCGGCGCCAGCAGGTAAAGCCGTGTGCCTTCGGGGAGCGCCAATACGCGATCGACCATCTGCGAGACGATCTGACTCTCGATCGGCAAGCCGGTCGCCGGCGAATAGGGTACGCCGACGCGCGCCCATAACAGGCGCATGTAGTCGTAGATCTCGGTGACGGTGCCGACCGTCGAGCGCGGGTTTTTCGAGGTGGTCTTCTGCTCGATGGAGATCGCCGGAGAGAGGCCGTCGATCTGGTCGACGTCGGGCTTCTGCATCATCTCCAGGAACTGGCGCGCATAGGCCGAGAGCGATTCGACGTAGCGCCGCTGGCCCTCGGCATAGATGGTATCGAAGGCGAGCGATGATTTGCCGGAGCCGGACAGGCCGGTGAAGACCACGAGCTTGTCGCGCGGAATTTCCAGATCGATGTTCTTGAGATTGTGCTCGCGCGCGCCGCGAATGCTGATCGCGCGCATGCCGGAGCCGGTCTGTTGGCGCTTGGCCCTGATCACTTCATCCATATCGGCATTTCCAGGCGCGCGTCAGACACGGCGCATTCGGGCGCGCATCGCTGGATCACTGCGATCAAACGCCGGTGGTGATGTTCGGAACATAGGAAGAACGAGAACGGATTTCCAGTGCTTCGTGCAAGCCATCAACGGTTTGTTGCGGAACCAAAGCGCAATGGCAGCAGCAGGCAGTAGCAATACAGGAACCACAACAAAAAGACCGGCGCGAGGCCGGCCTTCTCGGATTTAGAAGGTCAATTCATGCCGCGATCAGAATCTCGCGACGACGGGACCGCCAAAGCGCCCAAAGCATTTCCAATACAGTCGCGATCGCCGCGCGGCCTTAAGGGATATAGCCGATACGACCAAAAATACTGTTCCGAAAATGTTACACCCGCTGACAGATTAACGCCGCAAATCGACGTAGCCCTGCAAAGCAGACAAACGACAGCAACAAAAAAGCCGGCGCGAGGCCGGCGTTCTCAGATTTGGAAGTTCAATTCAGGCCGCGATCAGTATTTCGCGATCACCGGGCCACCCCAGCGGTAGTTGATGCGAACGGTTGCGATATCTGCATCGCCGCGAATGCGGTCGGAGCCGACCGCTAAACCGGTGGTGGTCGAAGTGAACGTCGTGTTGTTGTTGGCGATGAACAAATGGTCGTATTCAAACGCCGCCGACCAGTTCGGGGCGAAGCTGAATTCCACGCCGGCGCCGACAGTTCCGCCCCAGCGGTTGTCGCCGGCCGATGTCGCAGCGACAACGCCACCTGCGAGGATATCATTGCGATCGGCGACCACGGCCGCGCCGCCCTTTAAATAAATGAGCGCGGTGTTGAAGGCATAACCCGCCTGTCCCGTGAACAAGCCGAACGCATCCATCCGCGACCGATTGGTATTGGCTGGCGCGAGAACGCTTACATTGCTGCCGCGCAGATTGGCCCAGTCGCCCTGGAATTCAAATCCGAACACCCACGAGTTGCTCTGAAGGCGATAACCGATCTGACCGCCGGCGACGCCGCCCGAGGTGGTATGGCAGCCATCGGCCGCGATGAAGGCGCCCGCGGCGGTGATGGAATCGAAGCAACGACGCTCGGTGCCCCAGCCGCCATTGGCGCCGACGTAGAAGCCGCTCCAATCATAGGCGACGGGGATCATGGCAGGCGTCTTGCTATACACCGGAAGGTCGGCCGCGAGCGCCGGCGCGGCGATGCTCATCGCAACCAGCCCGACAGCTCCCAGCAACAACCTCTTCATCGTATTCACCGGCCTATTCCTTCGCTTCGTTTCCACCTGAAGCGTTTGCCTCAACCCGCCACCCGCCATGCGACTCCGTTTGGAATCGACCATAGCCGTATGGAACGTCAATTGCAGTCTCCGAAATGCAACACTTCGAACCGAACTGGGCGGGGTTGAAGCCGATGAATTGTAAGGCTTTTCCGAAGCCAGGGGAACCCCCTTGTGGGCCTGAAACTGTCTGTTTGGGAGGAGTTTCGCGAACTCCGGCGTCGGGGTGTGCCCCCACTTAATTTAGGGAACAAAACTGGAACATCGCGGCGTGCAATGCTATATGTGGATAACCGCCGATCCAGCGGCTCGCGAGACAGGCGAGCGTATAGGGTCGGCGCAAGGCGGCCCCAAGGGGCTTTCAAGGCGGCGGCTGGGCCCCCAAGTCCAGGGTGTCGGCCAGTCCGGTGACGGCAAGACAAGAGTGGAGAGCGGCGATGGCGGGAAGCGTAAACAAGGTGATCCTGGTCGGAAATCTCGGCAAGGACCCTGAGATCCGGCGCACGCAGGATGGGCGTCCGATCGCCAATCTCAGCGTCGCCACCTCGGAAAGCTGGCGCGACAAGGCTACCGGCGAGCGCAAGGAAAAGACCGAGTGGCACCGGGTCGTGAT
>DASQOU010000073.1:0-3837 GCA_035644295.1 Bradyrhizobium sp.
GACACCGTTGTGGCATCGTCGAAACTGCCGCCGGAGCTAACAGGGAAGCTAACACTGATCGATTCCGATCTGGCGGTGCAGGAGATCGCCAAAGCCCTGGCGAGTAGCGCGGATCCCAATCTGGTGGTGATGGTTCATGGCTTCAATAATCCGGAGCCGGCCGTGTTGCGAATGTACACGTCCGCTGCGATGACCATCCAGGGCGACAACGCAATTTGCAGCCGGCAAGGTCTGGTCTGCGTCGGTTACCGCTGGCCGTCGGAGAATATGGGGAAGCCGTGGCGCGGCACCTGGGATGCCTTGCCCACGCTGCCAACGTGGATTTTGTATTTCGGCGTAGCTGTTGTCGTGCTGACGTTTCCGCTGTTCTATTTTGCGTCGGAAACCACGCAATGGTGGATAGATCTGTTTCGCTACATCTGGAATCCCAACGGCGTCCACGTGATCACGCTGATCGGCTGGACCGTGGCCGGTCTGGTGCTGATGACCGTGCTGCTGCGTACCATTGTTTATTTCCGCGACAATTACCGAGCCACCAATTATGGCGTTCCGGACCTGGTCCAGGTTATCCGAGCCATCGACAGCGAAATCGCCAGGTTGCGTGGCGACGGCCCTTCGACCAACGACGTCCAGCTTTCCTTCATCGGGCACAGCATGGGTGGGTTCGTTGTTACCAATACGATTCGCGTCCTTTCGGATGCGTTCGCCAGAGAGGTGAGCGCGTTGAACTCATATGGCGCGGATGCTGCGCCGGAACCGACGTCGCGCCCGATCGGCAAAGTCTTTAGCCTGATGCGCTTTGTGCTGGCTTCGCCGGACATTCCGGCCGAGACGCTGTTGTCGAGCCGCGGGAATTTTCTGGCGTCGGCGCTGTCGCGTTTCGAGGAGGCCTATCTGTTCAGCAACGAAGGCGACGAGGTCCTGCGCCAGATTTCGACGCTTGCGAACTATTTCGTGTTCCCGACCAAGAGCCGCAATCACGGCTTCCGGCTCGGCAATGTCGAAATCCTGTCGCGCAATTTCGGATTGATCGACGTGAAGGAGGACGACTTTCTTCGTGTCCTGCGGATCGGAAATATGACGCTGCAGGAGCTTTACGATGCGCTTGAGGACGCCAAGGCCGAGCGGCAAGTGAATGCGGGGCCGGTACCGGAGCAGGCCGCGTTACCCAAAGTGTTTACCTATTACGATTGCACCGACTATGTCGATCAGGTCGATGGCGATAAGCAGGCGCGCCCGCTGCTCAGCTTCGCGAAATGGCGCAAACGCAATGACCCTGAAGCGAAGCTGCGCTGGTATTCGCATTTGTATCTGCTTCTCGCTTACGTTATTCGCGGACAGAAGCCGAATGTGCATGGCGGCTACTTCGAGGGATTATTGTCGCAGCAATTGATCTACCGGCTCGCCTGTCTTGGCTATAGCGGTACCGTGGCGGCTTTCGGCGACGAGGTTGCGCTGGGAAAAGCGTGCGAGCAAAAGCAGATTCGCATGCTGGTGTCGCCAAGGCTGTGGGCGAGCCGGGTCAGTTCGTCCGCCCCGCCTCCGCCGGTTCAGCCGACGATGCGGCCGATGTCACGGACGATCGCGCCGGCACCGCCGGCACCTGCGATCGGCGTGGTTCCGAACCTGGTCGGCAGGTCGATCGTCGAGGCCCGCGCGGCCGTCGCTGAGGCCCGCGCTCGTCATGTCGGGCCGGTGGCCCTGCCGGTCCGCGGCTCCGAACCGCAGTTGTTGCTGCTCGAATTTACAAGGGAATCGCCGGGCAATCCGCCCGGAACGGTGCTGAGCCAGACCCCGGCGGCTGGCAGCCCGTTGCAGCAGCGCACGTCGATCGAGGTTGTCGTCGCCAAGTAACGGGCGGGGCCGGGCCTGGTATGCGGCAACTTGAGACGCATAAGAGACCATCCAGCCACGACTTGTCGCGATTTGCGCCTCCCGGCCAAACCGACCTTGTCCACCAGCGTCGAAGCCGCCGGCCGATATCGACCGTCAGCAGCACGTCGGCCGGGCTATTGGCGCCTTCTGCCATGCCGATGATCGATGCGCTAATTCCCGAGGGTGCCTTGAAGCCGGAAGCCGAAGCGCGGCTGCTCAAGGAGCTCACCGATATCCTGATCACGCATGAGGGGTTCGAGCCCGGCAACAAGGTGGCACAGAGCGTGTCCGTCGTGTTTCTGCATCGGCCGGCGGCGGTGTTCGTCGGCGGCACCCGGTCGGCATCGCCGCGCTATCGGATCATCCCGACGGTGCCGGAGGGGCAGTACAATGACGCATCACGCAAGGCGCTGGTGAGGGACGTGACCGAAGCGGTGGTCCGGGCGGATGGCGGAAAATATGAGGACGTCGCTCCCCGTGTCTGAGTGTTTCCCACCGAGATTCCCGATGGGCAGTGGGGCAGCCGCGGCGTGATCCGGCCGCTTCCTGACATCCAGGCATTCATCGCCGGCGAGCACGAGCGCAAGGTCGGTGAAGAACGGCTCGCAAGGCGCCGTCGCGTGAAGGCGCTGGCGATGCTGGAAGCGGCTCTCGACGCCGCGCGCAAAGGTGCCGGCACGTAGCCCCATCGCGTGACTCGCCTCGCGCTTTCGCCTCGTGGTCTCTGACGGCACCGCCTGGCCTCTGTTAGATGCAAACAATTTGAGCAGATCGAACACATTATCCGTTCGACGGTCGCAACCCTGCTGCCTAATCTTGCCCCAGGGCTTGGAGTCAAGGGCTTGGGAGTGTCGCTGAATGCGCGCGATTTTGGACTATTGCACCGGGGGAATTCAACGCAGCGTTTCGGCGGGAACGCTCATCATCCATGAGGGCGGCACCACCGGACACCTCTACGTCCTGATCGAGGGACGGCTTGAAGTCGTCAAAGGCGATACCGTCGTCGCCATCATCACCGAGCCCGGCGCCGTGCTGGGCGAAATGTCGGTGCTGCTCGATCAGCCGCACACCGCGACCGTGCGCGCGGCGTCCGATTCGGCCGTCTACGAGATCAGCGATGCCGCGTCATTTCTGCGCGACCAACCGGCGGTGGCGCTGCTGATCGCGCGGCTGCTGGCCCAGAGGCTCAATGTCGCGAACACCTATCTCGCCGACATCAAGCGGCAATATGCCGGCCACGGCAATCACCTCGCGATGGTCGGCGACATTCTGCAGAGCATGATCAACCTGTCGCCGCCGCAGGTCTCGCCAGGTTCGGATCGGCAATCCGACCCAAGGATGTAAGCCACGCCGGCGGATTGATGACGGGCGCAGCCGGCCGCTGCAATGGCGCATTGAGGTCGATGCATTGCTCGTCGCCGGCCGATAGCCAGAAAGCCGTGCCGCTATCGATATCGAGCACGATATGCACGGGCGGGCGGCCGGGTTGGAGGCCCGTATTAAACACCCATGTGGCGCCGAGCCGATCGAACCACGAGCCATCGGGGATGAATGGCGATTGATGCACATGACCCGAGATTACCATCGACGGCTGGTAGCTCTGGATCCATTGCGCAAGTTCGACGTCGCCGAAAAAGCGCTTGCCGCCCCAACTCGTCGGGGAATTCGCGGGCGGCGCGTGATGAACCCAAATCCATCGCTTCAGCCGCCCTGCGGCAGCCTCGCGAAGCTGATTGTCGATCCGCTGCTTGACCAGCGGTCCATCCCACCACGGACAGACCGTGAATAAGGTATCCCCGATCGTCAGGCTGTCGCCGTCGCAGGAAACGCCGAGTTCACGAGCGTCACCGATCCATCGTGAGATCTTTTCGCCCTCGGGACTGCGTTCGTCGAGGTCATGATTGCCCGAGCAGAGGATCACGCGGGTAATGCCGGAGAGCAGTTGCAGATACTTTTTAACCA
>DASQOU010000074.1:0-5230 GCA_035644295.1 Bradyrhizobium sp.
GGAAATCATGCGGATCATGTTCGAAGTGAAGAACGGAATCGTGCAGGCGACCAGCAGTCCGACGCGCCAGTGCAGCGTCCGCACGTGGAACGTGAGAAAATAGGCGACGAGGAAGCCGATCACCACCGTGATCGCCTCCACGAGCGCCGCATATTCCAGCGTCTTCAAATAGAGCCGGACCGTGATTTCCGACGTGAAAATGTCGACGTAGTTGTCGAACATGAAGGCCGGAAAGATTTCGAGCCGGTCGTAGTCGAAAAAGCTCACCACGACCACGAAGACGAGCGGTGCCACGAACATGCACAGGAGCACGATCGCCAGCGGCGCGGCCTGCAGCCAGGAGACGAGCGCTCCCGGCCAGGGTCGCCCGCTCCTGCGCGCCACGGGCAAGCCCGTCGCCGCGCTTTCGCCGATTCCCGCCGCCAGCGTCATGCGGCGATGAACTCGTTCCAGTGCTTGGTCAGATAGCGCTGCTCGTCCATCAGGCAGTTCCAGACCGCGACATTGCCCATGCGCTGCCAGAGCGCGCCACCGTCGCGCACGTTGCCGGCCTTCTCCATCAGCGCGCCGAAAGGATCGTGGATATCCTTCTCGGCCGGTTTGCCCTCGTACCAATAGTCCCATTCATAGGGCTCGAGGAACTTCCTGGCGTTCTCGGGGACCGAGCTGTAGTAGCCTTGCCGCGCGATGAAGGCTCCTTGCCAGCCCGAATTGTACCAGTTGAGATAGTCGAGTGCGGCGTCGAGCTTGAGCCCGGCGAGGTGTTTGAGCGGCACCAGAGAAACGCCCCAGCCGCGATAGCCCTCCTTCAGCGCCACGTAGGTGCAAGCAATGCCGCGGGTGCGGATCGCCGTCACCGCCGGCGACCACATCGACTGGATGACGACCTCGCCCGAGGCCATGAGGCTGACCGACTGGTCGAAATTCTGCCAGAAGGAGCGGAATTGCCCGCCTTTCTTGAGATCGATGAGGATCTTGATGGTCTGGTCGATTTCCGGCTTCGTCAGGTTGCCTTTGTCGCCGTATTTCATGGCGCCCGACGCTTCCAGCGCCATCACCGCGTCGAGAATGCCGATGTCGGGCGCATCGACGAGCGCGGCCTTGCCCTTGAACTGCGGGTTGAACAGCTCGGCCCAGCTCTCGATCTTGCGGCCGACGAGATCAGGCCGGATGCCCAGCGTATCGGCGTTGGTGAGGGAGGGAATGCTGGTCAGATAGTCCGTCGGCGTCGGCGAAAGTTTGCTCGCGTCCTTGTCCGCGTAATACTGGAACTTGATCGGGGCGCCGCCCTCTACCGAAGCCTTGCGTCCGTCCGGGTACTCGCCCTTCGTGAACAGCGGCATCGAGGTGTCCCACCATTTGTATTTGGACACCGGGATCGGCAGGCCGATCTTCTTCTTCATGATGTCCGGGACGACGTTGATCGACACGTCGGCGATGTCGATCGAGTCGGGCTGCGTGAACAGGCGGTTCATCTGGGTGTTCAAATCGACGGTCTGCATGTCGATCTTGAACCCGAGATCCTTGGAGGCCTGCGCGGCGATCTGCGGGATCACCGAGAAAGACTGTCCCACATGCGTGATCACGACATCCTTGATGTTCTGGGCCCAAATCGTCGGGAAGCCGGTCATCGCCCCGGACCCCGCGGCAAGTCCAGCGGCGGCCGCGCCACCCTTGAGCAGGCGGCGCCGGGTAAGGCCTGCAGCGCTGGTTCGATCTCGTTGCGTCATTCAACCACTTCCAACCTTGGCAGCTTGATGCTCTCACTCCCTCGAACGATGACCAAACGACGTGATTTCATCCCAACATGAAAATTGGTTGCGATGAAATTCTAGGCTTCTGCCGAGCGACTAGGCTGACACGCCGCTTCGCGGACTGAGCGGCGCGCAACGGCTTCGCCGTTGTCGCGTCGCATGTGGGGATCCAGTATTCCAGCGCGCTGACGTTCAATCGCAAAGGCTCTGCGGTACTGGGTCGCCCGGTCGCGCCTGGTCGCGCCGGGCGATGACGGCTGGTGTGTGGACGCCGGTCAACGATCGGTCGTTCCTCCACGCGACAACGGCGAAGCCGTTGCGCGAGGACGAGGCCGAAGATCGATTCTCACGCTCTCAGGATGAGGTCCCGGCATTTTTGAACCGTTGGGGAGCAGCCGTTCACTCGGGACCGCGAGATCAACCGGTCGCTTTCGCGCGGCTCTTCATGCGCGGCTGGATCTGCTCGCCGAACTGCTCCATGCCGACGATGAAATCGTCGAAGGTCAGCATCACGCCCTTGAGATCGGGAATCTGTGCGATTTCGTCGAGCATGCGGGCGATGCTTTGATACGATCCGATCAGTTTCAGGATGCCGGTCGGCTGCGGGTCCTTGATCACCCGTGCGAGGTTCGACGCCGTCGAGCCTTCCTGGGCGTTGCTGTCGGCGCCGGCCTGCGCGGCCTGCCATTGCAGCGCGACGATATCGGTGCCCTCCTTGTAGCGTTCCCATTTGGCGAAGGCGGCCTCGTCGGTTTCGGCGGCGATGATCATCAACAACAGCAGCGCGCCGACTTCGCGACCGGTCTTTGCGACCGCGCTGCGGACCCGGGCGACCACGCCCGAGGCGCCCGTGGTGTCGTTGAGGCCCGGCGCGCCGACGAAATTGAAGTCGCCGTATTCGGCGACGAACCGCATGCCGCGGTCGCTCTGGCCGGCGCCGACGATCGGGATCGGCCCGGACGGTCGAGGGCTCAGCACGCAATCGTCCATCTGGAAGAAATCGCCCTTGAAATCCGAACGGCCGCTGCTCCAAAGCTCCCGCATGATCTGGACATATTCGGAGACATAGTCGTAGCGGCGCTCGAAATGGGCCTCGCCGGGCCACAGCCCCATCTGCTGATATTCCTTGGGTTGCCAGCCGGTCACGATGTTGACGCCGAACCGGCCGGGCGCGATGGAATCGATGGTCATCGCCATGCGCGCGACCAGCGCCGGGGGCATGGTCAACACCGCCACCGAGGCGAACAGCTGGATGCGCCGCGTGACCGCGGCGATGCCCGCCATCAGCGTGAACGATTCGAGGTTGTGCACCCAGTATTCGCTCGGTCCGTCATAGCCGCGCAGCTTGACCATCGAGAGCGCGAAATCGAGCCCATAAAACTCGGCTCGCTGCACCACCGTCCGATTCAGGTCGTAACTCGGCATGGTCTTCGGCGAGGTGGTCGATATCAACCAGCCGCGGCTGCCGATCGGAATGAACACGCCGATTTTCATGGGGCTCTCGATCGGCTCAGGCCGCCGCCTGCAGGACGTGGGCGCGGCTCTTCATCAAGGGCTGGATGCAACGGCCGAACTGCTCCATGCCGACGATGAAATCGTCGAACGTCAGCATGATTCCGGCAACTCCGTCGATTTCGGCGATCTCGTCGAGATAGCCGGCGACCTTGGCGTAGGAGCCGCAGAAAGTGTGCAGGTAGCTCGCGCGCGCGGTTTGCCGCGCCTGGCCGAGCAAGGCGGCGGTCGATTCCTTGGTGGCCTTGACGTCCATGCCGCTCTGCGCAGCCATCCAGGACAGCGCCTCGAGGTCGGCGCCTTCGTTGTACAATTTGAGCTTGGCTTCGGCGGCTTCGTCGGTCTCGTCGGCGATCACGGCGAGCAACACCAGCGCGCCGATCTTGCGATCGGCCCCCGCGGTCGCCTGCTTCAACCGCTCGATCGTCGGCGCGATCGCCTTCGGGTTGTTGTCGCCCATGGTGGCAACGAAATTGTAGTCGCAATAATCGGCGACGAACGCCATGCCGCGGTCGCTCTGGCCGGCCGAGACGACGGAGATCGGACCGCGCGGGTGCGGCAGCAGCCGGCAGTCGTTCATCGTGAAATGGCGGCCCTCGAAGTTCGAGACGCCCTTCTCCCAGAGTTCCCGCATCACGGCGACGAACTCGCTTGAGTAGTCGTAGCGATAGCCGAAATATTCGTCTCCCGGCCACAAGCCCATCTGGTCGTATTCGGCCTTCTGCCAGCCGGACACGATATTGACGCCAAAGCGGCCGGGCGCGATGGAATCGATCGTCACCGCCATGCGCGCCACCATCGCCGGCGGCAGCGTCAGCACGGCCACGGAAGCGAACAGCTTGATGCGTTGGGTCACCGCCGCCAGCCCCGCCATCAAAGTGAACGACTCGAGATTGTAGTCCCAATATTCGGTCGGGCCGCCGTAGCCATGCAGCTTGATCATCGACAACGCGAAATCGAGCCCATAGCGCTCTGCCTTCTCGACGATGGTGCGGTTGAGATCGAAGCTAGGCTTGTATTGCGGCGACGTCGAAGAAGCGATCCAGCCGTTGTTGCCGATCGGGATGAAGACTCCGACGTCCATGGCGCAAACCCCTGTCATGATCGACCGCGAACCATTTCGCGCTTTCCGATCGTGAGGTCGGACGAGGTCGGCGCCAAATGACGATTTCTCATCGCCGGCGGACAAAGATTGTGTGGGCGGCGAAGGCTTGGGTCGGCTACGCTCGCGGGCCCGACGGCGGGCGATCGGCAAAAGGGGCGGAGTTATGGCGCGCAAGGTGGTATTCATCGGCACGGGCGGGACCATTGCCTCGATCGGCAAGGGTCCCCTCGACCTCATCGACTACGGCGCCAACAACGCGATGGTGCATGCGGAGGACATAGTCACGGCGATCCCGAGCGTGCGCGAGGTCGCCGACCTCGTGGTCGTCAAGTTCCGCGACATTCCGAGCACCGCAATCTCGTTTCCCGAATGGAAACAGCTCGCCGCGCTCTGCCATCGGCTCGTCGGGGAGATCCCCGACCTCGGCGGGATCGTGATCGGCCACGGCACCGCGTCGCTGGAAGAGACCGCGTATTTCCTCAACCTCACCCTCAAGGTCGGGGTGCCGGTGGTGATCGTGGGCTCGCAGCGCCCGCTGAGCGGCCTGGCAAGCGACGCGGCGATGAACCTGGTGGCCGCGGTCCGGGCCGCGGCGAGCCCCGCCTCGGCCGGACGCGGGGTGCTCGTCGTGCTCAACGACGAAATTCAGGCGGCGCGCGAGGTGACAAAGACCTCGACCTTCCGTCTGCAGACCTTCCGGACGCCGGACTTCGGCGTGCTCGGCAGCGTCGACGGCGAGCACGTGCGCTACTATCGCCGCACCGAACGGCGAAACGCGCCGGACACGGAATTCGATATCGCGCCGCTGGACGCCTTGCCGCGCGTGGACATCTCCTATTCCTACGCCGGAGCAGACGGC
>DASQOU010000075.1:0-14661 GCA_035644295.1 Bradyrhizobium sp.
CCGCCCAACGCCCACCTCGAGAGCGATTGTCGAGGGGTCGCCTCGATATTGGCGCGGGTCGGCGACAAATGGAGCGTGTTCGTCATCATGCTGCTCGGCAACGGCCCGCGGCGCTTCAACGAGATCAAGCGCATGGTCGGCGGCATCTCGCAGCGGATGCTGACGCTCACGTTGCGTGGACTTGAACGGGATGGGCTGGTCACGCGAACCGTGTTCCCGACCATTCCGCCGCGGGTCGATTACGAACTGACCGATCTCGGGCGTGGGCTGTGGCAGCCGGTAGAAGCGCTGGGCAAGTGGGCGAGCGAGCACCAAACCGAGATTGAAGACGCGCGCGCGCGGTTCGATCGCCGCAACGAGGCGGCGGATCGCGTCGCAGGTTAGATCAGCGATACCAGCCCGCCCCCGTGGCGCTCGAGCCGTCCGGCAAGTTCAAGCTCGAGCAGGACGGTGCGCACGATCGCCGGCGAGGCTTCCGCCATCCGAATGAGGTCGTCGAGCAGTACGGGTGTCGGTCCCAATAAACTGACGATCCGCGCGCGATCGCTGGCGTCGGGTTCGCTGGCCAGCGGATCGTCGTCGGGCTCGCCGAGTTCGATCGGCCGGCCCATGATCGGCTCGACGGCATCGATGACGTCAGAGGCTTCCGTGATCAGGGTTGCGCCCTGCTTGATCAGATCGTTGGTGCCGGCGGCGCGCGGATCGAGCGGCGAGCCCGGTACCGCGAACACCTCGCGGCCCTGTTCGGCGGCAATCCGCGCGGTGATCAGCGATCCCGAGCGAAGCGCGGCCTCGACCACGACCACGCCCAGCGCCGCGCCGGAGATCAGCCGGTTGCGCCGTGGAAAGTCGCGGGCGCGCGGCACGTGGCCGAGCGGCATTTCAGAGATCGCGCCTCCAGACGCTATGATCGCGGCCAGCAAATCCTCGTGCTCGGGCGGATAAACCTTGTCGTGTCCGCCGGCCAGCATCGCCACCGTTCCGCCCTCGATACTGGCGCGGTGCGCGGACTGATCGATGCCCCGCGCCAGGCCCGAGGCGATCACAAAACCGGCATCGCTGAGATCGCGCGCCAGTTGGCTTGCGAATTTCAGCCCGGCGCCGGAGGCGTTGCGGGAGCCGACGATCGCGATCATCGGCCGCATCATGACCTCGTGCACGCCGCGCACCCCGAGCAAAGGCGGCGCATCGTCAAGCGTTGCGAGCCGCGGCGGATAACCGGCTTCACCCGGTGCGATCAGGCTGACGCCCAATCGTTCGCTCGCGGCCAGTTCGCCGCGCGCGTCGGCCTCGCTGCAGATGCGTGAAGGGCGCGAAGCGCCGCCGCGCCGCGCCAGATCGGGCAACCGCTCCAGTGCAGCGCGCGCACTGCCGAAATGATTGACGAGGGAACGGAAAGTACGCGGCCCGACATTGTCGGAACGGATCAGCCGCAGCCAGTCGATGCGCTGGGCGTCGGTGAGGTGTGTCGTGGTTGGCGTTTTGGTGTCCATGCGTCCCCTGTGGACAGAATGGATCAACTGGAGGATGCGGGGAAGGGGATTAATCGTGACGATTGGGGTTCTTGCCCGATCCCAAGTCGATCCGTAAAAGCGGTCGGGCCTTTTTGCAGGGAATGAATGCCGATGATCTCGCTCGCCGAATTGCAGCGCCATATCGATTCCGGTGAACTTTCTCCCGATGCGGCGATCGCCCGGTCGTGTGATGCGATTGATGCGCAGGACAAGACCATCGGCGCCTTTGTCTGTCGCTCGGAAAAACCCCGCGCTGCCGGCACCGGGCCGCTGCGCGGGGTCGCGGTCGGCATCAAGGACATCATCGATACGTCCGAGTTTCCGACCGAAATGGGATCAACCATCTACCGCGGCTGGCAGCCTCGCGCGGATGCGTCCGTGGTGATGATGCTGAAACAGGCTGGCGCGACCATCATCGGCAAGACCACGACGACGGCCTTTGCGGCGACCGATCCGACGGCGACGCTCAATCCGCGCAATCACGATCATACGCCGGGCGGGTCGTCATCGGGATCGGCGGCAGCCGTTGCCGCCGGCATGATTCCGCTGGCGCTGGGAACGCAGACCGGTGGTTCGGTAATCCGGCCGGCCTCGTTCTGCGGTGTCGCCGCGATAAAACCGTCGTTTCATCTGCTGCCGAAGGTCGGCGTGAAGTGTTTTTCGTGGACGCTCGATACCGTGGGCCTGTTCGCGGCTGGCGTCGAAGACCTCGCTCATGGGCTGGCGGCCATGGCCAACCGGCCGGAACTGCTGGGCGATGCCACGAACAGCACGCCGCGCATCGGTCTCGTCACGCAGGAATTTGCCTGCGCGCCGGAGGCGGCGAGTGAGGAGGCGCTGCGGGTCGCAGGCGTGGCTGCCGAACGCGCCGGCGCATCGGTCCGCGCGATCGCGCTGCCCGAGATCGCGGCCGAGGCTTGGCGCATTCATACAACCATCCAGCAATTCGAGGCGCATCAGGCGTTCGCCTGGGAGTATCGCGCCAACTACGATGCCATGCCGCCGCTGCTGCGCGGCAGGCTCGATGAAAGCGAGCACTTCACGCCTGCGGATTACGAAGAGGCGCGTGCCATTGCGGTCCGGGCACGCGCAGCGCTGGCCGAGACGTTCGAGGAGGTCGACGTCTTCTTGACTTTCTCGGCGCCTGGTGCGGCTCCCAAGGGGATAGACTGGACCGGCGATCCCCGTTTTAACCGGCTGTGGACGCTGATGGGGGTCCCTTGCGTCAACATTCCCGCCATCATCGCCGACGGCGGCCTGCCGGTCGGGGTGCAGGTGATCGCGCGATTTGGCGACGACGCCGGGGCGCTTAAGGCCGCGCGCTTCGTCGAAAAGGCGCTGAAGCGGACTTGAATGATACCGTCATTCCGGGATGGTGCGTTAGCACCAGGCCCGGAATCTCGAGATTCCGGGTTCGATGCTTTGCATCGCCCCGGAATGACGGCCGAGGCCCTCACTTCGCCCCGATCCGCCCCTCGGTCCCGGCCTGCAACCGCCTGATGTTTTCGCGGTGCATGTAGAACAACAATAGCGTCAGCACGGCGAACAGCGAGGCGAGCGCGGGGTGGCCGAACCACCACAGGAAAATGGGCGTGACGAAGCTCGCCACCAGCGCCGAGAGCGAGGAGTAGCGTGAGGTCACGGCGGTCGCGAGCCACAAAAGGCAGAATATCACCGCGGCCGGCCAGAACAGGCCGATCAGCACGCCGATATAGACCGCGACGCCTTTGCCGCCCTTGAATTTCAGCCACACCGGAAAGAGGTGGCCGAGGAAAGCGCCGAGGGCGGCCAGCATCGCGGCGTTGGGGCCGCCGTAATAGCCGGCGATCACGACGGCGAGCGTGCCTTTGAGCATGTCAAGCAGCAGGGTCGCAGCCGCAAGGCCCTTGTGTCCGGTGCGCAGCACATTGGTGGCCCCGATATTGCCAGAGCCGAGCGAACGCAGATCCTGCGTTCCCGCCAATTTTGTCAGGATCAACCCAAAGGGAATCGAGCCGAGCAAATAGCCGAGGACGAACGCCACCGGCAGCCATGCACTAGCCGACATTTCCGTTCCTCCCGGGCCTGCAAATTTCGCGCGCATCAGAGTCTCTATTTGAAACGTTTTCTTGACGCGAGGGGGTGTCCACTCCGCTTGAAAACGATTTAGACATGCTCATAGACGGTTCGTCCACCGACGATGGTGCGCACGACGCGGCCCGAAAAAGGGCCTCATCGAACGGCGTGTTCTTGCATTGGGTCAAAGCTGTTTGGTAAAATGCTTTGGGCGCTGTAAAGCCGGCTCAGTAGACGTGCTCGGCGTACTTCGTTTGAGATGGTACCCCTTATTAAGGGCATCTGTTGACTCAGCGAAGACGATGAAATCTTTGAAATGCTGATCCGAAGCGTGCACTAGAACTGAGGTGTCTTCGGTATACCATTTGTTCTTTTTGTTCGCGACAACGAAGTGGTTAGCGTCGCTTTCGCAATAGAAGCATCTGAGTTTGCATTCGTCATTTTGTTTGTTCTTAACGACTTGAAACTTGTTGCGAACGTACGGCCTTTCCTTTTCGTCATGAACAATGCAATTGGAATTTATGCAGCGAATACCTTCAGTCACAGCATGATCGTAAATGGGAAGTTTCGATTTTTGGAAACCACCTTCATATTCGCTAATTTCATGCTCCTTACTGAGTCCCAGTAATAACGCGATCAGTGCCATCCGTACCGGAACGCCGTAAGCAGCTTGTTCAAAGTACACAGCACGAAGATCAGAATCAAAAGAAGCGTCGAGTTCACCCACGCGCGGCAAAGGATGCATTACACTTGCGTGTGAATATTTTGAATCTCTTAGGAATTTTGCATCAATGCGGGGGTATTTAGTCCCTTCTTTTTCTTCCCAGCGTTCTTTCTGAAATCGTGTGACGTAGACTGCGGAAATTTTGTCGTGGCGTATTGCAATTTTAAATTCTGCGCTTGGAAAAAGCGCTGGCTGATGCGGTTCGTCGGGCGTGTGATAGAGGGCGCCGATCGATCCGTCACCTGTATGAAATGTACAATTGAACTCATCGCGTAAGCGTCTATCCACATGCGCCGGAAGCTCCATGCCGGGAGCGGGCATTGGGACAATGTGGGCGCCGAAGCGCGCAAGCGCGTAAACAAAGGAATGTATTGTGCGGCTTCCTCGTAAATCCCCGGAAATGGCAACAGCGAGATTTTTCAGCTTCTTATTTTTCTTCTTAAGAGTGAAAATATCACACAAGGTCTGTGTGGGATGTTCATGACTTCCGTCGCCTCCGTTAATAACGGGGATTGGCGAGTATTCGGCGGCAAGCCTTGCCGCTCCATCACGAGGATGACGAAGAACAATAATATCAGCATAGTTCGCGACTACTCTAACTGAATCGGCCAAGCTTTCTCCCTTAGCCGCAGAACTTGTATCGGGATCGGCGCTAGTAATTACTTTGCCACCCAAGCGAAGCATTGCGCTTTCAAAGGAGAGACGGGTCCGTGTGCTTGGTTCATAGAAGAGTGCCGCAAGAATCTTACCATCTGCAATCTGAGAGCCTTTTCCAATCTTGTGAGGGATCCTCTTATCGCGCAATCTCTCCAAATAGCTTTCGCCAACGGAGAAAATCTTTTCGATTTCTTCGTTCGAAAGATCGTTGATCGAAATGACGTGACGGACGAAATTGGCGCTTGATGTCATTGGTTTTTCTCGAAGCATGGTTGCCCCATTGTCATGGCAAATGTATTTCTAAGTTCATCTCTACACAATTGCGTGCTTGTGATTTATTGGTAGAAGATTACGCGCAAGATACGTTGACTGGGCGGACCGGTGTTAGTGACGTCGAGTGAAAGCACGAAGCTTTTCTTGTCGCTCCCGTTAAGCTCGACATATGAGACGGGACACGAGCCCTAACATCGGTAGCCGAAAGGCCCTCGATTCCCAGCAGGTGCCGGTGACCGAGGACGAAGGTCGATTTCGATGCAGGGGTCATTAAAACGAGAGCTATAGGCAGAGAAACAACGGGGAGCAAGGCCGAATAGGTGGCCTATGAGTTATCCCCCGAGATGTCCCATTTTCGTCATGCCTGGCGGGCATTCACGTCCTCCCTTTGTTAACTCTAAAAGGCCAAGACGTGGACGGCCGGAACCGGTCTACGCCAACCGCCTTCGTCGGAAGGCGGACTTCGGCGGCCAGGAGGCTTCGCCGGACTTTCGGTTCCAGTGCGCCGAAGCCGGTGTGGAGGCGGACAAGTCCGGGGATGACGATGTAGGATCGGCGCTCGGTGAAAGACTCGCACGTCAGCGAGCGCGTGAAATTGCGCTCTTTCCGACGTAAAACTGATTCTTTGATTTCTGAGGGACGGTCATGACCCAGCCTTCATTTGCGACCCACGAGGTGCTTAACCAGTCGCCGCCTCTTGAGGATGTCGATTTGTTCGCGCTGGACCGTCCGCTCTTGGGCGCGGTCGCGTCCAATGGTGGAGCTGCGGCCGAGAAAGAATTATCCGAGTTCGGCCAGCACTGGGGCTCGGCCGCCATGGCCGAGCGCGGCCGGCTCGCCAACGAGAACACGCCAAAACTGCGGACGTTCGATTCCAAAGGCAACCGCCGCGACCAGGTCGAGTTTCATCCGGCCTATCACGAATTGATGGCGCGCAGCGCCCATGCCGGCTTGCATAATTCAACATGGACCGCGGATGGCCGGCCGGCCGGAGGCGCTGCCGAAGTCGTGCGTGCGGCGAAGTTCTATATGGCAGCAGGGGTCGAGACCGGGCATTTGTGCCCGATCACCATGACGCGTGCGTCGGTGGCGGCGCTCTCAGTGCAGCCCGACCTGCTGGCCAAGGCGATGCCCGTCATCGCTGCGCGCGCTTACGATCCGGCTTTTGCGCCGTGGCCGACGAAACGCGGCATGACGCTCGGCATGGGCATGACCGAGAAGCAGGGCGGCACCGACGTGCGCACCAACACGACGCGCGCGGAGCGCGACGGCGATATCTACCGCATCACCGGCCACAAATGGTTCATGTCGGCGCCGATGTGCGACGCGTTTCTAGTGTTGGCGCAGGCGGACGCAGGGCTGACCTGTTTCTTCATGCCGCGTTTTGCGCCGGACGGGTCGGTCAATGCGATCCAGTTCCAGCGGCTGAAGGACAAGCTCGGCAACCGCTCCAACGCCTCCTCCGAAGTCGAATTCAAAGGCGCCTACGGGAAGCGCGTCGGCGATGAAGGCAAAGGCATCCGCACCATCATCCAGATGGTGCAGTTGACACGGCAGGATTGCGCGATTGCCTCCTCCGGCCTGATGCGATCCGGGCTCGCGCACGCGTTGCATCACGCCCGGCATCGCAGCGTGTTCCAGAAACATCTCGCCGACCAGCCGCTAATGCAGGCAGTGCTTTCGGACATGGCGCTGCATGTCGAGGCCTCGATCGCGCTGGTGATGCGGCTATGCCGCGCGTTCGATCGCGCGCCGCACGATCAGAGCGAGGCGGCCTATATGCGGCTGTTGACGCCGGCGATCAAATATTGGGTCTGCAAGAGCGCGCCGGGATTTCTCTACGAGGCGATGGAATGTCTTGGTGGCAACGGCTATGTCGAGGAGGGTATTTTGGCGCGGCATTACCGCGAATCGCCGGTCAATGCGATCTGGGAAGGCTCGGGTAACGTCATGTGCCTCGATGTGCTGCGCGCATTGTCGCGTGAGGTCGATGCGGCTGCGGGCGTCCTGCAAAATCTCGCCGCGGAAACTCAAGGCCTGCCTGGCGCTTCCGATGCGGTGGCCTTCATCGGAACGGCATTCCGCAGGGCGGACTCCGAGCGCGTCGCACGGCTGGCGGTGGAGAGGCTGGCGCTGTTGGCTGCCGCGGCTGCGCTCAACCAGGTCACGCCTCGTCATGCCGAATTGTTCGGGGCTACCCGGCTTGCCGGGAATCACGCCAGCATGTATGGCGCCGTCGATCTTCCGCGCGACGACGTCAGGGCTTTGTTGGAGCGGGCGTTACCGTGATCTCCTATTTCCTCTGTCATGCCCGGCACTCGGGTCCGGCTTCGCCGGCCCGAGCACAGGCCCATGTGCCGGGCATCCACGTCTTGATCTGCTCAACGAAGGTGAAGACGTGGATCCGGCCATGACGACAACTATGACTTACCCACGCTAGTTGAAAGTCAACTGATGGATTCCCTCGATCCCGCAAGTCCCGCCGCGCTCGCGCCGGCCATCCCGATCCTGCCTCCGCCCCGCGTCTGGAAGTTCTGGGGTACCGCGCTATGGGGGTTTTTTATCTTCGGGGGGATGTTTGTTGGGCAGGTCGCGGTCGTGGCCTGGTTTGTTCTGCAGCAGGAGGGACCGATTGACCTGGATGCGCTGGGCGCCGCAGTCCGTGTCGTCGTCGGCCGTGGCCTGACCATTTCACTCTCCGTGATCACAGGCCTGCCCGCGGTGCTCGCGGCGTTGTGGATCGCGATACGCCTCACGCGCACGCCGTTTTCCGAATACCTCGCACTGCGCCGGAGCTCGTGGACCAACCTGCTGATCGGCGTCGTCACTTTGGTCGTCCTGGTCATGGGGTGGGATATGCTTTCGCGTGCGACGGGGCGCGAGGTCGAGCCCGGATTCATGGGCGAGGTACTGAAATCGGCCCGCGCCGACGGCGCGCTGTGGCTTCTGGTGATCGCTTTCTGCGTCGCCGCTCCGATCTCGGAGGAGTTTTTCGCGCGCGGCTTTCTCTATCGAGGCTGGTCGGAATCGTTTCTCGGCCCCGCCGGTGCCATCGTCCTGTCGTCAGTGGTGTGGACGGGGCTGCATCTGCAATATGACTGGTACTTTCTTGGTGAAGTGTTTTCGATCGGCCTGTTGTTCGGCTATCTGCGTTATCGCAGCGGTTCAACCTGGCTGACGACCGTCCTGCACGGCCTCAACAATCTGGCCGCGGTGGCGCAAACCATATTGCTCACCGGGCAATCCTGATCTCAGCGCTTCTCGCGCGAGTTGGCCAGACGATCGAGTGCGCCCTGCAGGATGAAGATCGCGGCGTGTTCGTCGATCACCTCGGCGCGCCGGGCGCGGCTCATGTCCATTCCGATCAGCTCGCGTTCGACTGCCACGGTGGAGAGCCGTTCGTCCCACAGCGCAATCGTTAGCACCGTGAGCTTCGAAAAATTTCGGGCGAAGGCGCGAGTCGATTGCGCGCGCGGTCCCTCGCTGCCATCCATGTTGATCGGCAAGCCGAGCACGAAGCCTGTGGCGCCGCGCTCGCTGGCGATGGCGAGCAGGCGCGCAGCGTCGGCCTTGAACGCCTTGCGCTGGATGGTTTCGACCCCGGTCGCCAGCCGGCGGTCGGGGTCGGACACCGCGACCCCGATGGTCCTGGTGCCGAGATCAAGACCGATCAGCGCGCCGCGCTCGGGCCAGTGCACGGCGGCATCGATCAGCGGTAGGATGAGGGCAGGCATAGGGTTCGCATAACACCCCCCATGTCGATGGCGCAAAGCCGCAACGGAAGAAGCCCTGTTCGTCTAACGGGATCGCCTGCGCCACTCGTCGCGCGTTATTTCCCAAACTTCCTCTCGAAAGCGACCCGAAACGTAGTCCCGGTCCTCGGTCTTCACGATCCGCATTCCGCTGCGTTCGGAGATGCGGCGAGACGGTACGTTCGCGACCGCCTTCGGGGCGCGAAGAAGGGCCCGCTCAAGAGTTTCGAACCAATAGTCGGTGACCGCTAAGCTCGCCTCCGTCATCAATCCTTTGCCCTGCCATTCGGAGTCGAGCCAAAAGCCTCGATTGTCGTCCGGCTTGTCCTTTAAGCTGATCACGCCGATTAATTGTTCAGGCGAAAGCTTCGGCCGGATGGACCAATGCCATTCCGTTCCCTGTCGCATCGCCGGTAGAGCCATATCGCGAATAAACGTCAAGGCGCCATCAGCCGGATAGGGCCATGGGACGTGGCTGGACATGAACCGCACGATTTCCCACCGAGGGAAAAGAAGTTGTACGGCGTCGACGTCGGCGAGATCCAGCGGGCGAAGAATCAGACGGGATGTCGTTATAGTTGGAATCGCGGTGGACATTCTTGGCTCAATTTTACGGATGCCGGTTGGGCAGGGAATACCATCTTTTGCTGTTTATTTGACGAAGTTGGTGAGATCAAACGATGGATGCTCTCAGCCTATTCGGTTTGTTCGCGGTCACGGCGATGGCGAGTTACGCGCTGGAGGATCGCAGCCACTGGTTCATCCTCGCCTTCGCGGCCGCCTGCGCGTTGGGCTCGATTTACGGATTTCTGCAGGGTGCTTGGCCGTTCGGACTGGTCGAGGCCGTTTGGGCCGTCGTCGCGCTGCGGCGCTTTGGTGCCAGGCGTCCCTTGGACGCATAGCTCGTCCCTGCGGCGGATGCTATTCTTGCGGAAGGCTCCGGCAACGATGCCCGCGCCAATCAGGCGGCGCGGCTCGGGCGCGAGATGCCGGCGGCCGAACTGACCCGGGCGCTGGCGGGGGCGGCGCTGGGCGCGGTTGAGCCAATTGGCGGGTTGATTGGACTGCCCGCGGTTGCGGTGCAAAACCACCCTCTGCTATACGGCGGACTGAGTTTTGCCGCGAAAGGCCCTATATAATGTCGGTCGATGCCGCCACCGTTCGCCGTATCGCGGATCTCGCCCGAATCGCGGTCGCTGAATCAGAGGTTCCGCATCTGCAGGGCGAGCTGAACGCGATGCTCGCCTTCGTCGAGCAGCTGAGCGAAGTCAATGTCGAGGGCGTCGAACCGATGACCTCGGTCATGCCGATGGAAATGAAGAAACGTCCCGACGTGGTCAATGACGGCGAGATCGCCGACGACATCGTCAGGAATGCGCCGGAAACCCAGGATCATTTCTTTCTGGTGCCGAAGGTTGTCGAATAAACGTTCGCGTTAAAATGTTGGACAAAAGAGTGCTCGACCGATGTGTCTGCTCTGCGACGATGAAAAGGCCTATCAGGCCTACATGAATTATCTGGACGCGATGGAGCGCCAGGGCAAGGCTGCCGATCCCGAGAAGGCGGTCGACGCGGTGCTCGACGCGCTGGAGGCGGCCGACAAGGCGAGCAACAAGCTATCGCGCGATGACCCGGCCAAGGACAAGACGTTATCTCCCTTCTTCTGCAGCCAAGTGCCGCCCATTTGAAGTTCCTGCAGCGCAAGCGGCAAATTCGATTCAGGAACTTCAAATGGAAAAGCGGCACTTGAATTATAAGTTTGCTAGTGCCCATTTGCTTTCCGAAGTTCGTGAAAGGTGGGTGCTGCGGTGGAACACGAACTTCGGAAAGTGGGCACTAGTTAATAAATGACCGATTTGACGTCGCTGACGCTTGCGGAGGCTAGAAGTGGCCTCGCGAAGAAATCCTTCACGTCGCTTGAGCTGACGGAAGCGCATCTTTCGGCGATCGAGGCCGCGCGCGCGCTCAATGCGTTTGTGCTGGAAACACCCGATCGGGCCCGGGCCATGGCACGCGAAGTTGACGCGAAGATCGCAAAGGGCGAGGGCGGTCCGCTCGCCGGTATCCCGCTGGGTATCAAGGATCTGTTCGCGACCAGGGATGTGCGTACCACCGCCTGCTCGAAAATTCTCGGCAATTTCGTGCCGACCTACGAATCCACCGTGACATCGCAGCTCTGGCGCGACGGCGCGGTGCTGCTGGGCAAGCTCAATAACGACGAATTCGCGATGGGCTCGTCGAACGAGACCTCGTGCTTTGGCCCCGTCGTTAATCCGTGGCGGCGCGACGGCGCCAACACCACTTTGGTGCCCGGCGGCTCTTCCGGCGGCTCGGCGTCGGCGGTGGCGGCGCTGTTGTGCATGGGTGCGACCGCGACCGACACCGGCGGGTCGATCCGGCAGCCGGCGGCGTTCACCGCGACCGTCGGCATGAAGCCGACCTACGGGCGCTGCTCGCGCTGGGGCATCGTCGCCTTTGCCTCCTCGCTCGATCAGGCAGGGCCGGTTGCGCGCACCGTGCGCGATACCGCGATCCTGATGCGCTCGATGGCAGGCCACGACCCCAAAGACACTACGTCGGTCGATCGCGCCGTGCCGGACTACGAGGCCGCGATCGGAAAGTCCGTCAAGGGCATGAAGATCGGCATACCCAAGGAGTACCGCCTCGACGGCATGCCGGCGGAGATCGAAAAGCTCTGGAGTGAGGGCGCGGCCTGGGTGAAGGCCGCCGGCGCGGAGTTGGTCGAGGTGTCGCTGCCGCACACCAAATACGCCCTTCCTGCCTATTACATCGTGGCGCCGGCGGAGGCCTCATCGAATCTGGCCCGCTATGACGGGGTGCGCTACGGCTTGCGCGTGCCGGGCCGCTCGATCGGGGAGATGTATGAACACACCCGCGCGGAAGGATTTGGCGACGAAGTCCGCCGTCGGGTCATGATCGGCACCTACGTGCTCTCGGCCGGCTATTACGACGCTTATTATCTGCGCGCGCAAAAAGTCCGCACGCTGATCAAGAAGGATTTCGAAGATTGCTTCGCCAAAGGTGTCAATGCGATCCTGACACCGGCGACGCCGTCGGCGGCATTCGGCATCGGCGAAAAAGGCGCCGACCCCGTGGAAATGTACCTCAACGACATCTTCACGGTGACGGTGAACATGGCCGGACTGCCGGGCATCGCGATTCCCGCCGGCAAGGATTCGCAAGGCTTGCCGCTCGGCCTGCAACTGATCGGCCGCCCGTTCGATGAAGAGACGCTATTCTCGCTCGGCGAGGTGATCGAGCAGGCAGCGGGCCGCTTCACCCCGCCGAGGTGGTGGTGAACATGGCCGAGTTCAAAACGAGCCTCTCGGGCGCAGCACCCGCGCCCGGTCTAGATGCGCCGCTGGCCGCCCTATGGTGGGCTGCCAAGAGCGGGTGGGATCAGGCGCACAAGATCGTCCAGGATGAATCGACGGCCGATGCGGCCTGGGTCCATGCCTATCTGCACCGTGTTGAAGGCGATCTCGGCAACGCCAGCTATTGGTACCGCCGGGCCGGCAAACCGGTGGCGACCGGTTCTCTCGAAACCGAATGGGAGCGGATGACTTCCGCGCTGCTCGGGAGTGGAAGCGCATGAGTGCGACGAACTCAAAACTAATCAAAGGCGCCACTGGCGACTGGGAAATCGTGATTGGGATGGAGGTCCATGCCCAGGTCACCTCGAATTCAAAGCTGTTTTCCGGGGCATCGACGGAATTCGGCGGCGAGCCCAATTCCCATGTCTCGCTGGTCGATGCGGCGATGCCGGGCATGTTGCCGGTCATCAACGAAGCCTGCATCAGGCAGGCGGTGCGCACCGGCCTTGGCCTGAACGCCAGGATCAATCTGCGCTCGGTGTTCGACCGCAAGAACTATTTCTATCCGGATCTGCCGCAGGGCTACCAGATCAGCCAGTACAAATCACCGATCGTCGGTGAAGGCGAAGTGGTGGTCGAGTTGGCGGGTGGCGACAGCGTCACGGTGGGCATTGAGCGGCTGCATCTGGAGCAGGATGCCGGCAAGTCGCTACACGACCAGAGCCCGACCATGTCGCTGGTTGATCTCAACCGCTCCGGCGTTGCGCTGATGGAGATCGTCTCCAAGCCCGACATCCGCTCCTCGGAGCAGGCCAAGGCCTATCTGACGAAACTGCGCTCGATCCTGCGCTATCTCGGCACCTGCGATGGCGACATGGAGAAGGGCTCCCTGCGCGCCGACGTCAACGTCAGCGTACGCAAGCCGGGAGAGGCGCTCGGCACCCGTTGCGAGATCAAGAACATGAACTCGATCGCCTTCATCGGTCAGGCCATCGAATACGAGGCGCGGCGCCAGATCGGCATTCTCGAAGACGGCGGCGTCATCGACCAGGAGACCCGGCTGTTCGATCCCAACAAGGGCGAGACCCGCTCGATGCGCTCCAAGGAAGAGGCGCACGACTACCGCTATTTTCCGGATCCAGACCTGCTGCCGGTGGAGTTTGCGCAGGCCTATGTCGATGAGCTGAAGGCGAACCTGCCGGAACTGCCGGACCAGAAGAAGGCGCGCTTCATCGCCGAGTTCGGCCTCTCGCCCTATGACGCCAGCGTGCTGGTGGCCGAACGCGAGAGCGCCGCGTTCTTTGAAACCGTGCTGGCGAAGCTCGCCGACAAGCCCAGGGACGGCAAGCTTGCCGCCAACTGGGTGATCAATGAGCTGTTCGGTCGGCTCAACAAGGAAAGCTGCGACATTTCCGCATCGCCGGTGTCAGCCCAGCAGCTGGGAACCATCGTCGATTTGATCGGCGAGGGCACGATCTCCGGCAAAATTGCAAAAGACCTGTTCGAGATCGTCTGGCAGGAGGGCGGCGATCCGCGCGCACTGGTCGAAGCGCGCGGCATGAAGCAGGTCACCGACTTGGGCGCGATCGAAAAGGTGGTCGACGACATCATCGCGGCCAATCCCGACAAGGTGGCGCAGGCCAAAGCCAAGCCAGCGCTGATCGGCTGGTTCGTCGGCCAGGTGATGAAATCAAGTGGCGGCAGGGCCAATCCGCAAGCCGTGAACGATCTGCTCAAGTCCAAGCTCGGCATCTAAGGTCTCGCACCGCGCGACCGCGAGCGTCGTCACGCAGGACACGCGCGAACGCCGTGCGCGTGCATCAATCATTCACCATAACCGGCGATGCATCGCGTGCGATGGGCCATGCGGCCGCGAATCAGCCGCAATCGATTCGCTCAAAAAACCGGCTTTGGCGAGCGACGATGAGCTACGAAGCCGGTGAGCACGAAAATTTTTTTATTGCCAAAATTCGCGACTCAGAGTCCGCGCAACGGGGGTTAGAGCGGTTTTGATCAAGCGCGATGACATCTGCACCACGCCGATCGTCGAGTGCGCGAATTAAGAAAACAGCTGTGGTGCAGTCGCTTCTTGCAATATCGCGAATTGCGAGTTGCGGGTTTTCGCGCATCATTTGCCTCGTCGCGCGAATGGTTTGTTGCGTTGTCGATGCGCGTGCATCGCATGCTTTCACTTCGGCGCGTCAACACTTCCTTAAGCAGGACGCTGTTTTTTCCAATGTGTTGGTGTATTCGGGATGTAGTGCATTTCGATTCCCGAGTGCACGCAGCGATTAAGCCATCTCACTACATTAGGAGGGCAACATGGCCAAGAAAGCTAAGAAGGCAAAGAA
>DASQOU010000076.1:0-31543 GCA_035644295.1 Bradyrhizobium sp.
ACTTCGGCCCAGTGCACGATGACCTTGCTGTTGAGGAAGTCGATGACACTGGGCTCGATCGTCTCCGGATGGTCGTGGGCGACCAGCGCTGTGGCAACGACCGCATCGCAGCGGTCGTTGAACGCAACCGAAAGTGCCGAGTTCGGCGCGCGATAGCGATCGGCGATCGCAAAGGCCCGGCTGCGGCCCTTCATCCACGCGACATTGATGGGACGGCCCGGCCCCAAAACCGAAAGCTTTTCGCCCATCAGCGTGAAGTCACTCAGGCGATCGAGTTCGCTGTCGTCGGAAACCCCGGTTTGGCAGTTGCAAAATCCGATCTTGGCCCGGATGTAAACGTTGACCTCGACCCCGCAATCCGCCGCCCCGCAGCGGAAGGCCTTGCCCTTGCCCCATTCGTCGGTGGGATGCGGCCATTGCACTTCCGAGAATTTCGGATGGCTTGGTGCCGCCACTGCTCCGCCCTGGCGGCCCAGCATCGGCCATGCGAAGAATGCCGATGCCCCGGCGAGCGCGCCGAGTCCGAAACCAACGATTCCTGCAATGACGGCTATTCTTTTCATCGCCTTCGCTACGCTGTCCTAATTACTCGCGACGAAAGCCCGGGCTGCGGCAAGCGTCGGCCGTTCGGAATCCGAGCCGGATGCAAGCGCGACGAGTTTTTCATAAGTCGTTTTCGCCTTCGTCGTGTCACCGAGCGACTGCGCGGCCTTTGCGGCCCCGACATAGCCGTTGAAGCGGTTCGGCTCCTTGGCCATCGTGGCCTCGAACGCCGCCAGCGCTTCCTTGGCCATGCCGCGATCCAGCAACATGACGCCGTACAATTCGCGCGCGGGCGTCAGCGGTCCGGGCGTGACCGGCGACTTCTCCGTCTTGTCCTCCGCGTCGGCTGCGGCACTCATCGCCTTCAACGCGTCATCGGATTTGCCGTCCGCGTAAAGCACCCAGGCATTTGCTATCTGGGCCTGGACATCGACCTGGCCAGCCCAGTAATTGTTCTTCGCCTCAAGCAGGCCGTCGCGAATTTCGGCAAGCTTCGCCACATCGACCTTGGCTGCGGCCGAATCGCCGGAGCGGGCGGCGCCGAGCGCGCGCGCGAAGTAAGTGATCGCCATCACGTGCTGAAGCTTGCTTGGCTTGACGCCGAGATTGGCCGCGGTCTTCCAGTCGCCGCGTTCCACCGCGTAGCGCGCCGGAGCGGCGGCGCGTGAAAAGGCCCCGGCGAAAGAATCAGGGTCGGATTGCGCAGCCTCGATCTCGTCGACGACGGCGTGCGCCGCCTTGTCCTGACCCTGTTGCAGATAGGCATAGACAAGATAGTCCTGCCCATGCAGTTGATCGGCGCCTTCCTTTGTAGCCTTTGCGGCCTGCACCGAAGCCAGGTTTGCCGCAACTGATTCCTTCCAGTAACCGACGCGCGTGAAGATGTGCGATGGCATGTGCTGCGCATGCGGCGCATTCGGCGCGATCTTGGAATAACGCAGCGCCGCGGTGAGACCCTTGGCGGCGATCGGCGGATAATCGTAGAGATGGATCAGATAATGGGCGACACCGGGGTGCTGAGGTTGCCGCTGCCAGATCGGTTCCAGGATCGCGGCTCCCTTGAGTTGGTTGGCGTAGGTCTTGTCGGCGGGCGATGCCGCCACATTCAGGGTGATCGCGTAGAAGATCTGCGCCTCGTCGTCATCGGGATATTTCGTCGCCAGCGCCTCCAGCTTCTTCAGATAGGACTGCACGCGCGCCTGATGCGGGATCTTGTCGTAATCGACATACATCACCGCCAGCGCGTCGATGTAATCCCGCTCGCGCTCGGTTTTCGCGCCAACCGCTTTCGCCTTCTCGATAGCCGAGAGGCCGAGCGGAAGATTGGACGGCGGAATAGGGCCGTGCGGATTGCTGAGAAGCGACAGCGCAATACCCCAATAGGCAATGGCGCATGCCGGATCGGCCTTGATCGCCCCCTCGTAGATCTCCTTGGATTCGGCGTACCAGAACGAGTGCTGGTATCGCATCGCGCGATCGAACCGCCGTTGTGCGGTCTCGTCGCACGATGTCGCGAAATGCACTTTGCCCAATTTCTGATCCGCATCTTCCTGGGCAAGGGCTGGTGCGCAAGGTGCAAGAATCGCCACGGCCGCTGCGGTCGCCGCAAACAGAAAATCACGCATGATGTTCTCCCGGACGCCGATGAAGGGGCTAGGTGTATCCAAATAACGCTCGTCGATCATAGGCCGTAATGTCGACGGTCTCAACGGGCTCGTGAGCCCGCAAGGCCACGCCATCTCTCAAATCTCGTCGCCGAACGCGCCATGTCGGCCGACGCCGGAGGCAAATCGTTTTGCGCCCGATAAGGTCTCCCCGGACGCGATGACTTCCAGCCCGTCGCGCATTTCGTTCGCGATCGCCTCCTCCTCGGAGAGGTCCCACTGGCGCAGCGCTGAAAGACGGTCGGCGCGCAGACAGGTCTGCGGGAAGCGCGCGATCTCCTTTGCCAGCGCAATCGCATGAGCGCGCGCCTCGCCCTTGGGCACGAGACGGTTGGCAAGGCCCATTCGAAGCGACTCGGGACCGCCGACCGGGCGTCCCGTCAGAATAAGGTCGATCGCCTGCGAATGGCCGATCAGCCGCGGCAGGCGGATGGTGCCGAGGTCGATCAGCGGCACGCCGAAGCGGCGGCAAAAGATGCCGAAGGTGGCGTCCTCGGCGACCACGCGCATGTCCGCCCACAACGCCAGTTCCATGCCGCCGGCCACCGCGAAACCTTCCACCGCCGCGATCACGGGCTTTGTCAGGCGCAGGCGGCTCGGCCCCATCGGCGCGATCGAATTGTGTCCGCCGACCTCGCGTTTCTTGTTGGGATCGCCTGTTGCTACCGCCTTCAGATCGGCGCCGGCGCAGAAATAGCCGCCGGTTCCAGTGAAAACCGCGATGGAGGCTTGCGCATCGGCATCGAATGCCAGGAACGTGTCGAACAATTTTCGCGCCGTCGCTCCGTCGACCGCGTTGCGGCAATGTGGGCGGTTGATGGAGACGATGGTCACCGGTCCATCGCGTTCGACAAGCACGGAATCGGATTCGGACATGACTGCACTCCCTGCTTTTTCTGTTCCGGTTCGTCATTCCGGATCTGGTGCTGGCGCACCAGCCCGGAATGACGTCGTCAGACCGCGTGAGCATTTACCGCTCGATCACCCAGCGGGTGACGGCCTGATGATAGTTGAGCGGGCCAGGCACGGTCATATGTGTCTTGAGGTATTTAAATCCGGCCTTCTGCAGCGCGCGATTGGGCGCGACATTGAAAGCATTCGGTTCGCAGAAAAGCCGCTTCAACTTCAGCCGTTCGAAATAAATATCGACACTGCGTCGCACGCATTCGACGCCATAGCCCCGATTCCTGCGCTCGGGATCAACGACGTGCAGGTGCATGTTGGCTTGTTCACCATAAGCGATCCTGTCGGACGTCGAAAAGCCGATGGGCCGGTCGTCCAATAGCCAGATGACGACGACCCATGCTCGCTGTTCGATAGGCTGTGCCCGCTCGTGCGTGAAGCGTTCTCGCAACCTTTCAGGAGCGGGAAGACGCGTTGGATCGACACCGAGAATTTCCAGATGTTCCGGGGTGGATCTGAGAAAGTATTCAATGATGATATCGATTTCCGAACCCGCCATCTCACGGACTGTCAGCGTCATCAGCTGGCTCCTCCAATCTTCAGCTCGGCGCCGGTGATGCGGCGATAGGCTTCGAGGTAGCGCTTGCTGGTGGCGTCCACCACGCTTGCCGGCAGTGGGGGCGGCGGCGCCTCGCCGTTCCAGCGGCCCGCCCTGCGCTCGGCGTCGAGATAGTCGCGCAGCGGCTGCTTGTCGAAACTCGGCTGCGGCTGGCCGGGCTTATAGACATCCGCCGCCCAGAACCGCGAACTGTCGGGGGTCATCACCTCGTCGATCAGGATGATGCGGCCACTCGCATCGCGGCCAAATTCGAATTTGGTGTCGGCGATGATAATGCCCTGCGCGCGGCTGATTTTCTCTCCAAGCCCATACACCGCGCGGGTCATGCGCTCCAGCGCGGACGTCGCGTCCTCGCCGACGATCTCGCGCATCCGCGCCACCGTGATGTTCTCGTCGTGACCGGTTTCGGCTTTGGTGGCAGGACTGAAGATCGCAGGCTCGAGTTTGCCGCTCTCGAGTAGCCCGGGCGGCAAATTCTCGGCCGCCAGCGTGCCGTGCGCGGCATATTCCTTCCACGCCGAGCCGGAGAGATAGCCGCGGATCACGCATTCGATCGGAAACACTTTTGTGCGCCGGCACAACATGGCGCGCCCTCTCAGCGCGGCGCGATGTTCCTTCAGCACCGGAACCTCGCCGATGATGGTATCGGCGTCGGCGCTGATCATGTGGTGCGGCACCACGGCTTCGAGTCGATTGAACCACCAGGCGCTGATCTGTGTCAGCACCGCGCCTTTCATCGGGATGGTCTCGGCCATGACTACGTCGAAGGCGCTGATGCGGTCGGTGGCGAGCAGCAGCACGCGATCGTCGCCGACGGCATAGATGTCGCGAACCTTGCCGCGCCCGATCCGCGGAAGGGGCAGGTCGCTCGCAAGCATGGTGGTCATGGGTCGAACTTTCGAAGACAGTCGTCGGCGCGGATACGCGCGGCGGAAAAGGAAAATGGGATGGTTCGTTCACTCCGGAAGCGGAATGAACTCGTGCTCGTTGGGGACGGGAGCGAAGCGGCCGGTCTTCCAGTCCTGCTTGGCCTGTTCAATGCGCTCTTTACTGGAAGAGACAAAATTCCACCAGATATGGCGAGGGCCCTCCAGCGCATCGCCGCCGAGGAACATCATCCGTGTCGGCTTTACCGCCTTCACGGTGATGCGGTCGCCGGGACGAAAGATCAAAAGACGCGGGCCTTCGTAGCGTTCATTGGCGATCTCGACTTCGCCATCAACCACATAGATGGCGCGCTCTTCGTGGTCGGCGTCGAGCGGGACGCTGGTGCCTTGTTCCGCGGTCACCTCGGCATAGAACCACGGCGACACCATCGCAACCGGCGATTTTGCGCCGAACGACTGGCCGGCGATGACGCGCGCGGTGACGCCGCGGTCGCTGACAACCGGCAGGTCGGCGGCCGCGTAATGCTGGAACGAGGGTGCGATTTCCTCCGAGCCCACGGGAAGCGCAATCCAGCTCTGCAAGCCCAGCATCTTCTGGCCGTTCTTGCGCTGCAGATCCGGCGTGCGTTCGGAATGGGCGATGCCGCGGCCCGCGGTCATCAGGTTCATGGCGCCGGGCTGGATTTCCCGGATGTTGCCTTCGCTGTCGCGGTGCATGATGGTGCCGTCGAAAAGATAGCTGACGGTGGCAAGCCCAATATGCGGATGTGGGCGCACGTCCATGCCCTTGCCGGACATGAATTGCACCGGCCCGAAATGATCGAAGAAGATGAAGGGGCCGACCATCTGCCGCTTGCCGTGCGGCAACGCGCGGCGCACCTCAAATCCGTCGCCGATGTCGCGGGTGCGCGGCACGATGACGAGTTCCAGCGCGTCGCAGGATTTGACATCGCCGAGTACGGGATCGTTGTCGGGAAACCAGCTCATGGAGGTTTTCCATTGTTTGTTTTCTGACATCATAACAGCAATCAAGCGACGTCCAAGCGCGGAAACGTCAACACGCGGTCACTCCGCCGCAGTGTTCCGCCGCCGCCCGACATAGCCCGTCTCTTCGCCAAAACGCTCGACCATGACCGCTGATAGCTCCTTGGCCTTGCTGGTCACGCAGGCGCCGGAGCGCACCGCGTAGCGGTCCTGGTGCACAAGGTGGGTCGGCGCCGTGCCCTGTCGCAGCGCGCGCGCCGCATCCATCACCAGTTTGCGGAAATGCATGATGCCAAGATCGGTGGGCCCAAGATGCTCGCGGGTGCGGTCGGCGATCGGGCCCTGGCTGTCCTGGACTGCCGCGTCCTGTTCCGACACGCCCTTGATCCCGGTGTAGCTCTTGGTCTTCTGCAGCTTGCGGTCGATCAGATAGTCGTTGGCCTTGTTGCGCAGCGGCACGTAATTCTCGTCGACCACGGCCATCACGCCGTTGCCATTGGCGTAGCCGTCCCGCTCGGCCTCGGTCAGCGGCCGCTCGGGATTCCAGGCATAGGTGTAGATCCAGCAATTGGTATCGGTCACGGGAACAAAACTCTGGCCGAAAATATTCTCGCCGGGCATCGAGCTTGGCGCATAGGAGTGCACCGGCATCAGGAACTGGGCGATGCGCCAATAGATGTTGTCGCCGGCGGCAAGCCGGCCCCCCGCGATTGTCAGCCCTGCGTCATGCGGATTGATCTTGATGACAGGGCGGGGGTCCTCGGCGATCCAGCGCATATGATCGGTGTTCATGCGCGCGAGCGGATTGATGAAGTGCTTCTTGATATCGAGGAATTCGTCCTCGTCCTTGTCGAAGCTCAAATGCGCAAACGTAAAATGCGCGGTGTCGATCGAGCCTTCGAGTGCCTGCACCCAGTTGCAGTCCTGCCATTTCTTGGAGACGTAGCGGTGCGAGGCCGGCACCAGCGCCATCTCCAGATCAGGCAGTTCCGGCACTTCACCGGCCGGGCCCATATAGGCCCAGATCATGTCGCCCCATTCGCGCACCGGATAGGATTTGATCCGGATCAGGTTCTTGGCATCGAGATCGGGGTAGGAAGTCGGCATGTCGACGCAGCGGCCATCGGTGTCGAACTTCCAGCCGTGATAGACGCAGCGGATGCCGCATTCCTCCACGCGGCCGAGCCAGAGATTGGCGCCGCGGTGCGGACAATGTTGATCGATGACGCCGACCACGCCTCGGGAGTCGCGGAAGGCAAGCAGCTCCTCGCCCGTCACGACGATCTTCTTCGGCGGACAGTCGGCCTCCGGCAATTCCGCCGACAACAACACCGGCAGCCAGAATCGTCGCAACAGTTCGCCCATGGGGGTGCCCGCACCGCTTTCGGTGAGGAACCTGTTATCCTCCGCGCGGAGCATGGCGCCTCCGAGGTTTTGTTGCTATTAACTGAGATTGACGCAGCCGAGACGAGGCGTCAACGCAACTTGTTCTCGCGGCGCTGGCGCGCCCGAGCTTTGCAGGCCCCTCGGGAACGAGGGCGCAGGGAATGCCGGGCGCCCGATAGCGCCCGCAGCCTCGTATGCAAAATAAAATGAGCATACGAGTGTAGTTACCACGGTCACACCGGAACATCCGGCATTCCCCGCACAATGGTTTTACGGCTTATATCGTGCTCTCCTCGGTGACCGGGCTTTTTTGCCACCGTCGCCTCGCGGATATCGGCGTGTCGGACCCGTTAGGGCCGACGTCGCCTCCGCGAAACTTGACGCCAGCGTCGGGGCGTCAGGACCACACGACTTCGCCGTCCGCATTCGCGCCATTCGTCAAAAGCGCTGCCGCGTCCACCGCATTCCGCCCCGCGTTCGTGACGATCGCGAAACGCCCCTTCGAGGAGCAGAACGCGCGAGTTGTAAAAGTGATTTGCCCGACGTCCGAAGCGAAATATTTTTTCGAACACGACTGGACAGGTAGCATCAGCCTGATCCGCCTCAACAAATTAGCGTTTTGGCGAAATTGCCAAGGCCTATATGGATCGGCGCGGGGCTAACGCGTGATGACTTTGGCTCGAATCAGCATACTGATGCCGAAGCCGTCATCCTGAGGCGCGAGCAAAGCGAGCCTCGAAGGATGAACGGCCACAGACCGGGCCGTCCGTCCTTCGAGACGCGCTTCGCGCTCCTCAGGACGGCGATGTACCCGGACTTGACAGTTGGCACATTTCACAATGTGAGCAAGAAGTACCTGCATCTTTACGTTGCGGAGCTCCAATTCCGGTACAATAATCGCTTCAACAATGACATTTTCGGACCGGCGATTGAGGGCGCATGAGGTGGTTTCGAACGCACGAACTGTTTCTCGGGGTTTTTCTAACAGTTGCGGTTTTTGCGTTGGGGTTTGTGGTCGCATCATCGGTTCCACCACCAAGCCAACAAATAGAAAAGACTGACCATCAACAGACCGCTAATGAAGGCGCGGAACGCACTGCCGAAAAGCAAATCGCTTATTATACGAAATGGCTCGCTTGGTTCACTGGTGCGCTCGTCGCGGTATCCGGCATTCAGGGTTACTTCCTGCTACGTGCTGACAAGACGGCGCGTATTGTAGCCAATGCTGCCGATCTGAGCGCTAGGGCCGCTGTTGCAATCGAATTGCCGACCATCACAGCATTCCCCGAATATTTTAGCTGGGGAGTTAATCAAGATAGTGGTGGGAGGAGACACTATTGCAGTGTGGGACATATCGCCTTCTATAATCATGGCAGAACTGACGCTTATCTTTCCGAAATCAAATGCGGATGGATAGCCGGTAATAGTCTGCCAGACATACCGATGTATCAGTTCACGGAACTGATTAACGTTGAGAAAATCCTCGGCCACCATAGTGGGGGAGACATAAGAACCGAAAGATTTGAATTCGAAGTCAGCGCTGATCTTTTTGATCAGTTGCGAGCTAAGACGGGAAAACTCTGGCTCTTTTGTTGTTTGGTATATACGGACTTCCTGCAAAACACTCACGAAACATGCTTTTGTTGGGAGCGATGGCAAACTCCCGGCGCGGGCGGTTTCAATATCGACACCACCGAATCCTATAATCGAAAGACCTAAGATCGCCGCTGCGCCGCCCTGTCGGAGTCGGGAATAGCATGGGTTTTACTTCTGTCTAGTTCGGGTACAACGCCCTCAGGATGACGGAGATAATTGTGAGACGCTGCTTCAACCTAAACTCATTAGACTCTAACGCGCGTCACTCCGCCGCAGCCGTCGGCTTTGCGCCCGCGCCGTAGCGCTGGTCGATATAGTCGATCACCAGTGCGATGAAGTCGGTGGCGATGGTGAGTCCCCGCAAGGTGTGGAATTTCTTGCCGTCGACAAAGACTAGTGCCCAGGACTTGCTTAGGTTCTGCGGTCAGGCATTGCCGGCATGGCGAAGGCGACCTCTATTAGCCGATGTTAACCTTTCTTCGGTGACCAGCCATAGGCCTTGGCGCAGGCACCGCCCATCAGCATGGCCCGCTCAGTGTCGCTCAGGCGATCAGTCCTGAGGAAGGCTTCAACGGCCTGCTCGTAGTTGACGACTGCGAACGCGCGCGTCCAGTCCGTGCCCCACAAGCAGCGATCGAAACCCCACGCATCAAACACGCGGGCAAGCGGATCCCAAATGTCCGGGAAAGGATACGGCTTAAGAGACAGCGTGCAGGCACCGCTGACCTTGATCACCGCGTTCGGACGCTTGGCGAGTTCCAGCACCTTCGGCAGGTCGGTCCAGGGCTGCGGCGGCGCGGGCGGCACGCGCGGCTGCATGATGCCCAGATGGTCGATGATGAATCGCGTGTCGGGATGGCGATCGATGAGCGCAGCGCCCACGTCCAGATTGCCCCAGCACAGGATGTTAACGGGGAAGTCGTGGCGAACGGCCGCGCGTGCGATCCGGTCAAGGCCCGGGTCATCAGGCTCGCGCTGGGACTCCGCCGTCAGCATGATGCGGATTCCGACCGCGCCCGGCGTGTTCTTCCAGTCGGCGACGACATCGGCGACATCAGGATCGTCCGGGTCGACCGGCTTGACGATGGCAAGCCGACCGGGATGGGCCCGTTGCACTTCCACCGCATAGCTGGCGTCGTAGCGGTACATGGAAAAGGCGGAGATGAAGATCGCGCCGTTGACGCCGACTTTGTCCATCGCCGCCACCATCTCGTCACCCGTGACATGATCGGGCCAGTTCGGCACGCTGTGCCAAGGTCGCTTGGAAGTGTTCGCCTCATAGGCGTGAACCTGGGAATCGATAATAGCCATCGGGGCAGCTCCTTTGTGCCAGTGTCCCGAATCCGAAGTTCGCATCCTTTCGCAGCGACCTCTTTAGCGAACCTCGGATTCGAAAGGACACTAGAAACTTATGATTCTAGTGTGGTTTTGGTTCAGAAATTCTCTTGACGAACTCGCTGCGGCAATGGAAGAGAACTTCTGAGCCACCACACTAGCCGAGTTTGGACATTGGGGCAGGTTCGTGTCCAGAGGGCAAAGGTGCCGCGCGTTGAATAACCTGCGCTCGATGAGCCGAAATCGTGCGACCTTCACGATGCGATTTCGATCACTGTGCTCCGGCGTCTTCGCCGGAAGATGACCCACCATTTCGGCCTGCGATCGGGATGCGTGGCTAAACGCGGTCGCCTTCGCGACGTCATCTCGAATTAGCAGGTGTCATCCAATCCGTTGCCGGCGCCGCGGCGTTGACCGAAGGCCGCGTTCAGAACTCGAACTATCGGCGGTTTGGCTTTTTCCGAAATCAAAACAAGGCTTGACACACTTTAAAGACTTATTAGTGTGTCTGGTGACTACAGGAATTATGTCATGGGCAAGTACACTCGTTTGGGCGAATTTCTGCGCTCCCAGCGGCGCAAGGAAGTACCTATGACATTTGCGGAAATTGAGCGGGTCATCGGAGGAAAGCTGCCTCCCAATTCTCCTCACTATCCGGCTTGGTGGAGCAACAATCCGTCGAACAACGTCATGACCAAGGTTTGGCTCAACGCAGGATTTCGAACGGAGCAGGTGGACGTGAAATCCCGCAAAATCGTCTTTCGCCGCGTCGAAGAGAAACCCGCTGGGGAGTCGCCGCTTCCACCCGCGAGGAAAGGCGAGCGTCATCCACTGTTCGGCGCATTGAAGGACGTTACGTTCATCCCGCCGGGAGTCGATCTCACGGAGCCAGCCGATCCCGATTGGGGCAAGGTCTACGACGACTGATATGCAGCCACTCTTGCTCGACACCCACGCAGCGATCTGGATCACGCGGAACGAGTCGCTCGCGCCGCGCGCGGTAGCGGCCATGAACGCCGCCCATCAGGCGGCGGGGATCGTGTTTGTATCGCCAATCACCGCGTGGGAGGTCGGCCTTCTCGTCTCACGCAATCGACTCAACCTTCTGATGACGCCACAGCGATGGTTCGCTCGTCTCCTCAATGTGCCGGGAATGCGGCTCGCCGAGCTTTCGCCGGACATTCTGATCGCGTCGTCATTCCTGCCGGGCAATCCGCCCCGTGATCCCGCCGACCGCATCATACTGGCGACAGCACGCGACCTCGGCGCGACGCTGATTACGCGGGACCGCTTGTTGCTGAAGTACGGTGAGGACGGTCAAGTCAGCACGATACCGTGCTGAGCCACTTACTCGGAAATTTATTCTCTTACTCTGCCGCAGCCGTCGGCTTGGCGCCCGCGCCGTAGCGCTGGTCGATATAGTCGATCACCAAAGCCTTGAAGTCGGTGGCGATCGTGGGTCCGCGCAAAGTGCGGAACTTCTTGCCGTCGACGAACACGGGGGCCGCCGGCGCTTCGCCGGTGCCGGGCAGCGAGATGCCGATATTGGCGTGCTTGGATTCGCCGGGCCCGTTGACGATGCAGCCCATCACCGCGACGTTGAGTTCCTCGACGCCGGGATAGCGCGTTTTCCAGCCCGGCATTTCCTCGCGGATGAAATCCTGGATCGAGCGCGCCAGCTCCTGGAACGTGGTCGAGGTGGTGCGGCCGCAGCCGGGGCAGGCGGCCACCAGCGGCACGAAGGTACGAAAACCCATGGTCTGCAGCAGTTCCTGCGCGACCTGGACTTCCAGCGTGCGATCACCGCCGGGTTCAGGCGTCAGCGAGATCCGGATGGTGTCGCCGATGCCTTGCTGCAGGAGAATGCCGAGCGCTGCGGCTGAAGCCACGATGCCCTTCGATCCCATGCCGGCTTCGGTTAGCCCGAGGTGGATCGCATAATCCGAACGCCGCGCCAGTTCCTGATAGACCGCGATCAGGTCCTGCACCGCGGAGACCTTGGCGGAAAGGATCATCTTGTTCTTCGGCAGGCCGATCTCCTCGGCCCGCTTGGCCGAAAGCAGCGCCGACTGCACCATGGCCTCTCGGGTGACCGCGCGGGCATCGACCGGGTCCGGCGAGGCCGCGTTCTCTTCCATCAGCTTGGTGAGCAATTCCTGATCGAGCGAACCCCAATTGGCGCCGATGCGCACCGCCTTGTTGTTCTTGATGGCGATCTCGACGATGTCGGTGAACTGGCTGTCGCGCTTGTTCTTGAAGCCGACATTGCCGGGATTGATCCGGTATTTGTCGAGCGCTTCGGCGCAGGCCGGGTATTCCGCGAGCAGCTTGTGGCCGATGTAATGGAAGTCGCCGATCAAGGGCGTGGTGATGCCCTGCTTGCGCAATGCGTCGCGGATATGCGGGACGGCGGCTGCGGCTTCCTCCCGGTCGACCGTGATGCGCACCATTTCCGAGCCGGCGCGCGAAAGGGCTGCGACCTGGGCCACCGTGCCTTCGACGTCGGCGGTGTCGGTATTGGTCATCGACTGCACGACGATCGGCGCGCCGCCGCCAACGGCGACATTGCCGACCATGACCTGGGTGGTTTTGTGCCGGGCATCGGGGCCGGCGACGTCGTTATGAGGCGGTTTTACGGGCTGGTTCATGGGGTCTCGAATATCAGGTTTTGGTGACAGTCAGCAATGGATCAGTCGGAAGCGGGACCGCCGGATCGGGCCGGTTGACGAGGTAAAGACCGGCGATCACGAGCAGCGCCGCAGCCCCGAATACTGGGGTTAGGGTGTCGTGCAGGATGAAATAGCTAGCCACGACGCCAAACAAAGGGGTGAAAAAGGTAAATGCCGACAATTTGCTGGCGGAATAGGTTTTGACCAGCGCAAACCATAGCAAAAACGTCAATCCGACCACCCAGAACGCCTGATAGACCATCAGCGACAGCGCCAGGGGCCCGGGAACCCGGGTCAGGGTTTCGCCCGAAATCCAGGCCGCCAGGGCCAGGATCGGGACCGACAGCGCCACCTGGTAACCCAAGGCCTTTTCGGGCGGGGCCCGAAGCAGCGGGGTTGCCTTTACAATCAGGGTCGTGGCCGCCCACAAGGCGCCGCCACCGACGATCAAGAGGTCGCCGAGCAGCACATTGGCGTCCACATCGGGCTGGGGGACGCCGATGGCGAGCGCCACGCCGGCGAAGCTTAAGGCGAGCCCTGCCCATTGCGACGCGCGCAGCCGTTCACCGAGAAATTGATAGGAGCCGAGCGCGACAAAGAATGGCGCGGTATAGAGGAACACCACCGCGCGCGATGCGGATGTCAGCAACAATCCGCGATAGATCAGCACGAACTCGAAGCCGAACAACGCGCCTGCGAACAGGCCGGCGCCCAATGTGCCGTCGGATGCGAAGATTTTCACGCCGCGCAGACGGGCGATCAACAACAGCACGGGAAGGGCGCCGGCGGACCGGATCGTAGCCTGCAGCATCGGCGGAATATCGGGCAGCGCCAGTTTCACCGCGATCTGATTAAAACCCCAGCTCAGGCAGAGCATGAGCATCAACGCGACCGCGCCCGGGCTGAGCGGACGCCCATCCGGCGGAATGGCCAAATTTTTAGATGACATGAACCCTCGTGCCGGCTTGTCGCCGTGTTGTTGGGGCATGATCCCGACCGGAACGGCCGCGTGAGCGCAAAGTGGTCTTCCGGTTTTCGGAAAAGATCATGCCCAAAAATAGACTCTAATCAATTCTGGCAATGCGCGCAGATGCCGGTGATCTCGACGACCGACATTTTGGGAGCAAAACCCGTGGCGCGCGCCGCCGCGTTGAGGCCTTGCGCTACCGGGGCTGCCGGAATTTCGCCGACCGAGCCGCAGCGCTCGCAGATCAGGAACGCCACCATCGCGGCGGCGTCATGGTCATGCGCGCAAGCCAGAAACGCGTTGCGGCTTTCGATGCGATGGACGAGGCCGTTTTCCATCAGGAAATCGAGCGCTCGGTACACGGTAATCGGCGCCGGCCGCGGCATCGATTTCGCGAGTTCGTCGATCACCTCGTAAGCGCCGAGCGGCCGGTGACTGGACAACAACGCCTCCAGCACCTGGCGGCGGATCGGGGTGAATTTTTGTGCTCTTCGCTCGCATACCCGTTCGGCATGCTGCAGCGCGTCCGCGGTGCAGCGGCCGTGATCGTGATCGGGCGCGGGAAATGTCGGTTTGGCGAGCCTCATTTCAGCCAATCTAGCATTTTGGCAGGCAAACCCAAATCCCGATTCGGTTCCATGAGCAGCCATGTGCTTTCAGGGGGGCAGCCCTTCAATGTTGGGGCCATGCAAAATTCATAAGCTAGCTTATTATATCACAAGCTTATGGAGACGATGCCGATGCCCCGCGGTTCCGTGGATATGAACTTTCTGTTCACGCTTGCCGAATTGCAGCGATTGGTGCGCGCCTATGCCGACAAGCAGGCGGCGCGTTACGGCATTACCCGCGCGCAATGGGCGGTATTGGCCAAGGTGGAGCGCACCGAGGGCCTCAAACAGTCGGAACTGGCTGAACAGATGGAGATGCAGCCGATCACGTTGACGCGATTGATCGATCGGCTCTGCGACAATGGCTGGATCGAGCGCCGCAGCGACGATGCCGACCGCCGCGTCAACCGGCTCTATCTGCGCAAGGCGGCGCGGCCACTGCTTGGCAAGTTGAGCGGGTTGCGCTCCGAGCTGACGGCCACCGCGCTTGACGGCATCAACCCAGCCGACGCCCATCGGCTCCTCGCGCAGCTGGAATTGATCAAGGAAAACGTGCGCAGCGCCATCCAGGGTCCGGCGGGAGAACCTGCCAGGAGGGAGCAGCGCTATGGCTGATCCGGTTTTGAAATTTCCGCCCGACCAGAAGGGCAATCCACAGCACGAGCCCCGGAGCACGACCCCGGCGGAGCCGCGCGGGCTGATGACAGCATTGCGGCGCCACCGCCGCACGCTCCTGCTTGTGGTGTTGCCGCTGGCCGCGCTGCTTGCGGGAGGGATTTTCTATCTCAATGGCGGCCGCTACGTGACCACCGACGATGCTTATGTCGGGGCGCAAAAGGTTCTGATCACGCCGGACATTTCCGGCAAGATCGAGAAGGTCGTGGTGCGCGAAGGCCAGCGGGTCAATGAAGGCGACGTGCTGTTTGAGATCGATCCGGTACCGTTCCGCTTCGCCACGCAGCAGGCCAAGGCCACGCTCGACCAGGCCCGCACCACCTACGACAATCTGGTGGCCAACATCAAAATCTACCAGCAGATGATCGATCTGGCGCAGCAGGCCATCGACCTGAAGCAGCGCGACGTCGATCGCAAGGCGACCCTGGTGAAAAGCAATTTCGGCTCGCAGCTCGACCTCGACAATGCGTCGAACGCCGTTGTCACGGCGAAAGCGCAGCTCGAATACCTCAGGCAGCAGATTTCGAATTCAAGGACGCAGTTGCTCGGCAACCCCGATTTGCCGCTCGAACAATTTCCGCCCTACGCGCAAGCCAAGGCGGCGCTCGACCAGGCCGAGCGCAATCTCGATCACACCGTGATGCGTGCTCCGATGGCTGGCACGGCAACGCAGGTCGACCAGATTCAGCTCGGCCGCTTCATCGCGGCGGGCACACCGGTATTCTCGGTCATCGATACCTCGAAACCCTGGGTCGACGCCAATCTGAAGGAATCTGATTTCACCTATATCGCCGCGGGCCAGCCGGTCTCGATCGACGTCGATGCGTTTCCCGATCATGTCTTCAAGGGCACCATCGGTTCGCTCAGTCCCGGCACCGGCGCGCAATTCGCGATCCTGCCGCCGCAGAACGCCACCGGCAATTTCGTCAAGGTGGTGCAGCGCGTGCCGGTGCGAATCTACTTCGACAGCCACGACAAGGACGTGCAGAGGCTGAAGGCCGGCATGAGCGCCTATACCACCATCGACACCGGCCATCGCCGCTCGCTGACTGCCATGCTCAGCCTTTCGCCGACGGCGGCGAAACAGGACTAATAGTTTCTATGAATTTGGCATCGGAATGCGGTAATTCAGCCACCTCTCCCGATGGGAGAGGGAGCACACTGCCGCTGAGGCTCTAATCATGGCGACAGCGGCCGCAGCCCCGATCGCCGTTCCCGGCCTGCGCCGGAACATGGTGACGATCTGCGCCATGACCGCCACCATCATGCAGGCGCTGGACACCACCATCGCCAATGTCGCGCTGCCTTACATGCAAGGGTCGCTCTCGGCATCGCAGGACCAGATCAACTGGGTGCTGACCTCCTACATCGTGGCGGCTGCGATCATGACCGCGCCGGTGGGCTGGATCGCCAATCGCTTCGGCCGCAAGCGGATTTTCATCATTTGCTCCGCCGGCTTCACCATCGCCTCGGTGCTCTGCGGCCTGGCGCAGGACATCAACCAGATGGTGCTGTTTCGTCTGCTGCAGGGCGTGTTCGGCGCGGCGCTGGTGCCGCTGTCGCAGGCGGTGATGCTGGACACCTATGCGCTGCACGAGCGCGCCAAGGCGATGTCGATCTGGGGCATGGGGGTGATGATGGGGCCGATCATGGGCCCCTCGCTCGGAGCCTGGCTGACCGAAACCTACTCCTGGCACTGGGTGTTCTTCGTCAACCTGCCGTTCGGCATCGTCACCGTGCTTGGCCTCTTGGTCTTCATGGATGAGACCAAAGCGGATCGCGACCTGCGGTTCGACTGGTTCGGATTTGCCGCACTCGCGGTTGGTATCGGCGCGATGCAGGTCGCGCTCGACCGCGGCGAGCAGCTCGGCTGGCTGGAATCCAACGAGATCATCGCCGAGATCATCGTCTCGATCGCCGGCTTCTATTATTTCTTTGCGCATTCGCTGACGACGGCAAAGCCGTTCATTCAATTTGCGATCTTCAAGGACAGGAATTTCGTCGGCGGCTGCGTGTTCATGGCGGTCATGGGCCTGGTGCTGTTCTCGACCATGGCGCTGTCCTCGCCTTACTTGCAGAACGTGATCGGCTATCCGATCATTACCGCCGGATTGCTATTGGCGAGCCGCGGCTGCGGCACCTTCGTCGCCATGATGCTGGTCGGCCGGATGATGCGATATATCGAGGCGCGCACGCTGATCATTACCGGGCTCAGCCTGACCTGCCTGTCGCTGTACTACGTGACCGGCTGGACCGATCAGACCGGCGTTCCCGAGATCGTGACCTTGAGCATCATTCAGGGATTTGGCTTTGGCCTCGTCTTCGTGCCGCTGACGACGGTGGCGTTCCTGACGCTGCCCAACCATCTGCGGAATGACGGCACTTCGATGCTCACCTTGATGCGCAATGCCGCGAGTTCAATCGGCATTTCCGTGGTCATCGCGCAGCTGACCGAAGGGTCGCGGCGGGTCTACGCGGTGTTGAACGAGCATGTCACCCCGTTCAACCACGCCATGCAGATGCCCGATGTGCGGGGCATGCTCGACATGACCACCGACGCCGGGCGCGCGCTGGCGGATGTGATGCTGAACCTGCAGGCCCAGATCATCGCGTTTTCGCTGGATTACCAGATGGTGATGATTTTCACGCTGTGTGCGATCCCGCTCGCGATCACGATCGGTTCGACCAAGGCCGCGCTGCGCGCACAGTCGGTGGCGCCGGAACATGCGGTGATTGAGTAACCCTGCGCGAGCGCAAGTTCAGCTCTCCATGGGCATGGTACAAAACAAAGAGCGCCGCGTCTGATGACGCAGCGCTCTTCTGGAGTGCTTCGCGGAATGCGCGATCAGAAGTGGAAGTTGACGCCCACTTGTCCGCTGTTGATGTTCAGCGTGCCGACGGTAAGACCCGGCGGGAACTGGGCGAAGAAGGTCGTGCTGCTAAAGCTGCGATAGAGGTATTCGGCCTTGAACGACCAGCGCGGCATGAACATCCATTCGATGCCCGCGCCTACTGTCCAGCCGACCTGTGTCTTGCTGTCGCTTAACGTTTGGCCCAGAGCGGTCAGGCTGAGTTTATTGTCGGCCACAGCCAAGCCACCAGTGCCGTAAAGTAGCACTTGATCAAACGCAACACCGAAGCGGCCCCGAACCGTTGCCAAAGCATCGACCTTGGCAGCCAAAGTGACTGCGCCGAAAGGCGGTATTGGACCTGTTACGCTGTTGCTGATGTCGGCAAAGGCGCCGTCCGCCTCGATGCCGGCCACGAACATGCCGGATTGCCAGTTGTAGCCGACCGTGCCACCGCCAAAGCCGCCCTTGACGCCGCCCGCAGTGCTCGTGTTCTCGCTGGCATAGCCGCCCATCGCGCCGATATAGAAACCGCTCCAGTTGATGGCGGGGCTCACCATCGCGGGCGCCTTGGTATAGGGCGCGCCTGGCGCCGGTAGATCCGCCGCAAATGCCGCGCCCGCGATCGAAGCCAGCAGAAGTCCCAAAGCAACTCGTTTCATTCTCATTCCTCAGCACAAGATAAATCGGAAAAATCCAGTAATTGAGATATCTGATTGTTACAACCCTGCGGTTCAACTGCAGCCGGCGAAAGCTGGCAAGTGTGGCCTTGGGAACACAGGTTTTTTTGGCGCAACCGCGCGGAGGCACGCGCAGTGACCCGCCAACCCACGGCACCGTCAAATCTCGAAAAACACCGTCTCGTTGTCGCCCTGAAGGTGGATGTCGAAACGATAGACCGGGTTGCCATTGCCAGGCGCGCGCCGCGCGATCAGCGTGGCGCGGCGGTCGGGTGGCACCAGCGCCAGCACCGGGTCGCCGGCGTTGGCCGCCTCAGTGTCGAGATAGATCCGCGTAAAGTTATGCAGCAACATGCCGCGCGCGAAGATCGCGAGCAAAATATGCGGCGCCTGCGGCTTGCCGTCGGGATCGGGCACGTGGCCCGGCTTGATGGTATCGAACGCATAATCGCCGTTGGCATCGGTGCCGCAGCGGCCAAAGCCCCTGAATTTCGCATTCGGCAGCGCACGCTTGTCCTTGGGATCGGCGAAGCGGCCTTGCGCGTCGGCCTGCCAGATTTCCAGCATGCAATCGGGAACCGGTTGCCCGTCGCCGTCGAACACCCGCCCTTCGATCCTGATCCGTTCGCCCGTTGTATCCGCCGTCACGAGATTGTTGGTGAAGGCGTCGTTCCAGTCGTATTTGCCGTTGGAGGTCAGGCCGTAGGCGAAAAACGGGCCGACGGTCTGCGAGGGCGTAATGCCCCGTGCTTTGTTGTCCGGCACTATCTGGACTCCATCGGGGTGGCGTTGCGGCCGCGCAGCACGATGTCGAAGCGATAGCACAGCGCCCATTCCGGCTGGGTGTTTTCCAGATCGAACGAGGAAACCATCCGCGCCCGTGCCTTCTCGTCGGTTACCGAATTGAAGATCGGGTCGAACGGAAACAGCGGGTCGCCGGGGAAATACATCTGTGTCACCAGGCGCGACACGAAGGAATGACCGAACACCGAGAAATGAATGTGCGCCGGGCGCCAGGCATTGTGATGATTGCCCCATGGATAGGCGCCGGGTTTGACGGTGATGAATTTGTAATAGCCTTCGCCATCGGAATGCGCGCGTCCGGCGCCGGTAAAATTCGGATCGAGCGGCGCGGGATGCTGGTCGCGGACATGGATATAACGGCCGCAGGCATTGGCTTGCCAGATCTCGAGCAGGGTATTCGGCACGCCGCGGCCGTCCTCATCCAGCACATGGCCGTGCACGATGATGCGTTCGCCGAGCGGCTCGCCCTTGTGCTGTGTGGTGAGATCATGATCGCCCTCGCGCACCGTCTCGTGGCCGTAGACCGGTCCGGTCAGTTCCGACAGCGTGTGGCGCATGACGATCAGCGGCTTCGAGGGCGAGCGCTTCGCCGTGCTCTTGTAGCCCGGCGACAACCGCGCCGGATGCGCTGCATTGCTGGCGATGGGGTAGGCGAGTGTCATGGTGGTATCCTCATAAACATCGTCATTCCGGGGCGCGAAGCGAACCCGGAATCTCGAGATTCCGGGTCTGGTCCTTCGGACCCATCCCGGAATGACGAAGGTCACTCAGTTCAACTTCTCGATCGCCATCGCGACGCCTTGGCCGACGCCGACACACATCGTCGCCAGCGCCAGCTTTCCGCCATGCTTTTCCATTCCGTGTACCGCGGTGAGCGCAAGCCGGGCGCCGCTCATGCCGAGCGGGTGACCCAAGGCAATGGCGCCGCCATGCGGATTGACGAAATCGGCATCCTCCTTGACGCCGAGTTGACGCAGGCAGGCGATGCCTTGGCTCGCAAAGGCCTCATTGAGCTCGATCAAATCGAAATCGCTGATCTTCAATCCCAGCCGCTCCATCAGCTTGCGGGTTGCCGGCACCGGTCCGATGCCCATGATGCGCGGCGGCACCGCGGCCGAGGCGAGACCGAGAATCCGTGCCCGTGGCGTGAGACCGTGCTTCTTCACCGCGGCTTCCGAGGCCAGGATCATCGCCGCCGCGCCGTCATTGACGCCGGATGCGTTGCCGGCCGTCACCGTGCCGGGATTGCGCACGATCGGCTTCAGTTTTGACAATCCTTCGAGCGTGGTCTCGGGGCGCGGATGCTCATCCTTGTCGATACTGATCGGACCTGCCTTGCCGCCGGCCACCGAAATCGCGGTGATTTCTTCGGCGAAATAGCCCGAGGCGATCGCCTGTCCCGCGCGCTGCTGCGAGCGGATCGCGAACGCGTCCTGATCGGCCCTCGACACCTGGAATTCCTCGGCGACGTTCTCGCCGGTCTCCGGCATCGCATCGACGCCATATTGCGCCTTCATCAGCGGATTGATGAAACGCCAGCCGATCGTGGTATCGAAAATCTCGGCGGAGCGCGAAAACGCTTCCGGCGCCTTGCCCATCACGAACGGCGCCCGCGTCATCGATTCGACGCCGCCGGCAATGGTGAAATCGATCTCGCCCGATCGAATCGCGCGCCCCGCAGCCCCGACGGCATCAAGGCCGGAGGCGCAAAGCCGATTGAGCGTGAGACCGGGAATCGAATCCGGCAGGCCCGCCAGCAGCAGGGCCATCCGCGCCACGTTGCGATTGTCCTCGCCAGCCTGGTTGGCGCAGCCGAAATAAACCTCATCGACGGCCGACCAGTAGAGCGTGGGATGCCGCGCCATCAAGGCTTTGATGGGGGCGGCTGCCAGATCGTCGGCACGGACCTTGGCCAGCGAACCGCCGAAGCGGCCGATCGGGGTCCGCACGGCATCGCATACAAATACATCACCCATCGATCTCTCCCTGGAATGCCGCGGTTCCGCACCGGCCGACATTGAATTGATGGCGAGTTTTAGGAGCGGGGGTGCGGCAGGTCAATCGATCGCATCGGCTTCAGCGGCGCGTTCGCGCGAGGTCGGTTATGCCCGCAGGGCTGGGTCGCTAGCCAAGGGGCTGCAGCGCACGGAGGATTTCCAACCGCTTGCCGGTCCGTGACGGCAACGTGGTCGGCAACGGCTGCACCAGCCAGCTATCTATGCTGGCGCCAATCGCTTGACGTTGATCGTGCGCTTGCGAACCTGGGCCAGGTCGTAATTCATCTGCATCCTGAGCCAGGTGTCCGCGGTGCTACCGATGGCTTTTTCAAGCTTTACAGCCATTTCCGGCGTGATTCCGCTGCGTCCCGAAATCAGATTGTGAAGCTGCTGCCGCGTGATACCGAGGCCCTTGGCTGCGACGACGATAGAAACGTCGATATCGTTGAGCGTGTCGCCGATCAGCTCGCCGGGGTGGGGTGGATTTTTCATCTCCATTTTTTTCTCCCTCAGTGATAGTCTACAAGGTCGACATCGGATGCCTTGCCATCCTCGAACCGAAAAATTACCCGCCAATTCGCGCGCACTGTCACGGCCCAAAAGCCTCTAAGTTCGCCCTTCAATGGATGCAGACCGAAAGTCGGCAGTCGCAGCGCGTCGATCGTCTCCGCCGCCTGCAGCACGCCCAAAATCTGCCGGAGCTTGCGCACATGCTCGGCGTTCACCCCTTTGGCCGTGTCGTCCTCGAAAAGCTGCCGCAGTCCCTTGTGTTTGAAACTCTCGATCATTGTTCCCCGATCGTTATGCTAAAGAGTGTAAAGCTAAATTTTACACATGTCAAACGTGCTTTTACACGTCGCCTTTTCCTTGCGATGCCCCGGGGGAGTGGAAAACAGCTCATGCCGCGGCAAAGCCATAGGACCAGCCGCCGAAATTTTGTAGTTTGCGCCCCTGAAGCTCGGTTCTGATTGGATCAGAACCGAGCTTCGGACTTCTTATTTTGACGCGTTTTCTTCACGCGAACCGGTGCCCACTTCACTCGAAAACGCTTTGATGACAATCCAGCCATCTTTTCCCGCGCCGTCAGACGCAGCACCTGCCGCGGAGGCGGCGGCGCGCGTCACGCCGATGATGGAACAATACCTCGAGATCAAGGCCGCCAATCCCGGACTATTGCTGTTCTACCGGATGGGCGATTTCTACGAGCTGTTCTTCGAGGATGCCGAAATCGCCTCGCGCGCGCTCGGCATCATGCTGACCAAACGCGGCAAGCATCAGGGCATGGACATCCCGATGTGCGGCGTGCCGGTCGAACGTTCGGACGACTATCTGCACCGCCTGATCGCGCAAGGTCATCGTGTCGCGGTGTGCGAGCAGATGGAAGATCCGGCCGCCGCCCGCGCCCGCGGCAACAAGAGCGTGGTGCGCCGCGACGTGGTGCGGCTGGTGACGCCGGGCACGCTGACCGAAGACACGCTACTGGACGCGAGAGCCAATAATTACCTGCTGGCGATCACGCGCGCGCGAGGGTCGGCGGGAAGTGACCGCATCGGGCTTGCCTGGATCGATATTTCGACGTCCGAATTCATCGTCACGGAATGCGCGACCGGCGAACTCTCCGCGACGCTGTCGCGCATCAACCCCAACGAGGTGATCGTCACCGACGCGTTGTATGGCGACCCTGATCTCGGCCCCTTGCTGCGAGAGCTGCCCGCGGTGACGCCGCTGACCCGCGACGTCTTTGACGGTTCGACCGCCGAGCGGCGGCTATGCGATTATTTCGCCGTCGCCACCATGGACGGTCTCTCCGCGATGTCGCGGCTGGAAGCAACTGCCGCGGCCGCGGCCGTCACCTACATCGACCGAACGCAGGTAGGAAAGCGTCCGCCGCTATCACCGCCTGCGCGCGAGGCCGCCGGCACCACCATGGCGATCGATCCGGCGACCCGCGCCAATCTCGAACTGACCCGGACGCTGGCGGGCGAGCGGCGCGGATCGCTGCTCGATGCCATCGACTGCGCCGTGACCCCTGCCGGATCGCGGCTGCTGGCGCAACGGCTGGCTGCGCCCCTCACCGACAGCGCCGGCATCGCGCGGCGTCTGGACGCGATTGCGGCCTTCGTTGCGGATGCGGCGGTTCGCGACGAGCTCCGCAGCACGTTGCGCGCGGCGCCGGACATGTCGCGCGCGCTGGCGCGATTGTCGTTGGGGCGCGGTGGCCCGCGCGATCTCGCAGGATTACGCGACGGCATTCTCGCCGCGGATCAGGCGCTGGCGCAGCTTGTGGCGATCGAGCAGCCGCCGCAGGAAATCGCTGATGTCATGAAGGCGTTGCGCCGCCCGCAGCGGGACCTGGCGCGTGAATTCGAACGCGCGCTTGCGGAGCAATTGCCCTTGATCAAGCGTGACGGCGGGTTTGTTCGCGAAGGCTATGAGGGCGCGCTCGATGAGGCCCGCAATTTGCGCGACGCCTCGCGCCTCGTCGTCGCCGCCATGCAAGCCCGCTATGCCGACGACACGGGCGTCAAGGGTCTGAAAATCCGCCACAACAATGTGCTCGGCTATTTCGTCGAGGTCACGGCTCAGCACGGCGAGAAGCTGATGGCGCCGCCCTTGAACGCGACCTTCATCCATCGCCAGACGCTTGCGGGCCAGATCCGCTTCACGACATCGGAACTCGGCGAGATCGAAGCCAAGATCGCCAATGCCGGCGACCGCGCGCTCGGGCTTGAATTGGATATCTTCGAGCGCCTCGGTGCGCTGGCGATTGCGGCCAGCGACGACCTGCGTGCCGCAGCGCATGCTTTTGCTGTCCTCGACGTCGCCACCGCGCTGGCAAAACTCGCGGTTGACGACAACTATGTGCGGCCCGAGGTCGATAGCTCGCTCGGCTTCGCCGTCGAAGGCGGCCGCCATCCGGTGGTCGAGCAGGCGCTGAAGCGCGACGGTCAGCCCTTCATCGCCAACGCCTGCGATCTCTCGCCGGTACCCCCACCCTACCCTTCCCCGCAGGCGGGGGACAGTAGGGTGGGGGCGGGACAGATCTGGCTGATCACGGGTCCAAACATGGCGGGCAAATCGACCTTCCTGCGCCAGAACGCGTTGATCGCGCTGATGGCACAGATCGGAAGTTTCGTGCCGGCGTCGCGGGCGCGGATCGGCATTGTCGACCGCCTGTTCTCGCGCGTTGGTGCTGCGGATGATCTGGCGCGCGGCCGCTCCACCTTCATGGTGGAGATGGTGGAGACTGCCGTCATCCTCAATCAGGCCAGCGAACGCTCGCTCGTGATCCTCGACGAGATCGGCAGGGGCACGGCGACCTTCGACGGGCTGTCGATCGCATGGGCCGCGATCGAGCATCTGCATGAGGCCAATCGTTGCCGCGCGCTGTTCGCCACCCACTACCACGAACTCACCGCGCTCTCGGCCAAGTTGCCGCGGATGTTCAATGCGACGGTCCGGGTCAAGGAATGGCAGGGCGACGTCGTGTTCCTGCATGAGGTGTTGCCGGGCTCGGCCGACCGCTCCTATGGCATTCAAGTGGCAAAACTCGCAGGATTACCCGCGCCGGTGATCGCGCGCGCCAAATCGGTGCTCGCAAAGCTCGAGGCGCAGGACCGCGGCCAGACCGCGCGCGCGCTCGTCGACGACCTGCCGCTGTTTGCGGTGCCCTCCCGCGCCGCCGCCGAGCCCGCGCCGCCGAGCGAGGCGGAAAAATTGGTCGAAGCCGTCAAGGCGTTGCATCCGGACGAAATGTCGCCGCGCGAGGCGCTGGAGGCGCTCTATGTGCTGAAGGCGAAGTTGGCGAAGGAGTGACTTCGCATCCGTACGGTGGGCAAAGGTGCGCAGCGCCGTGCCCACCATTGAGATGGTAGGAGCGCTGTCACCTTGTACAGCCTAGTCCTTCGTCCGGAATGGTGCATGAGATGGCTCACATCACGGCACCGGCTGTGCTACCAATCTCCAAGCCATGGCACGCCGATCCGTTCTTACCCCAATGCTCGTCGAAAAGCTGTCTGCGGTTGGAGCGCGGCTTGGCCGCGAACTCGTCGATCGGGAATTGGCCGACATCCTGGACGAGCTTTCGGCGCTTCCGGCAAGCGCAATCGTCCACGCTAGCAGGGAGATTGGTTACGCGGCTCGGCTCGGCTGGTACAAACGGTCCGAGACGCCTAAACGGGGTCTTGTGCAGGAGTTGATGAAGGAGAAACCAGCCTTTGCATGGCTGTTTCTGTTTCATCCCGACGGCCATGTGCGCGAAGCGGCACTCAATGCGATCAATACGCCCCCGGCCTCTCCCTTCTTTTTTGCGGCGCTTGCGTGGCGATTGAACGATTGGGCGCCGCAAGTGCGTTGGGCCGCTGCGCGTTGTATAACGCGCGTGCTGCATCGAGCGACCACCGAGATCGCGGCCGACGCAGCCATCTATTTGCTCGATCGCCGGCTGGCTTGGGGGAGATGGCGCGATGAAGTCGAAATTCTTGATCGCCTGTTTGCCCGCAGCGATGTCATCGCAGCACTCGCCCTGCACCTGCACGAGCAGGCGACCGGGCCGCTTGCAAGCCGCCTTCGGCATGCGCTGCGACATGCGAGTATTGATGTCCATCTGTTGCATCTTGCTACATCGGCGAGACAGCCTTCGGTGAGGGCGATTGCCTACCAGTGTCTGATTTCCGGGAAAGCAGCGTGGATTGTTGGCTTCGAGCGGATATGGATCGACAAGGTCTTCAACAAGAAGCGATATGTTCCGAGGCTTGAGACGCGCGAGATTCGCAGGCCGCGCCCGGTCGCCGATCTGATTAGACAGGCCGCTTCGGATAAATCCGCTAGCGTTAGAAAAATTGCAGCAGACGGCCTAATCGCCGTGCGGTCGGAGCTCGAGAATGCGGATGAACTAATTGCCGCTTTCGTCGGCGACCCAAGCCCGGCCGTGCGGTCGCGGGCGGACTACTTGCTGCGGCATCCGGCCTAGCCGCATTGCGACGGGTCGCCTCGAACAACTGTGTCATTTTGCGAGCGCAACTCTTCTCTTTCCCAGCCACCACAGCCCGAGATTCCAGCCCACGCAGGTCGCGAGCGCAAGGCCGAGCCCGATTGCGGAGCCGTACTGCAAGGCGGCGAGGTGCAGCACCGCGATCGCGACGCCAAATCCCATCAAGCCCCAGCCGCCATTGGCGATCACCGCGGCGGTCGGGCGTCCGCCGATGCGTGGGTGCAGAATCAGCATGATGCTGGTGAACACCACCGGAAACAGCGCGATCGTGCCGCTCACGCCGGGGCCGACCCAGCCCGACAAGGTCGTGACAGTGGCGACCAGGGTTGCGACCAGTCCCGCGCGCAGCGGGATGTCGTACCAACGGCGGGTGATCAGCGGCATCCGGACGTGGCGGAAGCGTCGCAGCAGCGGCAGGCAAATCGCAAACGCAACGGCGTTCGCAATCAGGCCGCCGGTGAGCGACCATGGGAGCAACCGCTCTAGCGTGGTGAGCGTGATCCACACCACGACCGCGCCGCCGGCACTCACCACGGCATTCTGGCGCTGCGCCAACACCACATAAGTCAGCCCAAGGAAGACGGTCGCCGCATTGACCGGCAGGCTCGCCAACGCGCCTTCGGCGATGAACGCGGCGTCGTGGTCGCGCGCGAGAAACAGGTAAGAGGGGCCGGCCGAAATCGGCAGCGTCGCCACCAATGCGCCGATCACCGGACCCGAACGCTCGGCGATCACAGATGCCGTCACCACGAACGTCGCCGCCACCGCCATGCGCAGCGCGAGCATCAAAATGAAAGTGAGATCGGGGGACATTGTGAGCCGTCATCATCCGCGAAAGCGGATGATCCAGTAATCACCGCCGGTAAGGGCTTCGTTGAGGTCTGTGTCTACTGGATGCCCGCCGGAGCCTGTCATCGGGCGGCCGTTCGGCCGACCCGTTGGCGGGCATGACAATGTAAATCACACCCGCTGCATCGTCACCGAAACCTTCGGGCCGTTTCTGATGGTCTGATAGACCACGCAATAACGCTCGGTGAGTTTTAGAAGCAGATCGAGCTTGTCCTGCGGCGCTGGCGTATCGACGTCGAAGCGCAGGCGAATTTCGGCAAAACCGACCGGCGCCTCCTTGTCGACGCCAAGCGTGCCGCGAAAATCGAGATCGCCTTCGGCGCTGACGATGCCGGTTTTCAACGGCATCTCGATAGCGGTCGCCACCGATTTCAACGTGACGCCGGCGCAGGCGACGAGTGCTTCCAGCAGCATGTCGCCCGAGCACAATTCGAGCCCAGACCCGCCGGTAGCGGGATGCAGGCCGGCCACCGCCAAAGCGCGGCCGGTCTCGACCTTGCAGGCGATGCCTTCATTGTCGATCGAACCCTTGGCTTTCAACGTGATGAACGCGGCCTTCGGATCGGTCTTGTACTTTTCCTTGATCGGGGCCTGCGTGGCGCGGAGTTCGGCGGCGTCCATTATTGTTCTCTCCCGGATATAAATGTGTGTCGGATGTAGTGGGTCGGAGCGCTTGTGTCACCACCACATTGCTTCGCCTGCGCTGGATTTTGCTTCAGCGTCGGGCACGTTGCGGTCGAGCGAGCGATCCAGTGCGGTGAGCACGCGGCGTTTGAAATTGTCGAACAGCGGCGAATTTCGATCGCGAGGCCGCGCCAAATTGACCTTGATCTCCTCGAACAGGCGGCCCGGCCGTGGCCGCATCACGAAAACGCGGTCGGCCAGCACCACGGCTTCGTCGACGTCATGGGTAACCAGTACCAGGGTCGGCCGCGTGTCCGCCCAGAGGTCGAGCAAATGATCCTGCAAATCCCGCCGGGTGAAGGCGTCCAGTGCCGAGAACGGCTCGTCCAGCAGCAGCACTTCCGGTTGCGGTACCAGCGCCCTTGCAATGGCGACGCGCTGCGCCTGGCCGCCGGAAAGTTCGCGCGGCCAAGCATTGGCCTTATCCGTGAGACCAACCCTTGCAAGTGCGCGCGCGACCTTTTCGCGCCTGACATCGGCAGGCAGTTCGGACAGTCCGAAACCGATATTGTCGGCAACGCTCAGCCAGGGTAGCAGCCGCGGCTCCTGAAAGATGATGCCGATTTTTGCATGCGGTGCCGAAATGGCGATGTCGTCGAGTGTCACGGTACCTGACGTGGCGCGGTCGAGGCCGGCGATGGCGCGGAGCAGCGTCGACTTTCCGCAGCCGGAGCCGCCGATGATGGCGACGATCTCACCGAGATGGATGTCGGCGGTAAAGCGCTCCAGCGCATGGACGCCGTTCGGATAGATTTTTCTGATTCCCTCGAGCACCAGCATCAGGCCGCTCCATCTTGGCGGCCGAAGGCATCCTGCCAGCGCAACAGCGGTGCGGCGGCAATTTCGATCAGCCAATCGGTGGTCTTGCCGAGAATGGCAAAGATCACGATCGCCGCCAGGATTTGCGCGGGCTTGCCGAGCTGCTGGCCGTCAAGCAGGAGATAGCCGAGACCCTCGGACGCACCAATGAGTTCGGCGGCAACCACGAACATCCATCCCAATCCAAGACCGACCCGCAGCGCCACGACATAGGCCGGCAACACCGCGGGCAACAGGATGCGCCGGATCATCGCCGGTCCGGAGAGGCGGAAAGTGCGGCCGACTTCCACGATCTTGCGGTCGACCGACAGTATCGCGCCCATCACGCCGAGATAAACCGGGAAAAAGACGCCAACCGCGATCAGCACGATTTTCGAGGTTTCAAAGATGCCGAGCCACAGGACGAACAACGGCACCCACGCGAGCGACGGGATCGCGCGCAGCGCCTGCACGGTGGGATCGAGCAGCCGGCGTGCCAGTTCCCAATAGCCCGAGATGGCGCCCAGTATCGTGCCGGTAGCCACGCCAAGGCCGAATCCGACGCTGACCCGCGTCATGGTCGCGGTGATATGGCGCGTCAGTTCACCGCTCTCGGCCAGTTCGAGGATGGTGGCGAAAATTCTTGACGGCGGCGGCACCAGCCGTCCGCTGGACAGGCCGAGCCAGACGACGATCTCCCACGCCAGCGCAAGCCCAACCGGCAGCAGCAAGCCCAGCAGCGGCCGCACGTAGCTGCGCAGGCGACCCGGCGCGGGGCTCGCGGTTGGATTGGTTCGTTCAAGCGCGGGCAGTTCCACCGTCATGGCCATAGCAAAACCGCGTCTCGGAGAGGATTGCAAGGCGGAGGATGATTGCGACGCGCTTATCGTCGTCCCTGCGAAAGCAAGGACCCATAACCACCGGCATTCATAATAAACGAAGCCGTCAACCATCAAGCCTAACAAGAAGGGCCGCGGCGTATGGGTCGCCGCGTGCGCGGGGACGACAAGAATCCTCAATTCGTCGGCAGTGGGACCTGATCGTCGATCAGGGCGTCGAGGATCGCCTTGACGTCGGACTTGGCGTCAATCACGCCGGCCTGCTGCAGCGCTAGGCCTGCGGCAAGAATGGACTCGCGCTGCGGCGCGCCGATCCGGCTGTGGGTGAGCTCAGTGCGCTCCTTGAGCTGCTTGTCGACCACAGCGTCGGGCAACCTTGTCGCGGCGATGAAGGTCTTCTTGAGGTCGTCGTAGTTTGCGACCGCATATTTGCGTGCCTCCTCGTAGGTAGCGAGCACCCGGCGGACCACATCCGGATTGTCCTTCAGAAATTGTTCGCGCACATTGAGAATGCCCCAGGTGTTGGCTTGGGGCTTGCGGAAGAACAGCCTTGCGCCGTCTTCGATCTCCGCCTGCGCCATCATCGGATCGAGGCCGGCCCATGCATCGACATCGCCGCGGATCAGCGCAGTCTTGCCGTCGGCGTGCTGCAGCAATACCGGGCTGATATCCTTTTCGCTCAAGCCGGCATCGAGCAGCGCCCGCACCAGGAAGATGTGCGGGTCGGTGCCGCGCGTCACCGCGACGCGTTTGCCCTTGAGATCGGCCACCGTTGCGATCCTGGAATCCTTGGTCGTCACCAGCGCCGTCCATTCCGGGCGCGAATAGACATAGATCGACTTGATCGGGTTGCCGTTGATCCTAGCGACCAGTGCTGCGGAACCGGCGGTGGAACCGAAATCAATTGAACCGGCATTGAGGTATTCCAGCGCCTTGTTGGACCCGGCCGATTGCACCCAGACGATAGCGATTTTGTCCTTGGCGAATTCGTTTTCCAACAATCCCTTTTGTTTGAGGATCATCGACACCGGATTGTAGGTCGCCCAATCAAGGCGAATTTCCTTGAGCGCGTCGGCTGCGGATGCAGGGCCTCCGATCAGCGTCGAGAGGGCGACAATCGCGGCGACGGCGCGCCGTGAAATCCTTGGCATGGTCGATATCTCCATCGGGGGTCGATTGATCAAAGCAGATTGCGGGCAAGCGTCAACGCGGCAGGTGCGGAACACTTCAGGTCCGCTTTCGTGAATTCAGAACGGCGTTTTATTTCAACTAGTTAGGCCCCGCGTCAATGGGAAAATTCGTCTCCTTGACCCCGATGGCGAGAACGGCGTTGTTGGAAGTCGAGGAAATCCAGCATGGGCCTTCCGCTATTTTTGCAATGTCCCGTGACAGGGTCGGCGCCGTCCGATATCGGGGTAGTCGATGGATAGTGTTGTCACACAGGCCCGATCCGGGGCCGACGAACGTTTCGATACCGCGAGGATCACTGCCGCGGTCGACGCGCTCGCCGCGGAACACGCCGGACGCGAAGATGTTTTTCGCGCCGCCGTGGCGAAACTGCTGAAGGCCGAACTGGTCGCCGCCCGCGCAACGGCTCAGGCGGTCCTGCTGAAGGACCGGCATGGACGGCGATGCGCCGAACGGCTGTGTTTCGTCCAGGACGAAATCATCCGGATCCTGTTCGACGCGGCCACACGCCACCTCTATCGCTCGCCGATTCCCTCCGGTGCTGAACGCATGGCGGTGGTCGCGACCGGCGGTTATGGCCGCGGATTGATGGCACCGGAATCCGACATCGATCTCTTGTTCATCCTGCCCTACAAGCAAACCGCCTGGGGCGAGCAGGTCGCCGAGGCCGTGCTTTACTCTCTGTGGGACATGGGATTGAAGGTCGGCCACGCCACCCGCTCGGTCGATGAATCGATCCGGCAGGCCCGCGGCGACATGACGATCCGCACCGCCATTCTCGAGACCCGGTTTCTGACCGGGGATCAGCCGCTCTACAATGAGCTGGTGGCGCGGTTCGACAAAGGGGTGGTGCAGGGCACCGCGGCCGAATTCGTGACCGCCAAGCTCGCCGAGCGCGAAGAACGGCACCGCCGCGCCGGGCAATCGCGTTATCTGGTCGAACCCAACGTCAAGGACGGCAAGGGCGGCCTGCGCGACCTGCACACGCTGTTCTGGATCGCGAAATATGTCTACCGCGTGCGCGAG